>PKCZ01000184.1 GCA_002862405.1 Pseudomonadota bacterium
TGGGTAAGCATCGCACTTGTTCGCTACTACAAATCGAGCGTGGTACGGCAAGGCTCAGATTTACAGATAGGTCATGTTTTCCTTTGTGGCCCGAACCAATCCCTGCCATTATTTCGGTATGTCGAACCCTAAGAAAACTAACAACAAAGATAAAAAAGTAGGACAACATGACCGAACGTCGCTTTGAAGGAAAATCAGTGCTCATCTCCGGGGGCGCATCAGGTATCGGACTGGCAACAGCAAAACGCATGATTGCCGACGGTGCCACAGTATGGATCTCCGATATCCAAGATGAGCTCGGGGAGTCGGTGGCAGAAGAGATTGGCGCCACCTATGTTCATCTTGACGTAGTCAATGAAAGTGAGTGGATCTCGGTGGTTGAGCTTATTGCAAGCCAGGGACAGGGGCTTCACTTCGTGATGAACAACGCAGGCATCGCCGTCAATGGCAACCTAGAGACCGAGACCACCGAGGGCTTCATGCGGACCATCAACATCAACCTGCTCGGTGTATTCTTGGGATGCAAAGTCTGCGCGCCATTGATCGAAGTTTCGGGTGGGGGCGCCATCGTCAACGTCTCATCGATCTATGGGATGGTCTCGTCGTCCAAGGTTGTAGCTTACTCGGCATCGAAAGGTGGCGTGCGTGCAATGACCAAATCCATAGCACTCGACCTGGCAGAGCGGGAGACAGGTATTCGAGTTAATTCGATTCACCCGGGATTTGCTGAGACGCCACTGGTTGAAAATGCCATCGCCCAGCTCGAGCCCGAGGAGGGTGAACAGTTCTCAGCTCGACTCGCAGAGCGTGCGCTGTTAGGTCTGGCAGATCCAGATCAAATTGCTGCCGCGGCCGTCTTTATGTTTTCAGATGACAGCTCCTTTATGACGGGCTCGGAACTGGTGGTTGATGGTGGCTTTACCGCCTCATAGTGCGCCGTGTAACCAAAATCGCGTTACTGACAAAAACTAGCTAGGCTCCGATTTAGAAAGATTCCAATTCTGACGTAAATGAGTTCTCAACCTTAGCCGACAGTTCTTCCACAGCTGCGCACAAGCTCACGCACCCGAGTTATTATCGACGCTTTCCTTTTCGGCCGATCAACATGAAATATCTGATACTTAGTCTTTTAATGCTCTTGGCCGTTTCTCATGCAGCGGCAGACTACTCAAGAGACTATCTCGATACTGCCGCCGTCCGATCGGCAGACTCGGATGGAACGTCCATTACCTACCGTGTCTTCAATGAGAGCGATACAAACCCGAAGTTACTGCTCATCATGGGGCTCGGCGGGGCAGGGTCAGCTTGGGGCGATGCATTTATCCAGAACGTTGAGTCGCAGGGCTTCGAGATCATTGTCATCGACAATCGTGATACGGGAGGCTCTGATCTCTTCACGGACTGGGGCACCCCCACCGTCTGGTGGCAAATACTCAAATACGAATTTGGATTCTCAGTTGACGCGCCTTACACGCTCGACGATATGGCAAGCGACAGCATTGCGGTGCTCGATGCCGAGGGCCACAAGGAGGTGCATGTCATGGGGGTCTCGATGGGAGGCATGATTGCGCAGGTGCTTACCGCCAATTTTCCGAACCGTATAAAAACGCTCACATCGGTGATGTCGACAACCTTTGCACCTCACCTTCCACCGCCCTCCTCGGCAGCTGAGGATAACCTCAGAGACCTGGCTGACGGTGACGCCGAGGCCTCGCGTGAAGAGCTCATGCGCGCACGCGGATTTCACCCGGAATCAATGGAGCGCCATTTAATGGCCATCTTCAAGACCGGTGATCGAACCCTAGAGGTACAGACAATCACAGCGCCCACGCTCGTGCTTCATGGCTCTGAAGATCCTCTGATCCCGCCGGCACACGGAGTCCACACAGCCCAGCAAATTGCAGGGGCGAAGTTTGTCCTGATCGATGGAATGGGCCACAACCTGCCCGAGTCATACCACGATCAAATTGTGGGGCTGATGACCGACCACATTGTGGCTTATGATCAGTAATCGACATAGATCGGACAATTAAGGCTGCCATAGATGAATTCGCGATATCCACTTTTAGCAGTAATCAGCAAACCACTCAGGCCTGCCAACTGCCTTAAAGCCGTAGCAGTTTCGCTCGCACTACTGCCAGCCATAAGCTCGGCTGATGACCAGCGAGCTGCCATCGACGCCCTGATCGACGGTCTTCACCGGGATGCCCATGAGGGTAATTTCCAAACCTACTTTGACCGGTACACGCCTGACGCTGTGTTTTTGGGCACGGACAAATCGGAACGCTGGACCATAGAGGAGTTCAAGGTCTATGCCGAGCCCGCGTTTGAGGACGGTCATGGGTGGACGTATTCAGTCAAAGAGCGAAACTGGGAAGGTGAAGGCAATACGCGATGGTTTGATGAAGTCCTTCTCAACGAGAAGTTAGGTCATTGCCGGGGCACTGGAGTGGTCGAACTGATCGATGGTGAGTGGAAAATCGCCCACTATGCACTGACCATGCTTGTCCCCAATGACATAGCAGCTGAGGTAGGCGCGCAAACACAGCGCGCAGAGGGGATTTAAGAAAGCGATAGATACCTTCGAGCACTGCTTCACAAAGGCGATGGGCATGACCTTTGGGTTACCGGCTACGGAATCGCCCGCATCATCGTTATGTCATTCGGAGCGGTCCGCCCTCTAAATTGGGAAGCCGCCCGCGGAACAAGGGTCCTCCGGGCGACTGCCGCTTCCTCACTCGTCCGAGTCAGTGACTTCGCCGTCCTCGGTCCACTGGTTGTACCAGGCCATCATGTAAGCCATCGTGCGCATCGCGTTGGACGGCTTTGAGCTTGTGCCGTGATATTCCTCGTTAAAGCGCATCAGTTGCGCCGGTACGCCCTGCACCTTCAGGGCCGCATAGTACTCTTCTGACTGCGCCATCGGGGTCCGCAGATCCTTCTCTCCCGTCATAACCAGTGTCGGGGTGGTCACATTGCCGACGTACATGATCGACGAATGCTTCAACCAGTCGGTGGGGTCTTGCCAGAAGGGCTTCTGGAAGAAGGACAGCGTGAAGAAGGGAATATCTGTCGTACCCATCATACTTAGCCAGTTGACGACGGGACAACGGACAGCCGCCGCTGCGAAACGATCGGTATGGCCGATCATCCAGCTAGAAAGCACGCCACCGCCGCTGCAACCACCGACATATAGGCGCTTTTCGTCGACGTAACCGGTCTCAAGTGCCGCGTCGACACCCGCCATCAGATCGAGGTGATCGACGCTTGGATACGCGCGACTGATCGCCTGTGAAAACGCCTCGCCGTAACCCGTGCTGCCGCGCGGATTGGTGTAGAGAACAACGAATCCGTTCGCCGCGTAGATCTGATAGGTCAGATTAAAGCGGCCCTGATACATGGCAAAGGGGCCACCATGAATCTCGAAAATCATCGGGTATTTCATCTCAGGATCAAAATTCGGCGGCCTGACAATCCAGCCATGTGCCATGCTTCCGTCTTCCGCCTCGAACCAGATTTCTTCCTGCTCACCGAGCGTCTTACCCCCCAGCATATCGGCATTGACCGCTGTCAACCGGGTCGGTTCTCCGGACCGGGGCAGCGGAAAATGGTAGATGTCGCCCGGCTCGCTAAAGTTACTGATAAGGCCGACACCGACATTGCGAGCTTTGTCGGCCGACACCAGCGTTGCAACCTGCTGCCCGGAGGTTACCGCAGTGACCCTTCCGCTGAGATCGCTTCTGAAGACATTGACGTAACCGCGATCCTGGGCAGTGAAATAGACCTGTCTGTTGTTGTCGTCCCAGATCACACCGCTAGCGGGCCGGTCGAAGTCTTCCGTCAGGTTGGTGGAGTTGCCGCCGTCGATGTCCATGACAAAGAGATGCGGCATTTCGTAGGTTTCCTTCGCTTCCGGGTAACCGGAATAGACGACGCGCCTGCCATCTGGCGACACGACCGGATCGGTCCAGTAGCCGATGCTGTCAGTCAGCATCTCCCGTCCGCCAGTAGCGACATCGATGGCGTAGATATGGGACCGCCGATACATCAGATCATTGTTCGGTTCATCAAGGCCGTCGAACAGGATTCGCTTGCTATCCGGCGTCCAGCTCAAGCCCGCCCCCGAGAACAGTCCGTCGAACTGTGCTCCAACGTGCCATTCGCCTGAGGTCAGCTGACGGGCCGTGCCGGAACTAGCCGGCACAACGAAGAGGTGAGAATACCCCGGATCGCGGAAACCAACCCGATCCTGACGATAGTGAATACGATCAAGGATACGAGGTCCCTTGGTCCACTTAGCGCCCTCTGGTGGCGAGGGAATGGAGACATTCCACTTGTTCTTCGCCGGAACAATAGCGACGAATGCGATATGCTTGCCGTCGGGTGACCAGGTCGGCGACGCCGGCGTCACAGTGACATTCGTTACCTGGGAGACGGCACCCTCATCATCCATCCATCGAACGAATATCTGGGGCTTGCCGTTCTTGTCCGGGCCTGTGAAGAGCAGTCGCGAACCGTCTGGCGACCAGCGCGGATTCGAACCCGTCATCAGGAATCGTTCACGCTCGCCGTCGCTGTCCATGATCCACAATGACGACTCGTAGCGATCATCGATCTTATCGACGTATCGACGCGTGTAAACGATCTGTCGGCCGTCCGGCGAGATGCGCGCGTCGCTGACTCGCTCGGCTTCCAGCCAGTCACCCACGTCAAGAAACTCGGACGCGTGGTCATCGGCATGGGCAATGCCACAAGTGAATACGCCGATGACAAAGACGAAAGCTCGTAAGCTCATTCAGACCCCCTAGATTGTGCGATGAACCGTGAAGTTTTTTAGCACGGTCTGACAATACTGCACAACACGCCCCGCCGATCGGACACTAAGAAGCTGGGTAAAGCCCCCTTTAAGGAGGCCTTCCAAATAACTCGACTCAGTTTCAGTGCTGATTAAAAAGTAGTATTGATAGAGAGTCGCACATTGATAGGTGCACCGACCGATGCCTGGTGCGTACTGTGTGCATTCGGGAAATAAAGTTCGTCAGTCGCATTTTCGATATTGAGCTGAATGCGTGTTGCGGATGACCAGTCATAGCTCACCGCGGCGTCTACCCGCGTGTAGCTTGGCAGTACCGCTGTATTGCTATTGTTGATAAAACTCTCACTCTGGTGCGTCAGACCGAGGCCAATATCGAGTCGCTCAAATACAGCAAATTGATTCCAAATGGAGAACATGGAGTCCGGCAGTTCGCGCGGCGTAAGGCCAGTCGGACCCTGTCGATTCACCTGCTCACCATCAAGTGCGCTATAGCCCGCTGATACTGTCCACACATCATTGACTCGACCCTGTAGCTGCAACTCAAAACCATCGATCTGTGACTCGATGACGTCTAACGTGGCCGGATCATTGTCAGCAACTTGGGGAGAGCGTTGCTCAATTTCGAACATTGCTGCAGTGAAGCTCAGTCCTGATTCGAAGTCGTACTTAACGCCCACCTCCCGGTTGCCGAAGGTATTGGGGCCCAGCTTATCGTTGTTACCGTTGATATTGGCAAATTGCTCTCCGCTGCGTGGCAGGAAAGATTCGCTGTAACTAGCGTAAATCGAGAGAGCTTCTATTGGCTTGTAAACCAGACCAAGGCGCGGTGACACCTCACTGTCTTTGCGTGATCGAACGCCATCAGCCACCACATTAAGTACATCAATATCAAAGCTATCGTACCGCAGCCCCGCGACCAGCCTAAAGTGATCGGTCAATTCAATTTCGTCCTGTAAATAAAGCGAGGTAACGTCAATCGAAACGCGGGTGTCGTCGTTGATATCCTGGTCGAATCGATTCGTCGCGACGTTACCCAAGGCGTTAATTCCGGAGCCACCCAACACGCCTAAATTTCTCGAAATTGTGAATACCTCGTTGTCGTCTTGGGTGGTGTCCCAAAAGGTATTCCATCGATCCTGATTACTTTTCGTCGATATGAACTCAACACCAGCAAGGAGGGTATGCTCCAACCCACCCGCTTCGAGCTCGCCAACTAAATTCCCCGACAGTATCGTGTTCTCGCGCGTCGTCGTGTCAACGTAACCATCTAAGGTAACCACGTCTGGACTATCGTCCTGATTGTAAGAGGACGCATAAAAATTCTGGTATAGCTTGTCATAGTCACCATAAAACGCTGACATATTAGCCTTCAAGGTGTCGGAAAATGTGTGTTGCACTGCCGCACGCCATAAATGGGCTTTGAGCTCTGTAGTGTTCACATCGGCATCGCCAAAAACAATGTCCTGGAAGGCCTCCACTGGCCGTCCGTTTGAGCCCGTTGGGATGCCACGGTCGATGAAGCGTTGGTGATCAATGTATTCATATGACAGGTCAAATCGGCTACCACCTGCCTCAATTCTCAACGTCGGGTTAATTCCTAGTCTCTCGCCGTCGTAGAAATCTCTGTGATTCTCAAGCCTCTCGACCATCGCGTTTACTCGAAATGCCACGGTCTCGGTCACCACAACGTTAGTATCAATTTGACCGCCCACTTCCCCGAGGCTGTCCGCACTGACTTGCGAGGCTGTGAACGACTCGTCCAGCTGCGCTTTTTTCGTAACTCTGTTGAGCACACCGCCCGTTCCACCGCGTCCGAACAAGAGCGCGTTGGGCCCCCTGAGCACTTCAACCTGCTCTAAGTTATAAAGCGGTCGAAAGTACTGCACATCATCTCGCACACCATCAATGTAGAAGTCAGCGGTAGACCGAACACCCCGGAACACAACCGCGTCTCGATGGCCCTCCCCCTGAGATGTCGTGACGCCCGGCAAATAGTTGATCACCTCACCGATGCTATTAAAGCCACGCGCTCGAATGTCTTCCGCAGAGACAATGCTCAGGCTTTGCGGTACATCCAAAATTGGCGTCGGAGTTTTAAGAGCGTTAATCGTGTCGGTGTATAGATACTGTCCTGAAACTAGTACCTCCTCGATCACTTGGTTTTGAGTTGTGTCTACTTGCTGCGCCAACGCCGCGCTGGACATTAAGCAGCTGGCCACACTGATACTGACGGATTTTTTTAGGAACATTGAACTACCCTCTTTTTTGTTATCGCAAATGATAATGATTCGCATTTCTAATTGCAATAAAAAAGTTCGTAGCTATTTTTGTGACATAACACCAATCAAAATCGCGCAGTCCATGCGATACGTTAAGGCGCGGATAGATAACGGTTTAAGAAGTGCGCGCGCGACGCATCATCAAATAAATGAAAGCGCGGGGGTGAGAAGAAGCGTGGGGATTAGAAGAAATCAGACTGCTTTTCAATCAACCATTGAAGGAATACAGAATCGATAGTCCTTGGTGCCGCTGGTAATGCAGTATCTGACCACCTTGGGGCCGTCGCCGTCATCGCGAACAATGCCGGAAAACGGTGTCATGCCGGTGTACCGGCCAATCTCCCCTTTGGAATCAACATCGCCGGCAAATCGGTAGCCATAGGTCGCTTCAACACGGGCAACCGGAACACGACCCTCCAGCCCCCGATAACACTTAAGATTTTCAAAAATGACTGACTCAGGGTCACCCATTCGCTGTGTAATGAAAGGAGTGGCAACAGCCAGACAGGTTTCCTCTGACATGGATAAGCCAAAGTCAGCCGCGTCTATCTCCTGCTCTGTCGGCGCTGATGAACAACCCGACATGACGACTGCCGACAAGACCATTGATTGCCAAAGCTTCATGACGTCGCATTCCTGTAATAGGCTTCTCACCCTTAACAGTAGACATAGATCCGCAATCAAACAAGCACGAAAGTAGCTCGGGGAATGGTTCATGGTTTGGATCAGGAGTGTTTTGCTGTCGGCTCTGGTCATGTTGGCCACCTACCTAGCGCCGGCAGCGGAGATCGCAGTCACCAGTGATTCGCCACCTGGCTTTTTATTGCTATGGACGCGCTACTCAGCACATCTCGCCTTCGTTTTTCTGTTATTGGCCTTCTCTGCGAGTACGCTAAAAGCCGTTGTAAATAACGCGCAAACTCGAGGTTTGGTGAGATATCGAAGACAGCTAGGACTGGGGTTTGCCACTGCGCATACCTTCCACTTGGTGGCGCTCATCTTGTTTCTCAGTAACCTTGAGGGCTACAGCGTCGATGCGTCTGTTGCAGTAGCGGGCTTCGGCTACGTGGTCACTGCCTTGCTCGCTTTAACTTCTAATGATTACAGCGTCAGACGGCTAGGCACTGCTAAATGGAAGCAACTCCACACGGTCGGGATTTTCATACTAATGTTGTATTTTTTCGTCGCCTTTTCTGGGCGACTGCTGACAAATTTTGCGCCGATTTACGCGGTCTATGTTGCTCTCATTGCGGCAGCGGTGGTCGCAAAACTCCGAGTTAAGCGACGCACCCTGACGGCCGCTACTGACTGAAGTAGATGTTACGCAAGAAAATCGTTTTGTCGGGTGCTTTTTCCTGGCTGAGGAAGGCAACGATATTGGTAACGTCGGTCATATCCGTACCGCCATCGATCTCAGCTATAGGCAAGCTAACCGATCGCCACTCCACATCGATCTCGTAGTCAGTTCCCGGCCCGAAGCTCGCAAAGTTATTTACCTGATCGCCACGCAAGAAATTCCCCGTCTGGAAACCCAAACTGAAGTTCACATCGCTGCTACCACGAATATCAAAGTGCATCTGTCCCTGACGGAACTTCGCTAAGTTCTCGCCAACATCGGCATCGAGCTCAAGACTGGCACCCCACCAGTCACCAGCACGTGTCTCAACGCGGACCTCGCCACCCGGCAACAGTTCAATGGCAGTCGTACCCTCCCATGGGGTCAACTTTAGTGCAGCGCTCGGCGAACTCGCATCCACATCGGCGTTAGAGAACTGGTTATGTACCACGACCAATTTTGGCTCGGTGACCATCTCGCCGGGTGTGCGATCAGGGTTCGTTTTCTCTATTTTCCGGACTGCCATCTGGCTTCGAAACGGGGGCGTCGTCGCACTTGCCGACAACGCCTCTCGGTCACCCCCAAAGCTCTTTCGCAGGGGCTGGCCATCGCGGAGCAAACCGGCAAAGGCGCCATTATCAAATTCATCCCACAAGGTGTATTTCACTTCGTTGTTGAGCGCGATCAACCCAAAGTGGTTCTCGGAGTCTCCGGGGCTATCTGCCTTTTTCCACTGCTCGTCGAAGGCCTCAAAATAAAAGAGCGAAATGCCCTCTGCATCCGTCCAATCACGCAGCAGATCATGAAAGATTTTTTGCTTGAACTCGTCCGCTGCTTTAGAGCCTTCAGCTCCGTAGGCGGTTTCGTCGATACTCGCCCAGCCTGTCTCTCCGATATGCATTGGCTTACTAACGCCGACCGATGCCATGTAATCAGCCACAGCGGCATACTGATTTTTTGCGTACGCGATTGCGCGCTGCATTGTCGCCTCAGTCATCGCTTCAAACGGCAACGACTCTTCGTCTGGAAGCACTCCCCAGAACGAGGGGTTATAAAAAGAATCGTGAAATGGGTAGGTGTGAACCGAAACAAAGTCGACAGCTTGCATGAGCTCCGTAAGCTCTTCAGTGTGATAAATCGGATTACCGCCACCCCAGGATTCATAGTTATCAGAGGAAGTGATCCATACATCGGGAGTTAGTGCGCCTGATGCTTTTGCTTCTTGAAGGTGATTAATCCATTTCAGGATCGTTTCGGGATACACAAAGTAGGTCACTGCCCACTGGACCATTGCTTCGTTACCAACGGCAATGGCCTTCACAATATCCCGGTACTCATTCGCCAAGCGTATGGCGGTCGCAATCTCCTGGCTGTTGTTTTCAACGTTACCTTGAGTGTGATCCGGGCCCGTACCCTCAACCCAGGCATTCGTCTCTAGATTCCACACGGCCTCGGTCCAGGCGTTCTTCGACTCGATCCAAGCACCTAGCATGACGTACATTTCGAAGCTTGGATCCTTGGACTTAACCTCGCGAATGGCCTGCAGCAAACGCTCGGCCTGCGGGAACTGGGACGTGTTGTAAGTGCGCAAGAGCTTGATATCCATCGCAGCTAAAATCTTCACATCGTCAACCAGCTGCTCAACCGTCGGCGCGTCCTCACGAGTTAACCCACGGTAGCCACCATAAGAGATTGCTCGATAATCAGGATTTCCAAAAATCGTACTGGGCGCCGGGCTTGATAAGTCCCCTGGGTCAGTACTGCATGACGCCAATAAAGCACCGATAAAACCAACCTTAAAAACCCAACAAACGACCCGATTCACGGCAAAAAATCTCCAATCTTGCTAGCGGGAATAGTATGGAACCATAGCGCGATAACTGCAGTATTAAGCGGTAATACTTGTCGCAGTGATAAACCACTTCAACGCGAGACACAGAATGTATGGCATCCCAACAACCCATGCAGGTCAGCGCGGAAAAGTGAACTTGCGACTTGAAGTTTTGTACCCACACCGCACATCGATAGCACCGCTAAGATTGACCTGATAAGCCAATGATCCTCCTCAACAAACAAATAACGATCTAATTAATCACGGCATATTTCTGTCTCGCAGCCGGACTCACGTTGAGCGACGCGAGTTGGGGCAATACCGCCTGGTGTCTTTCCACCGGTTGTGAACGAGGGGCATCGGTCAATGCAATATCGGATAACCATTGATCCTGACTCCAGGGCTTGGGGCAGGCGCCTGCATTATCAGCAAAGCCTCGATGGGAACATAACGCTCCGAGGCATTATCCATGGCTCGGAAAATGCCCTCGGACACTCAACCTTTGTTTTTGCTCAAGCTGAGCTGTTTTGGGACCTTGGTGATGATAGCGACAAATTTCGCCACGGGTTTCGATTCGATGCTCGCATACACAATCGCTCTAGACCCTCGTTATTCAGTGCTAACTACGGCGCGCTATACGAGTTCAATGATGCATGGCATGGACGAGTGGCGATATTGAACACACGGGGCTTCGGTGGTGCAGATAACGACATCAGCCTGCAAGCTCGAGCGCTAATAGCATTCCGAGCGACGCAGGCCCTAAGCCTCAATGTGGAGCACTACTCTCAATTGGGAAAACTTGAGCATATCGCTGCATGGAACGAATAGCGTCATCAATTTGGCCCCAGCTTCAACTTTCGAATCGATCCCGGATGGACCGTCTACGGCGGCTTGTTATCTAGCCTTGATGACCGGTCGCCTGATGTCGCCTACCGACTTTGGGTAACCGAGGCGTTTTAGCGCGGCGATTTGACAGCCTCAATTAAATGCCCAGGCATCAAAACCGAGATAAACAATGCCCAGAACAAGGGGACCGATAGCCCCCTTTTCAGTCATCTTTTACTACGACTTCAACGTGTTGCTGAATAACCCCTGGGTGAACTAGCCGATGCCCTGCAGTAAAAGCATCGGAGCAACACAGAGCATCACCAACCACGTCACGATGTTACCAACCATGCCAAAAATATTAGGCATTTTGGTTTGCTGAATACCGTAAGCATGAAAGAGACGTGCGACGAAAAGCGTACCACCGAGGATACTGATAGTTTGAGCCGATGCGCCCGTCACGGCCATGACACACAGTCCAATCAAAATAATGGGGACGTATTCAGTATTGTTTCCATGAGCACGGACCGCTTTTTCAAGCATAACCTGATCCGCTGAATCGCCCTTGAAGCGGTGCCGCACCACATCGAGTGCCAATAAAAAGGTGAGAAGAAGATTGAGGCCGACATACAGTGCCAGCGCGCTAATTTGTGCTGCTTCCATCGAGCTTGATCTCCATGAACAGATGACGAGTTAACCGACTTTTTATTTATTTAACCGGTAACCGGCCCCATCACTGTGCCTTTATTTCAAGGCACCGTAAACGATGTTTTTCAGCTGGCCACGAAAGTTGAAAGTCGATGACGGTATCAGCTGCGTCATGAAAATGACCTGCAGGTCTTCCTCGGGATCAACCCAAAATATCGTGGACGCTCGTCCACCCCAATAGAAATCGCCCGCACCCACCGTACACGATGCAAACTCATCCAGTGTCGAGGCAAAACCGAGTCCGAAGCCAACACCCTCATTGGCTGTCTCAGAAAACGCCCCGAGAGCCATTTGGGCGAGTGACTTCCCACCCATCAAATGGTTCGCGGTCATAAATTCCAATGTTCGGCGGCCTAATAACTGGTAGCCGTTGAACTGCCCACCCTGTCTCAGCATTTCGCAAAACGCCATGTAGTCAACCGTTGTGCCCACCAAACCACCACCGCCAGAAAAGAAGTTTCGTTTGTGACGGTAGTGACTGGTATGAGGGTCGTCCTCGAGCAATACCTGTTTATCCATCGATCGCATGTAACACGCAGCAAATCGATCAAGCTTTTCGTCAGTGACACGAAATCCGGTATCCGTCATACCGAGAGGGTCAAAAATCCGTTCGCGCAAAAATGATTCGAACGGCTGACCTGAAATGATTTCGACGAGCGCCCCACACACATCGGTGGCAAGTGAGTAGCACCACTTTTGACCGGGGTCATAGAGCAAAGGAACGCGTCCCAACTTATCGGCAAACTCAAGGAGCGTCTCACCGTCTCCTCGCGCGATACCTAGGTCTTGATAGGCTTGATCAACTGGACTCTCCAAACCCGGTAACAGACCACCGTAGGTCAGCCCCGCCGTATGACTCAGTATGTGTTGCATGGTTGGCGGATTGGCCGGACGACGCGTCACCATCTGATCTCCCTCGCCATGCTCCCATACTTCTTGGCCTCGCCAAGAAGGAATAAACCGGTGCACTGGATCCGTTAACTGAAAGCGACCCTCTTCCCAGAGCATCATGAGTGCGACCGATGTAATGGGTTTTGACATCGAGTAAATGCGAAAAATCGTGTCGTCCCGCATGGGTTTGCTGCGCTCACGATCCATCAAGCCAATCGATTCAAAATAGGCGGGGATACCGTGCCGAGAAACCAGCACCTGACAGCCCGGTATTTTTTCTGGCTCGATATAACGTTGCCGAAGGTGCTCTCCGATGCGCGCCAGCTTGGCCTCTTCAAACCCCGC
>PKCZ01000189.1 GCA_002862405.1 Pseudomonadota bacterium
CTCTCGAACGTTACGTTGAGATGGATCGACGCTTAGCGGCCATCGGGACAGTCGATCCTTCGGTTGTCATTGAAGGCGACGAGGAAACGGATAGCCCAGCTCCCGATGACACTGTTCCGGTAGCAAACGCGCCAGTGGCAGTGGCCGAGGTGCAGCCGGGTGAGCGCGAGGCGTATCAGTCGGCGTATGGCTTGGTAAGAGAGCGACAGTTCGAGGCGGCAGTTGACGCGTTTAATACCTTCCTGGCCAGTTATCCGTTCGGTCGATTTGCGCCGAATGCGCACTACTGGCTCGGTGAACTCTACCTCGTTATTGAGCCTGTTGACCCCGAGTCGGCGCGTCAGAATTTCCAGTTGTTGCTGGATCAATACCCTAACGACCGTAAGGTCCCCGATGCGCTTTACAAGCTGGGTCGAGTCCACGCACTAAAGGGCAACGTGGATCGATCGAAGGAGTACCTTAACAAGGTCATTGCCGACTATGGTGCGGAACAACATCCCGCGGCTCAATTGGCCAAGGACTTTTTAGATAGCCTTGAGTGAATAGAGTGCTGCAGCTTAGAGTTACGGCTCGTTTTGGTGTTTCTTTGGCTTTGTCCCAGCGGTCTTGTAGCGCCGAAACACACGACATGGGACGGTAATTTTCAGGGCTTGATTTTTCGCGTGTAAACCGTAGGATACGCGCCCTCTTGCACCAATTTTCGGGTCGTTAGCTCAGTCGGTAGAGCAGTTGGCTTTTAACCAATTGGTCGCTGGTTCGAACCCAGCACGACCCACCATTTTTCAAAGGATTAGCAGTTAACAGCCGCTAACCCTTTTCTTTATTGCCGACACTTTGCCGACATTTTCACTCTTCCTTGAGACCAGTGTCAGAGTCGGGCTCTGAGCTACATTCCGATCCACGATTTTCTCTGTGGCGTCCAGCAGTTCTCCTAATTCTGCTGCGGAGTAATGGGTTGTGATATCGCCGTTTGAATGACCGAGCAGCACCTTGCGGGTTTCCAGCGGGATGCCAGCTCAACGTAGCCTTCGTCCGAAGCTGTGGCGCAGATTGTCGGCTACTGCATCAATAGTCAGCCAGCCCCTCAAAAAAGTGATCGATAATCTGCTGCGTGACCTGTCCCTGGCTGAGTTTACCATCTTCGCGGAACCAGCGGGCCATACCGTTGAGTGCGTGCAGTATGGTAAATACCGCGATCTGAGGCCGGCAGGGTTTGATGGAGCCATCCTTGACTCCCTCTGCGATGATCTCGGTCAGTCCGTCCAGTAACACCCGGTGGGTGTCGCGATGCACGGCCAGGGTTTCCTCGCTGAAGGTGCTCACCTGGATCAGGGCTAGGCAGCGGCCGACATCGGTGTTCATGGATTCCCCGTAGATCGCCAGGGCGCCCCGAAGTTTCTCAAGCCCGGTCCCCTCGCTGTGCTGGAAGTGATCCAGCATATCCCTGTTGCCCTCGCGTGCCGCCAACAGGATCTGAGCGATGATATCGTCCTTGCTCTTTGCGTAGTGGTAAAGCGCTGGCTTCGAGATACCGAACAGCGCGGCGATATCGCTGAGTGAGGTCTCATGGGCACCTTTTTCCACGAACAGTCGCGCCGCCTCCGTGAGGATGAGTACACGTTTTTCCTCGAAGTTACCCTGCCTGGGTAGGGCGTGGAACTGCTCGACCGGCGACAGCAATCGATCCATGAACTCCTCTCTTGACTTCTTACCGTATGTTAAGTAGTTTAGCAGAACTATTTACCATGTGTTAAGCAGTTTTATTTCAGCGACAGACCTGAGGTCTGTCCCTTTTCTGAGAGGCAAAGCCATGACCACCAATGTAGTTGTTGCCGGCGTCGGCATGATTCCCTTCACCAAGCCGGGTCAAAGTGACCCTTACACCGTTATGGGCGAGAAAGCCGCCCGGTCTGCCCTGGTGGACTCTAGCCTGGATTACAAGGCGATCCAGCAGGCCTATGTCGGTTATGTATACGGAGACTCCACCTGTGGCCAGGCGGCACTGTATCCCCTGGGCCTTAGCGGTATTCCGATTCTCAACGTGAACAACAACTGCTCCACCGGATCTTCGGCCCTGTTCCTGGCGCGCCAGGCGGTGGAAAGTGGCATGGTCGATTGCGCCCTGGCGCTGGGTTTTGAGCAGATGACGCCGGGTGCCTTAGGCAGTGTGTTTGATGATCGCCCGCCTCCCCTGACGTCTTTCTTGGAAGAGATGGTGGCGCTGCAGGGCTTCAAGGAAGACGCACCCGTGGCCGCCCAGTTCTTTGGCGGTGCGGGCGTCGAGTACATGGAAAAGTATGGCATTAGCGCTGAGACCTTCGGCAAGATCTCGGTCAAGGCACGCCAGCACGCGGCCAATAACCCCTTCGCCGTGTTCCGTGACCCGCTGACACTGGAAGAGGTCATGGAATCCAAACACATCATTGGCCCCCTGACCCGCTTCCATTGTTGTCCGCCCACGTGCGGCGCGGCTGCTGCGGTGGTGTGCTCGGAAGACTTTGCCCGCAAGCAGAATATCGACCATGGGGTGAAGATCCTGGCTCAGTCCATGACCACCGACTTCAGCTCCACCTTCGAAGATCATTCCATGTCCAAGGTGGTGGGCTACGACATGGCAAAGGCCGCTGCGCAGGAGGTGTATGAGAAATCCGGCGTCGGCCCGGAAGATGTGCGCGTGGTGGAACTGCACGACTGCTTTACCGCCAACGAGTTGATCACTTATGAGTCCCTGGGCCTGACGGGCGAGGGCACAGCGGAGAAATTCATCGAAGATGGCGACAACACCTATGGCGGCCGGGTGGTTACCAACCCCTCCGGCGGTTTGCTCTCCAAGGGGCACCCGCTGGGCGCCACCGGACTGGCCCAGTGCGCTGAACTGTGCTGGCAGATTCGCGGCGAAGCGCAGGAGCGCCAGGTGGAAAACGTCAACGTTGCCCTGCAGCACAACCTGGGGCTGGGCGGCGCCTGTGTCGTTACGATGTACGGTCGTTAAAAAGAACCTTGAGGAGTTATCCATGATAGATCGGAGTTTTATAGGCCACAAAAGCGAAGCGCTGACAGTGGCAGTCGAGCCCTTCCAATTGCGGCTCTTCGCTAAAGCCGTCGGCGAAACCAATCCCATTTACCTGGAAGAAGGGGCGGCGAAAGCTGCGGGTTATCGCAATATGCTGGCGCCGCCCACTTTTGCCAACGCTCTCAGCCTGAGCAAGCCGGACCCCTTTGGAGATTTTGCGGGGATGGGAGTTGAACTTGCCAAAATACTGCACGGCGAGCAGAAGTTCGTATATTTCGCGCCCATCTGCGCCGGCGACACCATCACCCTGCAGGATGAGATTACCGACATCTACGACAAGAAAGACGGTGCCATGGAGTTCATGGTCTCCGAGACTACGGTCACTAACCAGGACGGTGAGTTGGTAGGCAAGATGACCAGCGTGCTGGTCCAGCGGCACTGACAGGAGAGAGTGATGAGCAATGTATCTTTTGACAGCCTGAGCGTGGGCGATGAAATTCCCGCCGTGAACAAGCCCGCGATCAGTCGCCACACCCTGGCCCTGTACTGCGGTGGCTCCGGTGATCACAACCCCATTCACGTAGACAGCGACTTCGCCAAAGCGGCCGGCATGCCCGATGTGTTTGCCCATGGCATGTTGAGCATGGCCTACCTGGGCCAGGCCCTGACGGGCTGGGTGCCGCAGTCTGCCCTGCGCGCCTACGGTGTGCGCTTCGCCTCCATTACCTGGGTGGGCAACGAGATCAGTTGCACCGGCACCGTCATCGAGAAGTTTGAGGAGGAGGGTGAGAAACGGGTGCGCCTGGAGGTAAAAGCGGCCGACCAGGAATGCGATGTCAAGCTTATCGGCGAGGCTGTAGTGGCCCTGGATTGAACAAAAAATATCACTTTGATTACTAGAAGTTTTGAGGAGAAGTATTGTGGCTAAACTAGATGGACGCGTGGCACTGGTCACCGGTTCCGGTCGTGGTATCGGGCAGCAAGTGGCACTGCAACTGGCAGCGGAAGGCGCAAAGGTGGTAGTAAATGACCTGGATGAGGCCCCCGCTGCCGAGACCGTCGAACTGATCAAAAGCAACGGTGGTGAAGCCGTCGCCTGCGTGGGAAGCGTGACGGATGCAGATTTTGCAAAGCGTATAGTCGACACTGCCATGGACAACTATGGTGATATCCACATCATCGTCAACAACGCTGGTTATACCTGGGATGCCACCATCCAGAAAATGAGCGAGGAACAGTTCGACGCCATTATGGACGTTCACCTGAAGGCGCCCTGGCGCATTCTCAAGGAGGCGGCCGAGATTATTCGCATCAAAACCAAGGAAGAGGCCCTGAATGGCGAGCGGGTGATGCGCAAGGTGGTCAACATTTCCTCCACCGCGGGTTCTCGCGGCAATCCCGGCCAGACCAACTATTCCTCTGCCAAGGCGGCGCTAATCGGTCTCTCCAAGACCTTGTCCAAGGAGTGGGGACGTTACAATGTTTGCGTTAACGCGGTTGCGTTTGGTCTGATCGAAACCCGCCTTACCGAGGCGACCGACGAGAAAACCGAGATCGAAGTCGCCGGCAATAAGGTAGGTGTCGGAGTACCGAAAGATATGATCGCTGCGATGAAAATGATGATACCGCTGGGCCGCGCCGGTACACCGGCGGAGGCCGCCGGCGGGGTAATGATGTTTTGCCTCCCCGAGTCTGACTATGTCTCCGGGCAATTGTTGGAAGTTACCGGAGGCTTTTGATCATGGAGCGCAAGATCGACTGGAACGCCCCCTGGATGACCGAAGAACACCTGATGTTCAAGGAATCCACGCGCAAGTTTTTTGAGAACGAACTCTCGCCCCACGCCGAGCGCTGGGCGGAGCAGGGTATTGTCGACCGCGACTTCTGGCTCAAGGCCGGCGAAGCCGGCTTGCTGGGGGCGTCGGCGCCGGAGGAATTTGGCGGCGTGGGCGCGGACAGAAGCTTTGATGCGTTGACCGCGTACGAACAGCTGCGCGCAGGGGATTCGGGTTGGGGCTTTGCGGTACATAATATCTGTCTTCACTACCTGATTGCCTATGCCAACGATGAACAGAGAGCGCGTTGGCTCCCTGGCCTGATCAGTGGCGAGATCGTTCCCGCCATCGCCATGACCGAACCGGGCACCGGCTCCGACCTTCAGGCGGTGCGAACCACCGCCGACAAGGACGGGGATGACTACATCATCAACGGCTCCAAGATCTTTATCACCAATGGTCAGCAGGCCGACATCATTATTGTTGTCGCCAAGACCGATAAGGACGCCGGCGGCAAGGGTATCTCCCTGATCGTGGTGGAAACCGCTGACGCCGAGGGATTCGCGCGCGGTCGCAATCTGAAGAAGCTGGGCATGAAAGGCCAGGACACCTCGGAGCTGTTCTTTGAGAACGTGCGGGTTCCCCGGGCCAACCTGCTCGGTGAGCAGGAGGGGCAGGGCTTTTTCCATCTCATGCTGCAATTGGGTTGGGAGCGTGCCTCCATCGGTGTCGCTGCCATCGCCTCGATGGATGCGGTGATCGAGGAGACGGTGCGTTATGTGCAGGAGCGCAAGGCCTTCAAGCAGCGCCTGATGGATATGCAGAACACGCGCTTCAAGCTGGCCGAGGCCAAGACCAAGGCGGACGTGACCAAGGCCTATATCAACGAGTGCATGGTGAAGTTGATCGCTGGCAAGCTGGATCCGGTATCCGGTGCCACTGCCAAGTGGTGGGGCTCGCAGATGCAGTGCGAGGTAGTGGATGAGTGCCTGCAGTTGCACGGCGGCTACGGCTACATGATGGAATACCCGGTTGCCCGCGCCTACGCCGATTCCCGGGTGCAGAAAATTTACGGCGGCGCCAACGAGATCCAGAAGGAACTGATCGCCCGCGCCCTCGACGATTAATGATTAGGGACAGACCGAGTTTAAATTCGTTAAACGTTGTCTGTCCCCAAAACTGCCAAAAAAGAGGGAACACATTGTGAATCTAGCAACTCTGGTCTGCCGGGCCGCACTTCGTTTTCCACAGGGGGTGGCCACGATCTGTGGCGAACGGCGCCACGATTGGTCCACGGTTGAAGGGCGTATTGCCCAACTCGCCGGGGCGCTTCTCGCCCGGGTTCGTTCTGCGCCGGATTTGAACTGGCCACCATGACCAGTGGCGACGCGCAGGCGATTGGGGAGCTTTCACTGGCAGGTGCGAAAATCCTGCTTAAACTCTATAGCACGGGCAAGCCACTGGTGGCTGCCTGTACCGGGCATGCCTATACCATCGGTGCCCTGTGGCTGCTGGCCTGTGATACTCGCATCGGCGAGCAGGGGGCCTACAAGTTCAGCATGATAGAAACCGCCATGGGTATGGTATTGCCAGACTGGGCGATGGAGCCGTTAAAGGCGCGGGTTAATCCCACCCGCTTTTTGCCCGTGGTCACCCAGTCAGCCACCCTGGACCCGGCGGGCGCGGTTGATGCGGGCTTCCTCGACCGCCTCGTTGCCGAGGGCGAGGCCATCGATGCCGCTGTCGAACTGGCCGCCGAGTTGGGCAAATTACCGGGCAAGGCCTATGCAGGAAACAAGCTCGTACCCAGGCAGCAGTCGCTGCAGATCATGACAGCCAGCCTGGGGCTTTAAAGTCAAAAATATCGACAGAGGAATAGAGAATGTCTGTATCACTGTACGACCTGAGCGTCGCTTCCCATCTGCAAATCCTGGGTGGCGTGGCCAATGTGCTGGCCAAGGGCGAGGAATATGCGGCTGCCGGAAATATGGATCTGGAGCAAATTGTCCGCTACAAACTGCGCGACGACATGGCGCCCTTCAGTTTTCAGGTACTTTCTGTCTGGCACCACTCCCTGAATGCCATCGAGGGCCTGAAGGCCGGCGAGTTCTCGCCGCCGCCGAAGATGAGTGGGATGGATTACCAGAGTCTGAGGGGTCTGGTTAACGAGGCTATTGAAGTGCTGCAGGGCGAGACGCCAGAGGAGATCAATGCCCTGGCGGGAAAGCCCATGTTGTTCAAGATGGGCGAGATGGAAATACCCTTCACCACCGACAACTTCATGTTGTCTTTTTCCCTGCCCAATTTTTACTTTCACGCTACAACCACCTACGCGGTGCTGCGTGCACACGGCGTGCCTCTGGGCAAGATGGACTACCTGGCACAACTGCGCGTAAACCTATAACTGGAGAGAGAATCATGGCTATGGAATTGTGGACTTCGCCCACCCCCAACGGCTGGAAGGTCACCATTATGCTGGAGGAACTGAAAGAGGCCGGCGTGGCGCTTCCAGAGGTCAAGCTTGTACCCGTAGACCTGATGCAAAAAAGGCAACAGTTTTCCGAGGCCTTTACCGAGGTCAGCCCCAACCAGAAAATTCCGGGTTTGCGCGATGGCGACATAACCATCATGGAAAGCTGCGCCATTGGCGCGTGGCTAGAAGCGGTTTGAGGCGGCTTGCGTTAGAGTGAGACGGGGGTAGCTCGCAAAAACGCAGGATTGTTCGGAGGAGGTGCAATGGGAAGTGTATGGCAGGGCGATGAATGCTTACCCACTGAATCGCTTGAAGCTCGGGCGCTGCAGGTCGCTACGGGCCTCATTGAAGAGGGGTTATCTCCAGGGGACGGCGTAGGGATTTATTTGCGCAACGATTTTGCGTTTTTTGAGATCAGTCGCGGTGCCGCGCTGATGGGCGCGTATCCGGTGGCTATTAATTGGCACTACACACCGACCGAAGCGGAATATCTCTTTAATGATTCGGGCATCAAGGCTTTGGTGATTCATGCCGATCTGCTCTCGAAAGTGAGGCAGGTCATTCCCGATCACGTACGGATTCTCTCTGTTCCGGTGCCGAAAACGATCCAGTTGGCCTATGGCGTGAGCGATGCGCAGTGCGCAGTGCAACCCGGCGATATCGATTGGAACCTGTGGCGGCAGTCGTTTGAACCAACACCCCGGGACCCTGAGCAATTGCCCAGCACCATTATTTACACTTCGGGAACGACGGGAAAGCCTAAGGGGGTTCGCCGCCCCATGGCAACGCCAGAACAAATGGCAATCTCGAGACGCATGCTTGGGATCAGCTACGGATTTGATGGCTATGAAGGGCGGGGCGAGGCGATTACCACTGCTGTCGTTGGACCCATTTATCATTCCGCGCCAAACGCGCATGCCAGCTTTTGTTTTAGAAAGGGGGCGAATATCGTCATCACCCCCCGATTTGATCCCGAAAATTTATTAGCGCTGATCGAGCGTCATCAGATTACGCATCTCAACATGGTGCCCATCATGTTTAATCGCCTCCTGAAGCTCCCGCAATCGGTTCGCGATGCCTATGATGTGTCGTCGCTCCAGTTCGTTGCCCACGCTTCAGCGCCGGTATCGCCGCCTATTAAGCGCGCCATGATCGAGTGGTGGGGGCCGGTGATCAACGAGTATTACGGCTCAACCGAGATGGGCAATGTGACATTTTGCACGGCCGAGGAGTGGCTCGCGCACCCCGGGTCCGTGGGGCGACCCATGCCAGATGCTGTGGTTCGGGTGATTGATGATGAAGGAAAAGACCTGCCGCCCCGCGAAATCGGAGAGGTGATTGGCCGAACCAAAGGAAGCGTCGATTTTACCTATCAGAATGACGACGAGAAGCGTCGTCGCATGGAGAAGGCAGGGCTCGTTACCCCAGGGGACATGGGCTATTTTGACGAAGACGGATTTCTTTATTTGTGTGATCGAGCAAACGACATGGTTATCTCGGGTGGGGTGAACATTTACCCAGCTGAAATTGAGGCGGAGCTTCACAAAATCACTGACGTTGCTGACTGCGCGGTTTTTGGTATTCCTGATGATGAATTTGGTGAGGCCCTGTGTGCCTATATTCAACTCCAGCCCGACGCATCGTTAACCGAATCTACTTTGCGAGAGCAGCTGAGGGAGACCGTCGCTGGATATAAAATGCCGAAGGTCTGGGAGTTCGTTATGGATTTGCCCCGTGAGGACTCAGGAAAGATTTTTAAAAGGAAGCTCCGAGAACCGTATTGGGAAGGGCAAGATCGCCGGATATAGGGGGGCAGGCCGTGTGGGTAGCAAATCGTTGATGAGTGGTACAGAAGAGTAGCGTTGAATCAGAGTGTCATGGTGGTTGGCTTAGGTCTGATGGGGTCGGCCCTTGCTAAAATACTGCTGGAAAACGACTACCCGATGGTGGTCTGGAATCGCACTTCTCAGAAAACAGAGCCGCTCGTTGCATTGGGTGCACGTGCGGCGCGCTCGGTTGCAGAGGGTGTGCATAAGAGCGATACCATTCTTCTGTGCCTGCGCAATTATGAGGACTGCTTTGCTGTGTTAGATGATTTCCCCAGCCTTGCAGGTAAAACTGTCATTCAGCTTACAACCGCATCCGCGGGCCAAGCCGCGCAAATGTAGGAATGGGCGGAAAAGAAAGGTGCCCGCTATCTTGATGATGCCATCATTGCTTATCCAAGCGGAATAGGTACGCAAGGGAGCATGTTGATCATGGCCGGAGATGAAGCGGCTTGGGTTGCTTCAGAGACGCTGATACGAGTGCTGGGTCCTGCCAGCCGATATGTGGGCAGCGATGTCGCCGTTCCGGCTGCGCTGGACTTTGCCATCATTTTTTCGAGTGTTGTGTCACAGCTTGCGGTGATTCAGGGATTTCATTTGCTGGAAGATCGAGACATCAGCGCTGATACTTATGCGGATTTCGTAACCCCGCTGTTTGGAAAAGGCGTGTCCGAAGGGCTGCGCAAGCAACTACAGAAAATCGAGCAGGATGACTTTGGTAAGCCGGATGCAACGATCAGCACCTGGCGCAGTGCGTTGGCCGAGTCCAGTGACACGGGCGATAACCCGAAAAACACGGAATTGGTCAAATCCGTGCGAGCATTGCTCGACCGAGCAATCGATGCTGGCGAAGGCGAAAAGGATTTCATCGCCATGATTCGCTATATGCGTGGATCAAAGTATCGATTGCATCATAGGTCTGCAACCACACCTTCAATGTGAAAATCTCACTAGCACGTCTGGGGCGTTTGCCTTTTCCTGGCGCGATCAACGCGACGATGCTTAATGGTGCTAGGTCATCGGCACTGCCTGGCCTTCCTAGCCAGGCAAGCGCGTGCAGTGACTACTGGAAGATAAACCCAACAACGGTCAGCACCACTGTGTAGGGAAGTGCCATGAACACCATTCGGCCATAGCCAAGTTTGATGACTGGGGCGAGCGCTGATGTCAGCAGGAACAAGAATGCTGCTTGTCCATTAGGCGTTGCCACTGACGGTAGGTTCGTGCCGGTGTTGATGCTAACGGCCAGCATTATGATGGCAGGTGGCATGAGCGATGACATGCGCGGGGTGATCGCCGATCACATCGAACCGTTTGACCCAAATGACGAGCAACAACGCCTCTACCGAGTGGCCGAAGCGACTTATCTGATGTGGATGTCGCCCGAATTTGCCGTGCAGCGCTAGGAGTGAATCAGATGAAAGCATCTAAACCTTCGATGATTGACCGGCGCAACTTTATTCGGCGTTCAGTAATTGCTGCCGTTGGTAGCTCCAGTTTCTCCGCACTGACAACACAATTTAACCTGGCACATGCGCAAGTCGGTGGCGCTGATGATTACCGAGCGTTGGTTTGCGTCTTTCTCTACGGAGGTAATGACGCATTCAACATGTTGGTCCCTCGGTCGCTAGGCGAGCACACAACCTACGCTGACACGCGCCGCAGTCTCGCGATAGCGCGTGAAGATTTACTGCCCTTAAATCCAACCAATAGCGTGCCCGCTGACTACGGTTTGCACCCTCAAATGCCGGATCTAAAGAACCTGTTTGACGATGGCAAGCTCTCACTTATTGGTAATGTAGGGACGTTGATCGAGCCCACACTGCAGTCGGATTACGTTAATCAACGGGTGGAGCTACCGCCGCAGCTTTTCTCTCATAACGATCAGCAAAATTTTGTGATGAGCCTTCAGTCGAACCGGAATCGTCAGGGCTGGGCGAGTCGCATTGCTGATCTTATGATCGACACCAATACGAATCAGAACCTCTCGATGAACATCACCTTGAGCGGATCGAATACGTTCCAGACGGGCGGTGTTCAAGCGCCTTACGCTATTGGTGCAGGTGGGGTAAACGACTATTGGTCGTTGCAGCCTGGAAATACGGAGGAGTGGTCGGTGAGACGCAATGCCGCCTACGATGCGTTACTCGCACAGTCTCAGTCTCATCTGTTTGCGACGGAATTCGCTCGCACTCAAAGATGGTCTATCGATCTGGGTGTTGAGCTGCGCCTGGCACTGAGTGCTGTGGGCGCTCCCCAGACAGCATTCGATGGATCTAGCCGTCTCGCCTCAATGTTAAGGATGGTGTCGCATTTGATTGCTGCTCGACAGCAACTCGGAATGAAACGCCAAATCTTTTTTGTGGGCATCGGCGACTACGATACTCACGGTGACCAAATCAATCGACATCCGACACTCATGAACGAGCTCAATCACGCGCTGACCTCGTTTTATAACGCAACGGTCGAGCTGGGTGTGTCGGATAAGGTCACTACCTTTACTGCCAGTGATTTTGGTCGAACTTTGACCAGCAACGGCGACGGTACGGATCATGGTTGGGGCAGCCACCAAATGGTCATGGGTGATGGTGTCGATGGCGGTAAAATTTTTGGCACGATGCCAGAGCTCGCTATCGGGAGTAACGATGACATTGGTGAAGGCCGAATCATCCCGACAACCTCGGTCGATCAATATGCGGCTACGCTTGCGGGTTGGTACGGACTAACACCGTCGCAAATTGCCGAGACCTTCCCAACGCTGGCTAAGTTCAATACGGCCGACTTAGGCTTTATGCGATTTGACTAAGTGAGCGTGTGGGGCGCGCGCTGCAATTGATCGAGCCAGTCCATGGCATCTTGGCGTTGCCGCCGTTGCCTCAGTTTGATGCCGCAGAAGGGAAGGCCTTCACCACCTCCCTCAGCAAGTCCCATCGATTGAACCCCTGGCGTCCGTAATCAAGACCTCTTCGAACAATAACGAGGTCATGGCTGGGAACGACGATGACGTACTGTCCACGGTTGCCCGCCGTACTGTAGGCATCACTGGGGACCTCATTTTTTCGCTCGTCGGGTACTAACCACCACTGGCCACCGTAGTCATTACCACGAACCCCTGACGCAGGCGCCGGGGTACGAACAAATTCGATCCAGTCGCGAGAAATGAGTTGTTCGCCTTGCCATTGTCCATTTTGAAGAAATAGCAGGCCGAAGCGTGCGAGGTCGCGGGCGTTGGTGTAAACCTGGGAGGAGAAAATAAAATCGCCAAATCGATCGCTCGAAGCGAGCGTGTTAGTCATCCCGAGTCGATCGAACAATGCTTTGTGGGGAAAGAGCTGGTAATCGGATTCATTGGCAAACGTTTGCTTGAGCGCAAAGACGGCGAGCAAGGTGTCGTAGTTTTCATAATCCCAAAACGTGCCAGGCTCCCGAATAAGGCCGCGATTACGCATCCCGTCTACTGAACTCGCGCCCGCCCAATAGGCAAGACCGGAGCCTGTCGCGTACTCCATGCCAAAGCTATCGACGGGGTAGAGGCCTGAACTCATGTGCAAGGCATGTCGAAGGGTGATCGCATCGCGTGGGTCTGACGCTGGGCGGTCTTTAATTGCCGGCAGCCAATCGAACGCTAAAGGCGCATCCAGCGCCAGTTTCTCACTGTCCACCTTCATGCCAATCAGTGTTGACGCGATGCTTTTCGCTGTGGACCAGGTGCGGGTTCGCGTCGTCATATCAAATCCATCTGCGTACCGCTC
>PKCZ01000191.1 GCA_002862405.1 Pseudomonadota bacterium
GGATTGGGCGATGTCATGATTGGTGCCGCATCCAGTGTCGCGGAAATGAATGGTGCAGAGACCGCGAGCCATGTTCGCGACAAACTAGTTGAGATGACTCACCTCAACGAAACCATTTTCTCGTCAGGTATTGCGTCATCTTATGAGGCAACTCAACACGAGAGTGGTGCCTACATCAACGATCCCATTCTGGCCAATATCTGCAAGCACAACGTAACGCGCTTCCCCTACGAGATTTCGCGCCTCGCACAAGATCTCGCGGGCGGGCTGATGGTGACACTACCATCCCAAGCAGACTTCGAGCACGAGACGATTGGTCCACAGCTTGATAAATACCTACAAGGTAAAACGTCAGTAACGACTGAAGATCGAACGCGCATGCTGCGACTTATTGAGAATATGACCTTGGGCCGCAATGCAGTGGGCTATTTGACCGAATCAATGCATGGCGCGGGGTCACCTCAAGCACAGCGTATTCAGGTACTCCGAGAGACCGATTTCGGAAAAAAACAGTCGCTAGCGCGCCGTCTCGCGGGCATTATCGCAACTGACCGCGATTAGTATTCACACAAATCTCTGAAATGAGGGCAGACCTGCAGCCCAGCTTGCCTCGTTGCCATTAAGTTATGTCTCAACTTTTAACTATCGCCCGCTCGCCCTACTTTATTGGGGCCGCAGCCATCTTTTTTGCCTCGAGCATGAACGCCATGATCAAGGGTCTATCCGTGTACGAGAGTGTCGTGGTCATTACGGCCTGGCGATATACCCTCGGTGCTATATTGGTCCTCCTGCTCTGGTTGATCTTCCGACCTCCTTTACCCGGCTGGGCCGCTGTTCCGTTTCACGTGTTCAGAGGCTTTTTTCAAATCTCGGCTGCCAGCCTATTTTTTTGGTCGGTCACCCAAATACCACTGGCCACGGCAGCGGCACTTGGACTCACAGGGACGCTGATGATTGGGCCCCTGGCATGGCTGCTCATGCACGAGCCGCTCAAGCGTGACGTCATCGGTGGCACTTTGGTGGGTTTCGCCGGCGCCCTATTCATAGTCAATACAGAAACCCAACTGCTGTCAGGAGAGATTGATGGCCCCGTGCTGGGTTACCTCGCACCGATACTGGCCTCACTCTGCCACGCCTTATCCGTTGTCCTACTGCGCTATCGATCGCAGAGTGAGGACCCGATCGTCGTGGCTTTCTTCGCTAACACCTTGCCTGCGCTATACGTGCTACCCGTTTTCTTTTTAATGGATGCCCAGCCCACACTTGAGTTGTTTGGTGGCTATATTCTCTCGGCGTTTTTTGGGGTGAGTTTCTGGTCGTTGACAACCATTGCTTATGCTCGCGCCCCCGCGGCCAAACTCGCGCCCATGACTTACACCCAGCTGATATGGGCGGCCATCATCGGTTTCTTCTTATTTGGTGAACTGCCGGGCGCATCCATGTGGTCAGGGTCGGCAGTGATTGTCGCCGCTTGTTTTTACGTCATGCGATCGAGCAATAAAGTCGGCTAATGGCATTTTGGTCCCCTCAGTCAGATGTTAGTGACCCCAGTAATTTTGGGCTATTGGCGTCGCCGCAGGCCTGTGTCGGACCTGCGGGCTACGAATTTATTATGGGGGGCGTTGCCCAGGCAGCTGCCATTGAAGCCGCCGAGATCGTCGTAGGTAAATCGCTACTTTGGTCGACGATTCAATTCGTAAACGCCGGCCTCCTGAACCAGTCAATCGAGATTGAGGTGGAATTATTAGGGGGTGGTCGGAGCATTAGTCAGGTCCTGGTGACATTAACTGCGGACGGTACGGTTCTTCAAACGATGTCTGCAGCACTCGGAGGACGCCAGGGAACAAAGCGCCAGTTCGTGAGCATGCCCATGGTGGCGGCGCCGGAGGACTGTTCAATTAAAACCGACCTTGACCACAATAATGATCAAGACCTGATTGCGCAGTTTGAGCGGAGAATAGCCATAGAAGCGCCCGATGACGGTTTGGGGGCAATGTGGATTCGCTCCAACGACGCACTACCCATCACAGCAGGACTGTTAGCTATCACCTCGGACTTCATGCTTGGTTTACATCCGGAGAGCTTTCGGGGCACCAGTCTCGATAACACCTTCCGAGTTTTCTCGACACGTCCCACAGAATGGATTCTTTGCGTGACTCAGATGTCGGGCTTTCGGGACGGCGCGGCAATGGGAATTACCCACCAGTTCACGCAAGAGGGCCAGCTGCTCTCAGTCTCTAGTCAAACGGGCTTACTACCCAGATCCGAAAATCGCCGCTAACGCTTGGCGAAGTGGGAGTCAGTCTTCAGCTCTCAACTCGGCTAGATTCTGCTCATGCTTCTGTCGATCCACCGAGTAGAGTGACAGGCTCGCAATCATAATCATCCATAAGCTGAAGATGACGGGCACGTAAAGCCAACCGAAGCAGTTGAGCACGGACTCGGGCACCTGATCGGGCGTCGCCCCGACGGGAAACTGACTAATTGTGAGGAGCACACCCGCCACAGCTGCACCAATGCCCTGTGTGACTTTACGAACAAAGGTGACCGAGGCAAAGAAAACGCCCTCGTTGCGCCGCTTTGTTTTAATTTCCGCCTCCTCAACCAGATCGGCAATCATGGACGAGGACAAGGTCTGATAAGCAATAATGAGCGCCACATCAATGACCGTAATGCTCAGTACCAAGGGGAACAACGCGGGATCTGAGTTTTCCGGCATCAGGCCAAGCAAGCGCAGAAAAATGGGCGCTGGCGCGACTGTGAAGGCCATTAGCCCAACCGTAATAGCGCCTCGTTTTTTACCCAGCTTTTTAGAAATGATCGGTGCAATGAAAAACGCTAGCAAAGCTGATATCACCACGCTGAGAGAGATAAGGCCAATCTGCTCGGTTGTGAATCCCCAGAAAAAGGTCGAGAAATAGAAACTGAGGGTCGTAGAAACGCCAGCTGCCACTGCCCCAAATAGCGCCGCCAAAAACAGCGCCAGAAAGGAACGACTGGCCAAGGTCTCGAACACCTCTCGATAAATCAAGCCAACAGTCATCCGTCTTGGGGGTGGGGGCGCCTTTAGGTCGGGGATCATCTTATGTGTTCCCATGGTCGACACTATCATGGCCACAAAAATAACCATTGCCGCAACAGCACCCACCTGGCCGTGTCCCTGTACATTGAACATGCCATTACTGATCGTTGTCGTAGGGACCAAAATAAAGATGGTTGCAAACGCGCCCATCAGCGTCCCACCAGTCCAACCGAAAAAGTAGCGATAGCTCAACATACTGGTGCGCTCATCATAGTCGTCCGACATTTCTGCAACGAGTGAGGAACTCGGAATCTCGTAGACCGTGACGAGTGTTCTTACCACTACTGCAATCGTGACGATGTAGGGAAAGAGCGCATCCCCCTCCAGCCCCGAGGGCGGGTTCCACACAAAGTAATACGCAATGGCTGCCGGCAGTGCAGCGGCATACATGAAGGGATGGCGTCTTCCCCAGCGCGAGCGCGTGTTGTCCGAAAGGTAACCGATGAGCGGATCGCTCAGCGCATCAACGATGAGCGCAATCATCAAGGCAAGGCTTACAAGGTAAGCACTGACCCCCATGACCTGACTGTAAAAGATGAGAAAGAAGTAGTCGAAGCCATTACTTTTTACACCAAACGCCACGGAGCCAAAGCCATAGGCCACCTTTCTTCCCAGACTGACTTGGCGGTGATCGCTCATTGCGACTCCTCGAGGTTTGTTATTTTTGGCGCTTTCGACCTGAGATTACCCCCTCAAGGGTGATTAAAGAAGGTTTGAGTTGCCGCTTGCTACCGGAGTCCAGCTATTATCTGTGGGATAAAAGCCAAGGTACTGACCATGAAACACACACTCTTTGCTCTGACCCTTCTGCTGACCCTAAATGCTCAAGCCGCTAGCTTGTCACTCAATGATGTCCTTGCTGAACTACCGGCCTTAGATGATTCGCTTCCAACTCCCGAGGAAGTCACGGGCGTCGCCGTGGGAGAGCGCCACTGGTATCACTATGAAATTGTGGCTTATCTCGATGCGCTTGCGGATGCATCGCCACGTATGACAGCACTGGGCGAACACGCACAATCATACGGCGGACGCCCGCTAGTCAGCTATGCGATATCAACACCTGAGAATATAGCCAGACTTGATGAGATTGGGGCGGCACGCGCGGCCATTATCGACCCTGCTGCCAATGTCTCACTCGCAGACCAACCCGCGGTGCTACACATGATGTATAACATCCATGGAAACGAGCCCAGCGGCGCCAACTCAACACCGCTTGTTGCCTACTACCTCAATGCTGCGCAAGACGAGGCATTGCTAGACCAGCTAGAAGACGTGGTGATTATCTTCAATCCCGTGCTGAATCCTGACGGCTTGGATCGATTTGCCTACTGGACGAACGGGCACCGCGGCATCAACCCCAGCCACGACGCAAACGACCGTGAGCACACCGAGGCGGTACCCAACGGACGGACCAACTACTACTGGTTCGATCTAAACCGGGACTGGCTACCTCATCAGCACCCTGAAAGCCGCGGGCGATTGGCTCTATTCCATGAGTGGAAACCCAACGTACAGCTCGACTTTCACGAGCAAGGTAGCAACAGCAATTTCTTTTTTATGCCGGGTAAACCCGAGCGGACCAACCCACTGACGCCCGATATCAATCAGACGCTGACCGCCAAAATTGGCGAGTTCCATGCGGAGGTGTTTGATGGTGAGGGTATTCGCTACTTTACCGAAGAGGGATATGACGACTTCTTCATGGGTAAAGGATCAACCTACCCCGATCTCTTTGGCACAGTGGGTATTCTCTTTGAGCAGCCTTCGTCACGGGGCGCTGTACAAGACACGGGTAATGGCGAGCTCACTTTCCCGTTCAGCATTTCCAATCAGTTCCGCGCATCCCTGTCCTCGATTAAAGCCACTGCAGCACTGAAGGATGAACTCCTTAGCTACCAGCGAGGTTTCTACGAGAATCAGCCCAAGCGTCGTGGACACTACCTCGCAAGCGCCGCTGGCGATCCAACCCGACTCAATGAATTTGTCCGCATCCTTCGCGGACATCAAATTGAGGTTGAAAGGTTGGCGGCGGACATGACAGTGAATGGCACAACATTCCGAGCCGGCGAAGCAATTGCAATTCCGCTCGACCAACCTCAGTCAACCTACCTTGAATCCTTGTGGCGTGAACAGCTGGAGTTTGAAGAGAACGTCTTCTACGACGTATCGACCTGGACACTGCCATGGGCTTTCAATCTGACACACACACGTGATGCGGTTCGCAGTGTGAAAACGGCGCCGCTGGATACCAGCACCGATTCAGGCTCCGATAAGCCTGAACTTGCTGCGTCGCCAATCGGTTATCTGATTGACTGGCGCGACTCAAAGGCCCCCGCCCTGCTCTACGACTTACTTGAGACTGGCGCCAATGTGCGCGTGGCTAAGGCGCCGTTCACGGCACTCAGTACTGAAGCTGGGAGCCAGCGTTTCGGGTATGGAACGCTGTTCGTTGCGCCACCCATCAAGGGTGTTATTCCCAGCGACGCCGTGGCGCTGTTGCAAGAGGCAAAAGCGATGGGAGCGCGGATATTTGCTGCAGCTAGTAGCTACACCCCTGAGGGCATTGATCTCGGTAGTCGAGGCTTCTCTGTGCTGTCGCTACCCAAGGTGTTACTCATTACAGGCCCCAATACGTCGGCGTATAGCAACGGAGAGGTGTGGCACCTACTCGACACACGCGTCGATATGCCAGTCACCATGGTGGATAGTCACCGATTAGGACGAGTGGATCTGTCGAATTACAGCCATGTGATTATGACAAGCCCCCTTCGCTCACCAGGCGCCGCGAAGCAAATGGAAAGCTTCGTCAAACAAGGCGGTATTTTGTGGGCCCAAGGTGCGTCGACCGTAGCCTGGGCTGCTGATAACAATCTTGCCGATGTCACCTGGCGAAAAACAGCCCAGCAAACTCAAGCCGAAGAGCTCAAAGCCGCCGCCAAGAAAGGCGCGAGCGCGCAAGAGCAGGCGAGCAAGCTACCCGAGAGACGGTCTTTTGCTTCCGCGTCGGACGAGTATGCATTCACACTGGTACGCGGTGCGATATTGGCTGGGAACCTCGATGTGTCACATCCACTGGGTTATGGCTATGACTCCGAGGAGATCGCCGTCTTCAGAACCACGAATCGTTTCATGAACCCTTCTAACAACGCCTACTCATCACCCGTCGTTTACACGGATAGCCCACTGCTCTCTGGATATATGTCTGAAGAGAACCAAGAGCTGGTGGCGAATTCGGCTGGCTTAGTGGTCAATGAATTGGGTGCAGGTGCCGTTGTACTGAGCCTGGATAGCCCAACATTTCGTGCCTTTTGGTGGGGTTCACAGCGCCTACTGGTCAACGGCATCTTCTTTGGCGACCTATTGGAAGAGCCTCGCTAAGCGGGGCTTTACCAATGTACTGACACCTCGTCGATAAAAACGCGCACTTCACCGCTTAAAACCAGCAGTTGTGGAAAAGTAACCTAGGGTTTCACTGGGTGATTCGGTACTCTGCGCGCCATAAATTTTCGGCCGTCAGATGCCGCAGTCATGGGTCTTAGGGGGATCGTGCATTGAGTGAAAAGATAAAGGTACAAAAGCCATTAGTCGTGCTTCACGGTGATGAAATGGCGCAAGTCGCCTTTACCGAGATTCTGGCCCGTTTTGTCTCCTTGCCACTCGATATTGAGCTTGTCGAAATTGACCTGTCGGCCCCCAAGCGCTTCACCAGTAACGGGCAAGTCATCCACGAGGCCATCGCCGCACTAAAGGAGCATGGCGTCGGCATTAAGAATGCGGGTATGACTGTTAACCGGGCTCAGCTCGATGACTTGCTCGCGAAATACCCCCAAATTACCGAAAGCTCTCTCGATCCTCTGGCGACCAAGTCACCCAACGGTGCTATCCGAAAAGGCATCAGCGGCAATATCACCCGCGAGGACATCGAATTTCGCAATCTGAAAAGTGTCCGTCCCGACTGGATCGATCGCGATATCGAAGTCGATACCATGGAGACCGGGGGCTTGGACTTCAGTTACAGCGAACTCTCAAATGCCACGGGCGTGGCAAAGGTTATGTTTGTTGGCTCGAGTGGCGATCCAGTTGAATTACACCGTCGGTCGCTTAATAAGGGCGATCCCTGGATGCTGGCGACAAACGAACTTAATGAAGTGAAGGCGTGGGCACACCGCTTTTTCCAACGCGCCATCACTGAAAGCCGTGACATCTATCTCGGACTAAAAGACACGGTTGTGTCGGGATATGACGGCGTTATGCGCGCGGCCATCGAAGAAATCTACGAAGAGGATTACAGAGACAAGGTCGCAGCGGCCGGACTGAGCTATCACTACGAGTTGATCGATGCCCAGGCAGCGCGCATAGTCTCTAATCCACCTGAGCGCGCACTATGGGGTGTGCCCGACAACGTCAGTGGTATGAAGCTTTTTAAGCTCGTTCAGCAACTCAAGCGTTACGGCTTGCCTGAGCGCAAGGCCCACGTCTCCATTTCCCGCATGAGCGCCGGTGGTGGCGACCAATACGGTAGCTACAACACACCCGCACCCGAGCAAGGTGTCATTAAGGTTATCGTCGACGGCGAGGAGAAGCATGCGCGGCATGTCGAGGAAGGTGACCCCATCCTCTTTATGTCAAATGACCGAGAGGCCATCAAGGACTGGGTGAGCCAAGTCTTCCAAGACGCAGCACTCAATAAGAAAGAAGTCTACTTCGGCTTAAAGCGCGAGTTTGTTAACTACGACGAAGTCTATAGTTCGATCATTCTCGAGATCAGGAAAGAGCTGGCGGCGCTGGACACACCACCACCGTCATTCATGATCATGCGACCTTCTCGACAGCTGAGCAAGATGATTTGCGATCCGCCTCGGTGGGGCCTGTATCCGGCGCAGAATCTGGACGGCGATATCTTCTCTGATATTTCTGCGGCGCTCGGTGGAAGCCTTGCAACGGCCAGCTCAGTGATCATCAGTAAAGATGGGACCAAGCTGTTTGAAGCACCTCATGGCACGGCACACGATTTGTACGTGCGCTATCTCGAGACTGAGGGTAAAGAGGGCAACTTCAATTCGTCAGCACTGATATTCGCTGTGGCCAGCGCCTTGGAGGAACTCGCAACGAGAGAGGACAATACCGCGCTCAGTGACTATTCCGGGCGCCTCAAAACAGCGCTGATCGAAACCGTCGCGCAGGGGACCATTACTGGCGACCTAAAAGGCAAAACGACGTCGCCCGAAACGGAGCGCATTGTCGATATGCACGGTTTCCTCGACGCGATTGCGGAAAACCTAACCGCGTAAAAAACTTTCTAGGCCGTTGAAGGACTCAGCGGCTCACCTTTGATTCGCTTCAGTAGCAAATAGATGAGCAGTCCAAACGGGCCGGTCATCAGTGTGAAGAACAGACAGGGAATCACGAGCCAATGCCGCAGGTCGTGAGACTGACTGTCTCTGACGATCCACGCACCGACAAAGAGATCGAATGCCAAGTAGTGGATCCACCCTGCAAGCAAGAGCGCATCAACACTGAAGAGGGCCTTAACCTCCGCTAGCGTGCCGAAGCCGCCCTCTGCTGGCGCCTCGCTGCGGAAAGAAAACATAAGGAAGACATAGGTCACCCCCAACAGAACTGGAATGATGACGCTCGGCAGTAGGTCTCGAGCCATGGGCGACTTCGGCAAAAATACGAGCCCCAACCAACCCACCATGGCGAGCCCACTGCATAGACTGAAGATCGTTTCTAAAGCCATTGTTTTTATTCCTTTGTATCGTAGTAGCCATCTGCCAGTGACCACGCCACACTAACAGATCAATCAATATTGGAAATATCATCCATGAGTATCTCCACCCAGCAAAAACCCATCGATTCCGGCATTGGCCGAAAGCCTGAGGTGACTGAAGTAATGGAAAGCATCGACCTCTCAGGCAAAACTGCCGTCGTAACGGGCGGCTATTCTGGTATTGGCATCGAAACCGTTCGCGCTTTGACCAGGGCAGGTGCAACCGTTCTCGTACCGTCACGCGACATGGATCGCGCGTTGAAGGCACTGGAGGGAATCATCCCAGCGGAACAGATTGGCTTCATGGATCTATCAGATTTGTCGACGATAGCGCGGTACGGAGAGGACTTATCGAGTACTTACCCGGTCATCGATCTTGCCATCTTCAATGCAGGCGTTATGGCGTGCCCACTGGATCGCACACAGCAAGGCCTAGAGTGGCAATTAGGCGTCAATCACGTGGGTCATTTTGCTCTGTTGCAACAGATCATCAATCCCCTGCGCGCAGCCAACGGCGCCCGTCTGATCACCCTGTCGTCCATCGCTCATCGCATGGGTGCTGTCGACTTCGCAGATATGAATTATGACCAGCGTCCCTACGATAAGTGGCAGGCCTACGGGCAGACAAAATCGGCTCAATCCCTGATGGCCGTAGAGCTCGACCGCCGAGAAAAAAGCAACGGCATACGTAGCTTTGCGGTCCACCCCGGAGGCATCTTCACCCCGCTTCAACGCCATTTAAGCAATGCGGAAATGGCCGAGTTTGGATGGACCGACGCCGATAGAAACCCGTCTGCTGTTGCAGAAAAGCTATTCAAGTCACCTTCGCAAGGCTGTGCCACGTCAGTGTGGGCTGCTACTGCGGTGTCATTGGACGGCATGGGTGGCGTCTACTGCGAGGACTGTAATATCTCCCGCGTGGTGCCGGACGACAGCAACGACTTTACTGGCGTTAGACAATGGGCCGTAGCATCGGACATTGCCGAGCAGTTGTGGGCTGAGACAGATCGAATACTGGCGAGACTCTGAGTTTCTTTGCCGCTCTGAGCGCAGGTTCTTCAGAGTAGATGACGTCGCATCTTAAATCGAAGGCAAAAAAAACGGGCGCCGAGGCTCCCGTTTTCTCCAAACGATTTTTTAGTAACTTAAAAACGGTACTGGATGGAGCCCGTTACTGATCTACCGATAATATCGTAAGCACCGATCGCTGCAAAAGAGTTCATACCATAGGGCACGTCTACGTCAGTGACGTTACGAACCGCGACAGAGATATCCAGTTGATCACTCATCGAGTATCGAGCAAACAACGTGTGCATGAAGTACTCATCGATTTTTGGAATATCATAGGTACGTGGCGGCGCCGTGTTGCTCTTCTTTGCACCACTTAAGTACATTGTGCGCCAGTTGAATGTCCAGTTGTCGAGCATATACATCAAGTTTACGTTACCACGCAATGAAGAGTTACCAATCAAACCTTTGGTATCCCCTGCATCGTCACCCGTCACTGACACACGGCTGTCATTTAGATCAAAGAAATTGGCGCGAAGTCGGAATTGGCCAGGTATGGTGACTGATGGAGAGGCGGAGCCCCCGGGAATTGCTCCGGAGAAGTTAAGGTGGGTGAGATCGAAACTCCAATCAAGCTCGGACTGATAGCCCTTCAAAATGCGATATCCGGCGTTGACAAAGCCTGTCTGGAATCCATTAATCTGGAATGTTGCTGGATCACGCGTAAACTGGCCACAGGCAGGTGCATTCAAATTGCCACCATCGTAACAGCCCGCCATGATCGTCGTCAGGCCCAAACTCTCAATGGCGTCATTGAGATAAACGTCAATGAAATCAACCGAAAACGTCAAATCTTCAACAAAACTCGGTGTGACCACAACACCAATCGATTCTGACTGTGAGTTCTCATTAATCAGATCGGGATTACCACCTGTGAAGCCCTGCTGTGACGCGTTAACAATGGTTGATTGAAAGCTTGTGGGGTCATAATCGTACCCTAGCGAAGCCGCTTCTTGTGCGCACAAGGCAGCCCGGCCGCCTTCGACTTCACCCTCATCAACGTAGCGGAAATCACAGGGGTCGTTTGCGAATGCGAATGTTTCTGCGCGAGGCAGAAACGCTTCTGCAATCGCAGGTGATCGCACTGACTCAGTGTCGTTGGCGCGAAAGGTGATGTTGCCAAAGCGCGGCACGTCTAAAGCGAGGCGAAGACCAATATTATAAACTTCACCGGAGCCCGCTGAGGAGTGATCGACCGTGCGGAAAGCACCTTCTACGTCAAAAGCAGACACGATTGGTAAGAAGTCTTCCGCCAGAAGCGGCAAACGCGTCTCGATGTAATACTCTTCTGTGTCGAAGCCACCATTGAGCGCCTCAAGCGCCGCAGTTCGGCCAAGTCCATTTGCCAAGAAGTAATCAGGCTGATAATCGCCTGCCTCTTCTCGCATTTCGTAACCAACCGCCATCTGCCAATCACCTCCGGGCAACTCTATCAGGTCAGTAGCGAGGTTGCCGGTAACGACTCGCTGTGTAAGCTTTGAGTTCTCGTAGCCTTGCAGGGTGACGTAATCAATGACTGCGGGGTCGGTCACGTACCCAAAGATGTTCAGCGGAACACACTCTGAGTTACCGCTAGCACATACGATATTGCCGCTTCCGTCGACAGTCAGATCCAGTGCTTCCCGGTAGTTTTCTTCAACCAACTGCGTGTTATTGGTCTTACTGCGGCTCTCACCGCGGTTCCAAGACACGTCCCAACGGACATCTCGGCCAGCGAATTCAAACTCGCCCTCTAGGCCAAGCACTAAACGGAGCATATCGGTAGTGCCGTCAGTGCGGCCGCTTTGCGAGAGATCATCCATGGCCTTGTGGAAACCAAACGATGTCGCACCAGAACCCAAGTTATCGAGCAGCACTTGACGGTCATCAGGGTGGAGGAATGGATAATCAATAGGCAAGATCAGCGTCGCAGAACTACCGCCGAACAGACCGCTCTGATAAAAAGGCTGTCGGTTTGGATCAGCAGACGAGCCGTTATAAAAATTCAATTCTGCATTGGCTCGAAGATTGTCCGAGATCTCATAGTTCGCAAACATGTTGACCATGTGCCGCTCAATAGGTGCTCGGATAGAGTCATAATCTTGAAGCAGGAGGCCGTCGCCACCAACGAAGTTAATCAAGTTACCAGTCGGTTGACCAATTGACATCGGCACTAGGCGACCGTCCGGACTAAATTGCAAGGGATTACCGTTAGCATCAGTAATAACGTTCAGACCCAAAGCATACAAAGGCGTGCCGCCTAGAGCTCCTGCCGATGGGCTCGGTATACCCGTTCGCGTAACAATAGGTATCGAGCGACCAGGCGCATAAAAACGCTCGGTGCCCGTTGAAGGATCACTGGCGTCGTAATTGGGGTTTTCAAAGTCGTAATAGTAATTACGAAGATATTCACGATCGTTGGCAAGCACCGCGTCCGTTTTGTTGTACTCGTAGCCCACTGCAACGTTACCGCGTCCGTCAGCGAAATTTGCCCCCGCTGTAACGCCCACTTGGTGCTCCCACGCGTCGTTTTCGCCATCGGCAACGCCAGAAGTGATATCAATCTCGAAGCCTTCGAAATCCTTCTTCATGATGACGTTAATGGTTCCCGCAATCGCGTCTGACCCATAAATGGGTGCACCGTTTGCAGAAATCACGTCGATACGCTCGATCAACGCTGTTGGGAGTGTGTTTAAGTCAACCTGTGAACCGGCTGAAGCGCCAAATGCCGTTGGAGCGTTACCGGATACGGAACGACGACCATTAATTAGAGTCAGCGTGCGTTGGCTTCCCAAACCGTAAAGGTCTGCGAAGGTTTGACCAACGTTACTGCCACTCGACTCAGCCAAGCTAGTGCCGGATGGTGTAACAAGTGGCAGTGAGTTAATGGCGTCAGCGGTGTTTACAAACCCACCCTGAGCGATGTACTCCGC
>PKCZ01000193.1 GCA_002862405.1 Pseudomonadota bacterium
CAACGCTGCCGCAACACCTCTCATAGAAATAGGGATCCCTGCCTGGCCGGGCCGCCGTTTTTGTAGAGCGCCGAGGAGTCGTTGCATGTTAAATATCAAGACTAAACCCCAATTACCTTCGCCATGGAAACATTGTGATCGCATGTTAACGCATTGCTGAGGATTATCGACTGGTATACTCCTTAGTTGGTGAAGCGCCGTAAGTTACTTAAGCCGATATCCCAACAGAATTTTCGCCCTCGTGACCGCAGCGCACGCCTTATTTAGACCCGATGTATGGATCAATCATGGACCCTCTTAGCCAAGCAACGATCGGCGCCGCCGCCGCGCAGTCAGTCACTAAGAAGGCAGACCTGGCTCGCATTGGACTTATTGGCGCCCTCGCGGGCATGGCCCCCGATCTGGACGTGCTTATTCAGTCGTCAACGGACCCGCTCCTGCAGTTGGAGTATCACCGTCAGTTCACGCACTCATTGGTCTTCATCCCTTTTGGCGCCCTTCTGTGCGCAATCGCTTTCTGGCCCTTTGTACGACGCCACATGAGCTTCAAAGTGATCTGGCTCACCGCACTTGCCGGCTATGTAACGCATGGACTGCTCGACGCCTGTACTACCTACGGAACGTTACTGCTCTGGCCGTTTTCTGATGCGCGCATTGCATGGAATACCATTTCAGTCGTAGACCCGCTGTTCACCCTCCCCTTATTAGGGTTTGTCATCGCAGCCGGCGTCAAAAAATCCCAGTTCATAGGTCGCCTTGGCATGGCTTGGGTAGCTTTCTATTTATCGATAGGTGTCATTCAAGAGGAGCGAGCTCGGGCTGCAGGTGAAACACTTACAGCCCAGAGAGGACATGCTCACGCCATTGTCTCTGTAAAGCCCAGCTTCGGTAACTTGCTTCTCTGGAAAACAGTGTATGAATACGACGATCAATTCTGGGTAGACGCGGTGCGAGCGGGAGGTAGCGTCACCGTCATCGAGGGAGACCATGTGGAGCGTCTTGATCTTACAGCAGCGTTTCCATGGCTCGACCCAAATTCCCAGCAAGCGACTGACGTGGAACGCTTCCGGTGGTTTTCAAATGACTACCTCGCGGTAGATCGAAATGACCCTTTACTCGTTGTCGACATGCGGTACTCGCATTTACCCAACGAGATAAAAGGCTTGTGGGGTATCCGTTTAAATCCCGACGCATCGGTCGACGAGCATGTGACTTGGATCGCCCGCCGGAGCGCAGACTCAGAACGTTTCGAGCAACTGTGGGCGATGCTCAAAGGGAATTAGTTTCATTCCCACTCAACAGTAGGGCTAGATTTAGCCCGATAAAAACAATAGGTTACACTCGTTATCAGCAGGTTTGTAACTCGTTTGTAAATCAGCTTACTCATCTTGTCCAAGTCATCACTTAAACTGCCCTTTATCAATACGTTAGATTTTTTTGGGTTACAAGCCTTGCTACCCTCATGGGGGCCCGGGGACCGGCTGGCACGGCACCGGATTCTCGAACGCCGAACTGGCCACCACAAGAAAGATGTTGCTCAGCAAAGGCTTCCTCATTGCCGGAGGAAGCTCGGAAGTGCAGCTCAACATCATCGCGAAACGGGTTCTGGGATTGCCGGATTGAGTTGAAGCCGCGGCCGCGCTGGCAGTGGCTGGCTGTTGCGATTAGGCCGGATAAACAGGGGAAATGAATATGTCCGTTAAACCGCCAAGACCCCACAGTTTGTATGACTTTCGCATGCAGGACGTCAGTTACGAAATGGTCACCCTAGGGGCAGGTGAGAATCTACCGCGACGTGCCGGTATTGCTGGGTATTTTTACCATGTCTTGAAAGGTTCTGTGCAAGTCACTTCGGCAGACTACGGCGCCACTGTCGCTGGCTGCCGCGATACGATTATCGTCAGCGGCTTTATCGGACACAGTGTCGAGCAGATCGGCGAAAAATCAACACAACTATTGATCGGCAGTGAGCCAATGGAGTTTCTCGCATGGCTTGGTGGTGCTCCGGGCATCACTTGTTTTCGTGCTGATAGTGGCAACCCGATGCTACCGCGATTGTTTCTTGCCATGGATCTGGTTGTTGAAGAAATTACTCACCCGGAAATCAAGCCTGATCAACTGACGCTGGAGCGAACGGCGGAGCTGATCGTTCTCTATTCCTTTCGCATGGGCAACCCTGTCACCGGTGAACTTGATCCGTATCCCTGGAGCGACCCAAGACTGATGAAAGCTGTTTCGGCGATCAACGAAGATCCGATACGGGACTGGAGCGTTGCGGAGCTGGCCGACATTGCCAATATGTCGCGATCGGCATTTTCAGAACGGTTCACCAACCTGATCGGTACGTCGCCCATCAAGATGCTGGCATCAATTCGCCTGAAACTCGCTGCAAGAAAGATGCTGGAGGGTGAGTCAATTGGTAAGACCGCCATTGCCTGTGGCTACACCAGCGAAGAGGCTTTCAATCGCGCCTTTAAGCGGGAGTTTGCCACCACACCGGGTCGTTGGCTCAGGGATCGAAAGACCTAGCAACTACTCAGTGGACGATCGATCAATTTTTCAGTGCCTGCGCTCATAGCCAAAAAGGTACCACCCTCCTAGTCTTTATGCCTAATCAAAGACCGGTATGGGAGAGCAACTTGACCGATTCAATTGCAGAACTGGGTTATATCGAAGTAGGTGTGACCAGTCTTGATGACTGGCAGCAATACGCCGACAACGTTCTCGGCGTCAGCAGTGAAGCTCATGAGGGTGTGCTGAATCTGAGCTACGACCGAACCATTTGGCGAATCCAGGCAAAACCAACTGGCGAAGATGACATCACTTGCCTCGGTTTCCGTCTGACTTCCGAAGAGGCACTTCAATCTGTCTGTCATCGCCTTTCCGCGCAAGGCATCAATATAAGCGATGGTAGTGAGGAAGAATGCGCTGCCCGACAGGTCGAACAGCTGAAAATTTGCCTTGACCCCGATGGACTGAGGGTTGAGCTTTACATCGGTGAGCGACTGGGCACCTCAGCTTTCAAATCACCCATTGGTGTTGGCGGCTTCGTCACGGAGGGACAGGGACTCGGTCATGTGGTGCTCTGCGCCAGTGATCTTGAAGCAGCCAAACAATTTTACCTCGACGGGCTTGGTTTTCTTCTGTCAGACCATATTGTTGTTGGCCCGCCTGACCAGCAACTGGAGCTGACTTTTCTACACTGCAACCCTCGCCATCACACACTCGCACTCCTTCCAATACCGCTGCCAAAGCGCCTGAATCACATCATGCTTCAGGTTGCAGACATGGATGACGTTGGCTATGGCCTGGATCGCGCTAAAACTGCCGGCATAAAAATCTCATCAGGACTCGGCAAGCACCCGAATGACGAAATGTTCAGTTTCTACATGGCAACCCCGTCGGGTTTTGACATTGAATATGGCTGGGGTGGCCTGGAGATCGACGATTCGATCTGGCAACCCAAAACCTTTAATCAGACCAGCATCTGGGGCCATCAACCGGAGTCAACAACATGAACAGCTTAAAAAATTATATTGAAGCAGATACCAGCCGCTACGTTGAAGTAGATGGAATCAACATACACTTTAACGACGCGGGTCAGGGCGAAATTGTCATCATGCTGCACGGCAGCGGTCCCGGTGCATCGGGCTGGTCGAACTTTAATCGAAACATTGATGCGCTGGCCGCAACGCATCGGGTGTTGTGCGTTGACATGCCGGGTTGGGGGAAATCTGATCCACGGGAAACCGGCATTAATTTTTTTGAATGGTTCGCCGACAAAATCATTGCTGTGATGGACGCCCTGGACATCGAGAAAGCGAGTGTTATTGGTAACTCGCTTGGTGGGGGAGTTGCCTTCAAGATGGCCTTGGAACATCCGGACCGAATTGATCGTCTCGTGCTCATGGGTTCGCCCGTTGGTTTTGCCATGTTTGGCGATAGGTTTCCGCCAGGTATTCAGGACATTCTCTTTTTCTATGAAGGCGAAGGACCGACCCTTGAGAAGCTTCAATCATTTGCCAGCAAGTTTGTTTATGACCCGTCAAAAATGACCGATGAACTGCTTAACCAGCGCCTTGAAGCGTCAAAGAAATTTATCGACAACCCTCCCATGAAGTTTGGTCCCGGTGATGCTATGGAACCGCTTTGGCAGCATCCGGCACTGACAACTCTGCCTCATGATGTCCTCTTGATCTGGGGCCGTGACGACAAGGTTGTACCCCTGGACAGAGGCTTATCTACCTTCAGTCAGATCCCTAAGGCCAGGCTTTACGTCATACCGCAATGCGGCCATTGGGCTCAGTGGGAACAAGCCGAGGAATTCAATCGTGTGGTGTCAGGATTCCTGACGGGGGAATAATGGACATAGCAGAAATGGCGCAAAGCTTAAGGCGAGCGAGAGCTGATCGTATCCCTATTGGGCCCTTGTCGGAGACATACGGCCTTGCTGACCCACGTGTTGCTTATGATATCCAGGCGCACAACACGCAATATGAAAAGCAGATGGGCAGGCGTGTTGTTGGCTGCAAGATCGGCCTGACTTCACCTGCTGTTCAAAAACAATTGGGTGTCGATGAACCTGACTTCGGTGTGCTCTGGGGGGACCAGGGCTATCGTGATGGTGACCAGATTTCTGCAGGGCAATACATTCAGCCTCGTGTCGAGGCAGAAATTGCGTTCGTGATGAAGCACGGTATCGAAGATCCGAACACTGATCTTGAATCACTTGCTGCGGGGATTGATTACGCGGTTGCTGCTATCGAGATCGTCGACAGTGCGGTTGCTGACTGGCGGATTGCATTGGTCGATACCATAGCGGATAACGCCAGCGCTGCGGGCTTTGTACTGGGCGAAGATCCGCAGCCACTCGCCGCGATCGACCTGATTGACGCCACAATGGCTATGTCCAAAAACGGATCACAGGTTTCAGAAGGTATCGCGCATGCCTGCATGGGCAACCCTCTGAACGCAACCTTGTGGCTGGCGCGGACTATGGTCGATGTTGGCCAACCCTTGCAGGTAGGAGATATCGTTTTATCGGGGGCGTTAGGCCCAATGGTGGACGTAGCAGCGGGCGACAAATTTGAAGTACAGATCCAGGGGTTCAAATCCCTCAGCGTAAAATTTGTGGAGTAAGCAATGCCAGTCAGTACAGCCATTATCGGTACCGGAAACATCGGTACAGATCTGCTGATCAAGATTCAGGAAAAATCCAAGACTCTTGCAGTGGCCGCATTTGTCGGTATTGATCCTGGGTCAGATGGTCTGGCTCGCGCTCGTCAATTGGGTATTCCAACAACGTCAGATGGTATTGAGGGTTTGGTTGCGATGGATGTGTTCGACGATATTGAGATCGTTTTTGATGCTACCTCAGCAGGTGCACATCAACACCATGATCAAGTTCTGCGCTCGCACGGTAAACGCATTATCGACCTGACACCAGCCGCGATCGGTCCCTTTACCGTCCCAGTGGTTAATGGGGATGCCAATCGGAATGAGGCCAATATCAACATGGTCACCTGCGGCGGCCAGGCGACCATTCCTATTGTCGCCGCCGTCAACAGCGTTGCGAAAGTTCACTATGCAGAAATTGTTGCATCTATTGCTTCGAAATCTGCGGGACCGGGGACCCGGGCAAACATCGATGAATTTACCGAAACGACTTCACAGGCCATCGAAAGCATCGGCGGCGCGACCCATGGCAAGGCGATTATCATCCTGAATCCGGCAGAACCCCCAATGGTGATGCGTGACACTGTCTACTGCCTCTGTGAAGGCGGTCATGAGGCGGCTATTCGCGAAGCGGTAGAAGCCAGGGTTACCGAGGTACAGCAATATGTGCCGGGTTACCGTTTAAAGCAGAGTGTGCAGTTTGAGCGTCTTGGTAGTAACCAGCCGCTCTACATTCCTGAAATGGACCGACAGTTCACCGGCATGAAGGTCTCTGTTTTTCTGGAAGTTGAAGGTGCTGGAGATTATCTGCCGACCTATGCCGGTAACCTCGACATCATGACCTCAGCCGCCGTAAGGGCAGCTGAATCCATGGCAGAAGGGAGTTTCGCGCCATGAATTCGCCGCTTTATATTCAGGATGTCACCCTGCGCGACGGCATGCATGCCATTCGGCATCAGTATGGACTTGACCATGTCGCAAAGATTGCAAAGGCGATCGATGAATCTGGTGTTGATGCCATCGAGATAGCCCATGGTGATGGCCTGTCCGGTTCGAGTTTCAACTATGGTTTTGGTGCCTGTACGGACTGGGACTGGATTGCCACCGTTTGTGACTCCGTCAACGACTGCATCGTCACGACGCTGGTGTTGCCTGGTATTGGCACCATCGAAGATCTGCGACGCGCCCACGACCTAGGAGTTAGATCAGTCCGGGTTGCAACGCACTGCACTGAAGCGGACATCGCAAAACAGCACATTGACGAAGCCCGAAATTTGGGTATGGATGTGTCCGGGTTTCTGATGATGTCTCATATGAGCGAGCCTGAAGCATTGGCCCGGCAGGCAAAGCTGATGGAAGAATACGGCGCACACTGTATCTATGTCACTGACAGTGGCGGCGCGCTGACGATGGAAGGTGTCGCTGAACGCTTTCAGGCGTATGACAAAGTCCTCAAACCGGAAACCGAGCGCGGTATTCACGCTCATCACAATCTTTCCCTCGGTGTAGCCAATGCCATTGTCGCCGTCCAACACGGCGCAACCAGGGTTGATGCCTCATTGGCGGGTATGGGCGCTGGCGCCGGTAATACACCACTTGAAGTATTTATTGCCGCGGCCAATCGCTACAGCTGGCAGCATCACTGTGACCTGTTTGCTTTGATGGACGCCGCTGAAGAACTGATTCGCCCTCTACAGGACAGACCCGTCCGAGTCGATCGCGAAACCCTCAGCCTTGGTTATGCCGGTGTCTATTCGAGTTTTCTAAGACATGCCGAGCGAGCCGCAGAAGATCATAGCCTCGATGTCAGGGATATTCTGATGGAACTAGGCGAGCGCCGCATGGTGGGCGGCCAGGAAGACATGATTGTTGATGTCGCATTGGATATTAAAAACAAATCGAAAGACAAATAGGAGGACTCTTGATGTCTGAAGCACTGATAACGACCGACAAGGCAGGTGTAGATGTAAGCGGTTGCTTTGATATGGCAACTGGGATACTGGACCGGAGAATATTCACGGATGAAGAGATCTACCAGGAAGAACTGAAAAAGATCTTTGGTCGCGCCTGGAACTTTGTCTGTCACGAATCGCAGATACCGAATCCTGGCGATTTTATGATGAACTACATTGGTGAAGATGAAGTCATCGTCGTCCGCGACCGGCAGCAATCAATCAACGTCCTGCTGAACAGTTGTCCTCATCGCGGCAATACCGTTTGTCGAGCCGAGTTGGGCAATACCAGAAGTTTTTTCTGTTCCTATCACGGATGGAATTACGACTTGGATGGTCGCTTGATCGGCATGCCGGGCGAGGATGACTTCTATCGCAACAACATCGACAAAAAAGACTGGGGTTTAACACCGGCTGCCAAGGTCGAGAACTACCGGGGGTTTTGTTTTGCCACCCTCGATCCAGAGGCTCCGCCACTCGAAGAGTATCTTGGCTGGGTTGGCAAGGTTGGTATCGACTTTTTGCTAGCTGAAGGCGACATCGAGTTTCTTGATGGTATCCATAAAAATCGACTGCAATGTAACTGGAAGCTCGCCGTAGATAACCTGTATGACTGGTATCACGTCAAAGTTTCCCACGGCTCGGCCATTAAAATTGGCATCCTGGACGGCGCCTTGGCGGCACCTGACAATCAGATGGTCATACTGGGTGAATATGGCCATGGCATTGGCGGGCCAGGCATATCCGAGGAAGAGCAGGCCAGATATGATGCCAGAATGGCCAGCGGTGAGGGCGAGCCACAATGGTACGATCGATACGCCGAGAAACGGACCTCGCCTGAAACCAGGGAAATGCTGGGTCCAGTCGGAAGGCGTTCATTTGGTCATCCCAATATTTTCCCAAACCTGTGGGTCGCGCAGACGAATCAAGTATGCCTTCGGATCCCGCGGGGTCCCTACGAGACAGAGCTCTGGTGGTTTAACTTCCGTCGCAAGGGAATGTCAGAAGATGAGCAGAAGTTCTCTGCTTTTATGCAAAACCATATGTTCGGGCCTGCTGGTGTGCTCGAGCAGGACGATGGTGAGAATTGGAGCCATTCCACGCGCGGCGCCAAGGGCACTTTCAGCAAAACCCTGCCGCTTAATTTCTCCATGGGTAACAAAGCTGATCAGGTCAGCCAGGATCCTTCAGGGCAGAGTTGTATTGAGACCGTCATAAACGAACACGCCCAACGCTGGACCTATCAATCATGGCAGGATTGGATGGCTGCTGAAAATTGGCCGGAGTTGATTGCGAACCACTCACAGCCACCAACGGGAGAAGTCTGATGAGCGCTTATCAGGATCTGTCGCTGCAGGAAAGAATGCTGCTCAAATTTGAAGCAGAAGAGTTTCTCTACTATGAGGGGGGTTTGCTGGATTCACGCCGCTTTGACGAATGGCTGAATCTGCTGGCCGACGACATCCATTACTGGATGCCACTCAGGCGAACCACCCAGGCGAAGGAGGTGGAAAAAGAATTCACGGTGCCTGGTGGCATGGCGCTGTTCGACGATGACAAAACCATTCTGACCATGAGGATTCAACGATTGGCGATCGGTCGGGCCTGGGCAGAAGATCCACCGTCTCGTACTCGGCGTCTTATCAGCAACGTGCGAATTGACAGTATTGATGAAGATGAATTGACTGTGCACAGCAACTTCAAACTTTACCGAACGAGGCTCAACAGTGAAGAGGACAGCTGGATTGGTCGCCGCGAAGATACGCTACGTCGATCGGAAGGTGGCTTTCTGCTCTGCCGCCGTCATCTGTTTCTGGAGCAGACAGTCATAATGTCGCAAAACCTGTCGAGCCTGTTTTAAGGCATGAGCCGATTAGAGAACCAATCAATCCTCGTGACGGGTGGCGCATCTGGTCTGGGTCTTGCGGTTGTCGAACGACTGATCGAAGAGGGCGCCAGTGTCGGCGTGCTAGACCGTTCTGCTGAAGGTTGTGCTGATCTTGAAAGCCGATTTGAGGATCGGGTTATCGGCACTGTTGGAGACGTTCGTGAGTACGAAGACAATGAGCGGGCTGTTGCAGCTTGTGTCGATCGTTTTGGCAAGCTGGACTGCGCCATCGGTAATGCTGGTATCTGGGACTACAACATTACGCTCGTCGATCTGCCTGCAGATAAACTGAATCAATCATTCAGCGAGCTGTTTGACATTAATGTCCTCGGTTACCTGATGTTGTCTAAGGCTGCGCTGAAACCGCTGGCGCAGTCGCAGGGTTCCATGATCTTCACCGTCTCCAACGCCGGTTTCTGGCCGAGCGGTGGCGGCGTTCTATATACGACGACCAAGCATGCGGTTGTTGGACTGATCAAGCAGCTCGCCTTCGAACTTGCACCGCATATTAGGGTCAACGGTGTTGCGCCGGGTGCGATATCAACTCAGCTTAAGGGGCCTGCCAGCCTTGATATGCAGGACCTGGAGTTCCCGGGTAGCGCCATGGAAGCGGGCGCCTCAGGATTTGTTCCGCTGTCGCGTTTACCCACGCCAGCTGAATATGCAGGAGCCTACGTCTTCTTTGCCTCACGAGAGGACAATGTGCCGGCAACCGGATCAATACTGAATCACGATGGCGGGTTTGGTGTTCGTGGCCTGGGTCCTGTTCCCCGTGGAGGGGATGGCCTGCTCAAGAAACTATAATCGCTGAATAGAGGAGAAAAGGGTAAATGAAGCATGATTTACAGGTCAAGATCCTTAAGGAACTGATGGACCAGCTGGATACGGGCCGCAATGTCGACGCCGGTGTTCAGTATCGGAACCCAACCAATAGCTATGTGTGTGAGGACCTGGCGCGTCGTGAGCGCGACGAGTTTTTCCAGCATCACCCCCAGCTCATTGGCCTGAGCGGTGATTTGCCCGAGCCCGGAACCTGGTTCACTGTCGAGGATTTCGGCACACCAATTCTGGCTACACGGGACAAAGAGGGTCAGTTCCATGCGTTCCTCAACGCCTGTCGCCATCGAGGGGCCAAGTTAACCAGGGAAACCCGGGGCAAGGGCAGCCGCTTTGTCTGCCCGTTCCATTCCTGGACTTACTCTGCGTCTGGGGACTTGATGGGCGTACCCCAGCAGGATCATTTCGGGCCGGTGGACAAGCAATGCTCCAGTCTCATCGCACTGCCTGCCGCAGAGCACCTGGGCATGTTATGGGTGCATCCACAGCCCGACGGCGAACTGGATATAGCCGCCCTGCTGGGACCCCTGGATGAAGAGTTCTCTACGCACAATTTTGCTGACTATGTGTACGTCGGCGAGAACCTGATCGAGATGAACTTGAACTGGAAACTCGCCAACGACACCTTTGGTGAGACGTACCACTTTCAAAAACTCCACAGGAATACGCTGGGGCAGCTCTTTTACGGCGATAATCTCGCATACGAGGAAATCGGTCGCCACCACCGTTTTGTGTTTGCGGGCAAGGGCATCGATCTTCTGCGCGAGATGCCCGAGGAGGAGTGGAAACTCACCGATGGGGCAAATCTGCTCTACTACCTGTTCCCCAATATCCAATTCAATATGGGTACAGGTGCCATCTTCATGATCAAGATCTATCCGCACCCGAGCGACCCTGGCAAATCGATAACCCGTGTTGGCAACTACTTTACGCCCGAGACCTTCGAACTGGCCCGGGCAGCTGAATCAGATGCTTCGGTGAAGACAGTAAACAGAGAGAACGTGTATGACGCAGACCTGGCACAGGACAGCGTTAACAGCGACGTCGCCTTATCATTAGAGGCCATTACGGAGATCTTTGCCAGCACCATATCCGACGAGGACTATCTGATGGGTGAACACCAACAGATTGCCGCCCACAATGGCCTGCTCGATCATGTTATCTTTGGCCGCAATGAACCCGCTCTACACCATTATCACAATACGTTTCGGGCCGCCCTGGGCATGCCGCCACTGGAGAAGATTCAAGCATGAGTGACGTAAGAGGACGATCTAATGAGTACTGAACAAGCCAAGTTTCGCCGCTTTGATGAATGCACCGCGGACGATATTCAGATCATTGCGGAACATATCATGCCCTATGCCGAGGGCCTGGCCGACAGGGTGTTAACACACCTGCAGCTATTGGAAGGTGATTCCGGCGGCTTTAACGTGGACCGACTGGAACACAGCTTACAAACCGCCACCCGCGCTCACCGCGATGGGCGTGATGAGGAGTATGTTGTCTGCTGCCTGCTGCATGATATCGGCGACACCCTGGGTGTGTATGACCACGGCGCTATTGCCGCGGCAATCATGAAGCCATTCGCCAGCGAAGCTAATCTTTGGATGCTGGAAAACCACACGGTTTTTCAAGGTTACTACTACTTTGATCTTATTGGTGGCGACAAAAATGCACGCGACCAGTTTCGAGATCATCCACACTATGAGCACACCAGGGAGTTCATAGAGAAATACGATATGCCTGCTTTCGATGAAAACTATGACTCCATGACACTGGAGGAATTCAGGCCCATGTTGAGGCGGGTACTGAGAAAGGAGATGGCAGCCTGATCAAATTCAATTAACGGGGGGCACATGCCGAACTACATCCTGAGTTTTTCGATCTGGTTGTAAATGTGCGTGCTATGTGCCGCTTTTGACAAAGCGAAAGCATTGAGCCAGATGGAAGGGAAAAATTACGCAGCGATTAAACACAGTTTTAGAACAGCGGTGGCCGAAAAAATCGCCGCTTATGGCGCTGTCAATCTAGGGGGGTAATGGAGATGGATCTGTGGACAGCAGCCTCACCCAATGGCTGGAAAGTCAGCATTATGCTGGAAGAACTAAAAGAGGCGGGAATAGAGCTGCCGGAGGTAGAGGTGAAAAACCTGTCGCTGATGGATGGCGATCAGTTTTGCGATGAATTTACCGCCGTCAATCCCAACCAGAAAATTCCCGGCCTTGTGGATGGTGATGTTCGCATTATGGAAAGCTGTGCCATTTTGCAATACCTTGGGGAAAAGTTCCCATCGCCACTGCTGCCCGACGGGGATATGCGCTGGCAGGTTGTTTCGTGGTTGACCTGGCAGGCGGCCGGCCTTGGCCCTACCTTAGGCAATAAGCTCAGCTATACCCGCTATATGGAGGATGTGCCGGCCGAGCAGAAGAGCCATCCACTCACGCGTTTTAACAACGAAGCCCAGCGCTTATATCGGGTTTTGAATAAACAGCTTGAGGGGCAGGACTATGTCTGTGGTGATCAGTTTACCATCGCCGATATTGCCATCTATCCCTGGGTGCGTGCTTGGAAGTGGCAAAAGGTAGACATCACCGGCCATCACAATGTAATGGCTTGGTTGGAGAGGGTGCGTGCCCGCCCTGGCGTCGAGAGAGGCGTGAAATACTGTGTACCGCCCGAGGAAGCGCACCAGTGGAGCGAGGAGCGCAAGCGACAAGTCGCACGCGCGGGGGCAACCATCGCGTCCAATGCAAATATTCAATCAGCAGGAAAATGAGGAATAGAAAATGTCTGTTTCACTGTATGACCTGAGCGTACCTTCTTCCTCGGTCATGTGCCGGAAGCCGCCAGAAAGCCCTATGAGGTGATGATGGAGGCGCGGGCCAAAGCCTATGAACTGGCCGTACCGGGCAATGTGATGCATGACGTCGACGAAGCCGTCAACAACATCATGAAG
>PKCZ01000080.1 GCA_002862405.1 Pseudomonadota bacterium
GATGGCAGAGCGACTATCTGCGCGCCAAAAAAATAAAAAAGGTTTAACAGAGGCGATTTCATGGAACACGATACTTTGTTGGCTTACCTCGATCAGTGGGCAGAAGAGAAATCTAATGAGATCTGGCTGCGTGACTTTAGAGGCGAGGGCAGTGACGATTATTCTTGGAGAGAAAGTCGGCGCCAGATTCACGCGGTTGCATCAGCGCTAGAGCAGCGATTCGACAAAGACACCAAAATTCTGCTCTTGTCGCGAAACAGAGCGCATTGGTTCTTCGCGGATCTAGCCATCATGGCCGCCGGCAATGTCAGCGTGGGCCTCTTCACTACCTTGAATGCTGATGTTGCTCAGTACATCGCTGAATTCACTGAGTCTAAAGCCATCTTTGTCGGCGAGGCGGAAAACTGGGATCGCGTCAAAGAGGTGCTTGCCGATGATGTCACTGTCATTAGCTTACCGGGTGTCGATATACCTGAGGCAACGCTGACATGGGATCAGCTGCTGAGCGAGGGTGAGGGGAAGAGTCCGAGTCACGTGCCCAAGCACGATGACATGATCGCGCTTATTTTTACTTCCGGGACGACAGGTCGACCCAAAGGCGTGATTCAGACCAACGATAGCAACGTTATCCCTATTCGGCGCGGCAGTGAGTTCCTCGCCATTGAGGCGGATCCCATTTACTTCTCCTATCTACCTCTTTCGCACCTCGCTGAGCGGCAGGTCATTGAATTTACCTCGTTGTGTCACGGTGCGCCGGTCAGCTTCAATGAAGGATTGGAATTTCTAGGCCGCGACATGCAGCGGACCCGCCCAACGTTCTTCTTCGGAGCACCCAGGGTCTGGGAGCAATTGCAGCAGGCAATTCTCGCTAAATTCGGCGGGCGTGAGGCGTTCGATACCGCCCTGGCCGCTAACCCGGACGGGATTGCCCATACGGTTCAAACGGCACTGGGTCTTGATCGCTGCGAATTTCATCTCACGGGATCTGCCCCGCTACCGGCGCCACTGATGGAGTGGTGGGATAGCGTCGGTATCTCGTTGATGGAGGGGTTCGGCCAGACAGAGGCGATGAGTCTTATCATCAGTCGAGAAGGTGCGCGACGTCTTGGCTCGCTGGGTAAGGCTGCTCCCGGTGTTGATATTAAGATCACCGAGGAAGGCGAATTAGCGATCAGGGCGGACGGATGTACACCTGGCTACTATAAGCAACCCGATAAGACGGCCGAGTTAATCCAAGACGGCTGGCTACACACCGGCGATCGCTTTCGTCAGGATGAAGACGGCTTCCTATATATCACGGGCCGGATCAAAGATTACTTCAAAACGATTCAAGGAAAATTCGTTGCACCCACCCCTATTGAGGCGCAGTTTGCCGACAACCCCTATGTGGAACAGCAGTGTTTGGTTGGATTGGGAATGAACAAAACCATCATGGTGGCCGTCGTATCGGAGACTATGCGCGACGCTCCCCGTAATGTCATTGAGGCGTCTGTGCTTAACACCGTGGAGCAGTTGAACGGAGTAGTTGAAAAGCATGCGCGGATGGGGGGAGTTATTCTTACCTATGAACCTTGGAGCATTGAAAACGGGGTGCTCACGCCGACACTAAAAATAAAGCGAGACCAAATTTCAGATCGGTTTGGTGAGGAAGCTTCGGCGATGGCAGTTGAGTCGGCAGAAAGCAAGACCTTGATCATTCGTTGGCGCTAAAACAGCGATTGTCCCAGTCACATTGCGCCTAAATGGGGCGGTATCCTCCAATCGGCCTAACGTGCAAGGGGTAGTGCTGGCGGCACCATTCGCGGGAGTTGATATCCTTATGGCCCTGTGATCTATGCTTCTTTTAACGGTAAACCCTGTGACCTCTCGCGCTCATCGCTACTTCGTTTTAGTCATCATCCTCTCCGTTTTGTCGTTGCCAAGTTTCTCTAAACCGTCCTCTGATGCGGTGAGGTTGTCGGACACCCCTATAATCGATGGCGATGTGCTAGGTGATACCGCATGGGGCGAGAGATCACTGCGTGGCTTCTGGCAACAGCGCCCTGTTGAGGGTGCGCCGTCAACACAGCAAACCGATGTCTACATCGGCTACACCGACACCATTTTGTATATCGGCGTAGTTGCTTATGACGATAATCCTGCGGGCATTATCGTTGCGGATAGTCGGCGTGATGCGTCGTTAGATAATGGTGACAGTTTAAGCTTCATCATTGACGCCTTTCAGGACCAGCAAAACGGCTTTGTCTTCGGCACTAACCCCGCTGGTATAGAACATGATGCGCAGGTGAGCAAAGAAGCGAGTGGCTCGATGAGCCGTGGGGCTGGCTTTAATCTGAACTGGGACACCAATTGGCGTGTTGCGACAAAGATAGGCGATTACGGTTGGTCTGCCGAGTTCGAAATACCCTTTAAGTCACTGCGGTTTGGTAACGCAGATGTGCAAAGCTGGGGCTTTAATTTCAAGCGCACTATCCGGCGCAATAACGAAGTCGCCTACTGGGCACCGATATCTCGTCAATACAGCCTCTCGCGACTGGCAGACGCGGGTCGGGTAGGAAACATATCGGCGCCACGGCAGCGTAATCTAAAAATAACGCCCTATGGTCTGGCGAAGGAGCGTAATGGCAATCGTATTGAAAGCTTGAGCGATCAGGAGTGGGGCTTTGATATCAAATACTCCGTGACGCCGAGCTTGACCTTGGACATGACCTACAACACTGACTTTGCTCAGGTAGAGGTTGATGAGTTTCAGATTAACCTCGACCGATTGAGTCTATTTCTCCCTGAGCAGCGTCCGTTTTTCCTCGAAAATGCGGGGCAGTTTTCAGTCGGTGTTTCGCGAGAGGCAGAACTCTTCTTTAGTCGGCGGATTGGTATTGCAAGTGACGGTAGCCAGATACCGATAAAGGCGGGGGCGCGCTTGTCGGGTAAGGTCGGAGAGGCCACCAATTTGGGTCTCCTTCACATGCAGGCAGATGAAGTGCCCGGCATTGTGCCGCAGACTGATTTTAGTGTGGCGAGAGTCAGTCAGGAGTTCGACAACCGCTCGAGTCTTGGATTCCTTTTTGTGAATAAGGAGGAAAATGGATCTCTTGATGGCGGGCCGGATCATTACAACCGCACCTATGCGGTCGACGGACAACTGGGCTTGGGAAATGATGGCTTTCTTTCAGGCTTTTTCGCGAAGACCGATACACCCGGGTTGAATGGTGACGACACCGCGTTTCAGCTCTCTGCCGCTGCGGATACGCAGGAATGGTCCTACTCTGCCAGCGTGATGGAAGTGGGCAAAAACTTTAATCCCGAGGTGGGTTTCCTGCGCCGAACCGACTTCACTAGGGTCGGTCTTTTCGCTCTAAAGCGCTGGCGAGATCCGTCGTGGAAAAACTTACTCGAGCTGCGTCCTCATATTGCATACCGAGGGTGGTGGGGCGGCGATGGCCTTCACGAGACTGGTTTTTTGCATGTCGATAACCACTGGGAGTGGAAATCAGGCTTTGAGATTCACACGGGTGTGAACTTATTGCACGAAGGCGTGCGAGAGGACTTTGAGCTCGCGCCCGGACAAGTGGTTGAGGCTGGGGATTACGACGACGGGGAACTCCAGTTGGTGCTTATGACTGACGACAGTCAGCCGCTGTCTTTCGATATGACGGCAAAGATTGGTGGCTTCTTTGGCGGTGATCGTACTCAACTGACCCCGAGTCTCAGATACCGCATTGGTGAGACGTTCAACGCACGGTTGGGTTGGACGTATAACGAGATTCAGCGGCAAATAACCCTGAAAAACTTGAGATCAACGTGGGTTCACTTCGCATGACCTACTCGTTCAACCCCAAGGTATCGCTTCAGGCTTTGTTGCAGTACAACGACGCGACCGATGTTGTTGCCTCGAATATTCGGTTCGCTTGGCTGACCTCGGCGGATGCAGGGTTCTACCTCGTTTACAACGAGACGAGAGATGACGACGTGGGTTCATTCACTGAAAAGCGTCGTGAATGGATTTTGAAGTTTTCTCACACCTTTGATGTCTTCAATTAAACAATGCTTTTTCGCTACGAAGCGATTCTGTGTACTGTCTCGAGCCTCAGTCGAAGAGGGCGCTTAGGCGGGTAAGATCTGACGCCAGCGCGTCACAGTTACCTGCTCGAACAATCCAGCTTGTGCATATGGGTCTTGCTCACAAAAGGTCTCGGCTGCCGCATCGCTATCGAAGTCGATGATGAGCACTGAGCCGATCATTTCGTCATCGGCGTTGAGCAGAGGGCCGGCTGCGAAGAGACGGTCGCCTAGGGCCTTCACGACAGCTAAATGAGCCTCTCGATTGTCGAGGCGAGTCTGTAAGCTACCCGGTTTGTCATGACATAGAATGTGATAAAGCACAGGTTCTCCTCGCTTAGCCAAGTAGGGAAAAGTATTACTGAACGACGGTTCACTATAGCTTCCTCGCCGCGGAAATTCTTCCGCTTTGATAAGGGGTATCAACAAAATGCCGTTGGAAGTTGTTAAAAGCCTGAGTACGATCGAAGAGTGAACCTGTTGTGCAATAAACTGAGTCGCAGATGAACAATAATCAGAATGAAACATCCAGATCAGCAGAGGGTTACGACATTCCGGCAGTGGAGGCCTGGATTGCCGCTAATACCGATTACTTCGAACCGCCATTTTCATGGATCCGATTGGAGGGCGGTCACTCCAATTTGACCTACAGGCTCGAGGATGAATCAGGCAAGCGCGCTGTCATCCGACGTCCACCTTTGGGCGAGCTCTTGCCGAAAGCGCACGATATGAACCGAGAGTGGTCGTTAATCGCCGCTTTCGCTCCACAAGGATTTCCCGTACCAGAACCGATCGGTTTTTGTGAGGACCTCTCGGTAACAGGCGCCCTGTTTTATGTCATGGGCTTCTCTGAGGGCCGACCACTGTTTAGCAATGAAGATACGCTGTCGTGGGTACCCGAGGCGCAGCGAGCCACCTTGGCGTATTCATTTATTGATACGTTAGCAGACATGCATGTACTTGCTCCCGATGCGATTGGGCTCTCAGCATTGGGCAAGAAAGAGGACTACGTTGGGCGCCAAATTAAGGCCTGGTACCGTTCATGGGAATCTTCCATCGCCTATGCGGAACTGGATGACCCTCGCGCCCATGACTTCAAAGACTATTTCCTCGCCCATCAGCCGGAGCAAGTCAGAGCAAGCGTGGTTCACGGTGACTACTACTTACACAATTGCTTATTTGGCCGGGACTCAAAAGTTTCAGCGGTACTTGATTGGGAGCTCGCGACACTGGGAGACCCTTTAGCGGATTTGGGTTACACCCTTCGTGCTTGGCCCGAGAGCGCCGAGGATCCTCACCTCGAGCCCACGGCACCTACCGCAGTACCCGGATTCCCGTTTCGTGCCGAGTTGGCTCAACGCTATGCAGAGCGAACGGGGTTTTCTGTCGATCTGCTCGATTATTACGTTGGATTTAATAACTGGAAGACAGCCGCTATTTTACATGGCGTGTATGCGCGTTATCGCGCGGGTCAAAAGAGCACCGAGGGCGTGGACATGGACGGCCTGCGCGAGGGGATTTTAAAAGCCTTGACTGGGGCTGAGCGCGCTATTCAGCGGCTTGCTTAGCGGCGTCGTGACGCTTTGATATTGCTAGAGCCTGTTGAGCTCGAGCATTTTTCCCTTGTCGGTGTACTGAATGACGAACTGGCCTTGAACGCCTGATGGCGTGAGGAATGGTTGAAGCATCGACCAGGGCAAATTGATCTTTTTGCCGTCGTTGGCGGTGACTTGCACGCGATTTTTCGCACCGGTGTAGAAAACGCGCGCCTCATCGTACTCAAGGTCAATTGAAAATATAGACTGCCTGATGGCCATTCATCGGTCCCATGCTTTGAGAGGGCTTTAGCGTTACACAAAAGCCGCTGTTTTCATAAATCTGTCGGTTGCGTGTCACGGCCGCTCCTAGTCAGTTTCGGATCAAACGTTGGGTTTTGATTGGCGGCACTGCCGTAACACAGTACCGTGCATATAGAGCGCGATCAGGAGACAACATGGACTTTTCAGATGTGGTGATAGACCAGATTAAAAATCCATTGGATGCATTGTGTGCTGATCTGATGAAAGCCGGTGAGCTAGATCAATACCTCTTCTTTAATGGGGTATCTGAGATGATTGGCGATGCCTCTGATGAGGGCGCGGTCATGATGGGATGTATCGAGCTTGGTCGCTGCGCCTTCCTTGGTTTTACATTCACACCCGATGTCGAAGTGCAAGTCACACGTATTCTTGATCACGCGATTGATTTGTCATCGATCATGAGCGCTGACTCGATGCAGTAACTTGTTGCGGTTCTAGTTAGCCGATGAGGCGCAGTGCTGATTTGGGCATCACTCCTCGTTCACTGCATACTGACACCTGATCATTGACGCCGAGCCGATCGTAAGGATCGATGCTTGTCAAAACATTAGTGAGGAGGTCGCCGTGTCAGGAACGGTTTTGATTTTGGGAGTTGGAGCAGCTGCGGGGGTTGGCGCAGCAGTCGCGCGCAAATTTGCCGGTGCCGGTTACTATGTGATGATCGCTGGTCGGACACTTGAGAAGCTCAATGCTACCGCTAAGGATATTAGTGCCGCCGGAGGCTCTATCGAATCCATTGTTGCTGATGTCACTTCGCAGGAGGACCAGCAGCGCGTTTTTGAGCTTATTCGGGCGCGCAACGAGCCGCTGTCGGCCGTGATCTACAATGCGGGTAGCAATCTTCCGATTAAGTTTAGTGACCTGTCTCCTGAACAGTTTGAAGACTTTTGGCGCATCGGATGTTTCGGTGCGTTTTTGACCTCTCGCCTTGCACTGCCACTGTTGTCCGAGCAAGGCAAAGGTTCCCTCTTTTTTACCGGCGCATCTGCTTCACTTCGGGGCCGTCCGAACTTCGCGCATTTTGCTGTGGCCAAGGCAGGGCTTCGAAATCTCGCTCAAGCGCTTGCGCGTGAATACGGACCTCAGGGTGTCCATGTTGCCCACGTCATCATCGACGGTGTGGTTAACGGCGATATTGTCCGCGGGCGTTTTGCAGACTATTTGGAGTCGCTCGGTGATGATGGCGCGTTAGATCCCGATGCGATCGCCGACGCATTTTGGGCACTGCATGCTCAGCCGGCCTCCGCATGGACGCATGAACTCGATTTAAGGCCCTACAAGGAGACCTGGTGATCGGCATTCCCCATACAGGTTGGGCTGATCTGATGCTCCAATTCGCAGCTAACCCTTCGAGGGTGCTGCGTGCTTGTAATGCTCTAACGCACACTAATGCCAGAGCTTCAGAAAGAAGCCGCCCCTAGTGAACCTTGTTCACTCCTGAAAAAGAAAATGACTGTCGCTATTCGGGTACAGAAGCCATGGGTTAGCTGCGCCTTAACACGTTGTTTAAACAGGAGTGCAACACATGATTTCCAACATCAAAGACACGCTGGTCGTCAGCCTGTTGATGATTGCCAGTTTATCTTTTGTCGAAAATGCTATTGCGGGCCCGTATAGCGGGGCTCTTTACTAAGGCGAGGAATTCTTAGGAACCCATGTGGCCGGTATCGGCGATTGTCACGGGGTGCTTCAGCACCACCAAAATCAATTGAAGCTTTTGGGTTGGCAGGTTAATGAAGCGGAGTCGCGGGGCTGGGGCCTTGTTTTGGTCGCAGAGCAAAAAGATGACCGACGGATCGTTATCCAGTGTGATTGGGGTTAGTGATGGGTTTTAACTCTCAGTTTACCACCAAGCCCGCCGATGCCAAGTCCGCTGTGACAAAACCTCTTGAGGCAAAGCCTTTTGTGAACGGCGTCGATGAATACGAGGTCGAGGAACTGACTCTGCCTGGGTCGACCGATCGGTCGCGGCAATCGGAAGCATCCTATACCGATGATAGTAGGGTTTCTTCCCCGAGGACTCCAGGACTGGGAAAGGAGGAAATATCAGTCGTGGCTGCAGGTGGCATCTTGTTGCTTTTATTTAGTGCTTTCCCCGAGGTATTGCCTTTGGGTGTTATCGGTCGATCGACTATTCTGCTCGGTACTGTGCGCTAGCGTAAAGTCAGAGGTAGTCTAAGTAGTGGATGCTATGGTCTGTGCTTGGATCAAATCCGAGGTAAATGCGACAGTCGCGTCATTAATTATGTTTTCGCTGACGAGAAGTGCTACCGTAGGCTTTCAGTCTTAACCATGCGGTGCGGTAAAACAATGATGCACTCAGAGCTTGGGTACAGATTGCTCAGGGCCGAACAGGTCAGCCTCGAAAAGCAAATCATTTGGTCATTGTCGCGCTGGCGCGTTTACGGTGATAGAGACGATTTCAAAAGAGGCATGACCGGTTTAGATCAATTGGCACTACTGAAGTCACTTGACGCCATGCGTGACGACCGCTCATTTTTTTGATTCCACCGCTGCGAGCCAACGAGCTCAAGCCCTCTCAGGGTGCGGCTGGAGTAGTCCTCTTCCACGCAAAAACTGCGATGGGCGAGATACCTACGAACTCTCTAAGTTTGTTAAACGTTTGGTGCCCCGGAGAGGCACCAAAACACTTTGAATCCGCTTAGAAAAGCCAATTAATACAGTTATTTATACCACAAAATCCCTACGGCACGCGTAATGTTGTCCAAGATATTGTCCATTTGTCTTAGTGTGGACAAGCAATAGAGGGCGGGGGGGCCAACGCATTGATCCAATAGCAGTAGTTACCTGCCAGATACATCAGGAGCCAATTTGAAAAAAGCAGGTCGTGAGAAGACAGGGCGGTGAGAGCTGTCATCTAACTGTTTTGGGCCTATGGTGGATACATTAGAGGGCGATCGGGTGGTGACGACTGTTTCCCCGCTTGTAGCCGTTGCAGCTTACGTCGAAAAAATGGCGGCTTTGATGCGATGGTCTACGCTGACATAGCACCTTGAAAATCACCAACTTCATCTGGAGAAAATTATGAAAATTAGCAGTTCAATTGTCTTATTTGTCATGACCATGCTCGTGTCCTCAATGTCTCTTGCTCAAGATTTAGAAACAGGCAGCTCCTTTGAGGGAAACTTCTCAATTGATGCGATGCATACGATGGACGGCGTAAATTATCAGGTCGCGGCGTCGGGAGAGGCGGGAGAATATGGTCGTGTCTATCTGTCTTATACCTTTACCAACAAGCTGTCTTTGAACGAGATGGGGGAGTTTACAGGGTATGCTTGGACGCAAAGCGGAGAGGATATTGTTACGGCGACTCTGCAAGGAGTTTGGAAGAAAAATGGTGCTGTGTTTGATATGTATACCTTCGACGCTGTGTCCAACGGACTGATCAATGTTGCAACTGGAAAAATGGATCTAGTTAACCGAACTATGAAATTCAAAGTTGCCCCGCTTAAATAGATACCAGCCATAGTCATTAAAGGCGCCTATATGGGCGCTTTTTTGTTAGCTAAGTCCCTAGCAACAGGCCCGTGATAGGTGTCACTGCTGGTATGGGTTCTGGGTAGATACATTGGAGAACTATCTGGCGCGCATGTAACCTTAGCGAACACAATGGAAACTTTGAGTTTAACGATTAGACTTTATAGTCGCGCATAAAGAGAGACTTCATATGAAATTCGTAGCAACCCTGATCACCTTATTAATAACACTTTGTCCATCGTTAACTGTTTGGGCAGATGCTGCCGAGAGTGCTCCGGTAGCTGGTGATAAACCCTTTGTTCTGATTGCTAGGCTTCATGCATTGCCGAATGCGTCAGGGGAGGTACTTAGGCTCTCTGAGGCTGCTGATGAGGCGGTCAAAGCATCTGAACCGGGTATGCTTCTTCATACTTTTGATCAAGATCCTAGCGACCCACTAGGATTTGTCTGGACTGAGGTTTATGCAAATAGTGCTGCCCTGATATTTCACCTGGAAAACCCTCCGCTACAAAAGTACCTAGCCGATGTAAGTCCACTGTTGGATAACTTCACTGTTGAGCTGTATGGCGAGGTTTCTGCTGAGGCCGTCAATATGCTGAGATCAACAGGGACGCCCACATCACATTTTCAGAGCAAATTTGGATACGTGAGAGATCTAACACCCTGAGCTCTTAGTGCGGCGAGTGCAGTGAGAGGCTGAAGATGACTAAGGGACAAAAGTTTAGAAGAGTTCTTCTGAGTCGCTGGGGGTTTTTCACGGTCGCATCAGTCGTTTTAGCGACTTAGGTTCCTCCTCTTCTCCCTGAAGCGAGACCGAATGACAGGGTTCTGATCTGGATAAAGATCGGTGTGTTTTTCTCCCCTGTCCTTGTCTTCTTCTGGGGTTTCTTCTCTTTCGAAGAACAGGACTATGAAAAAAGGATGGAAGAGAACCCTGAGGAGGAAAAAAAAGACGGGAAGACCTCATCTCTTTTCTGTACGAGGATGAAGAGGAGAAGATGTGAGGAGATCAACCAATGACCAACGGACAAAAGTTTAAAAGGGTTTTTTTGAGTCGCTGGGGTCTCTTGACGGTCGTCGCGACAATAGCGGGACTTTGTGTGCTCTCATTTTTTGAAGCGCCAACTCGCCAGAACATAAAAGATAACCCGCTCCTCATAATTCCTGTGCTCTTGTTTTTGTGTTGCCCGACCGTCCCTTTCTGGTTGGGTTGGGAAAAGTTTGACGAAGAAGACCGAATGAAAAGACTTGAAGAAAACCCGCACCTCAAAAAGGAACTCAAGGAGGGGGAAAGTCTTATAGATTTCCTCTACGAGGATGAAGAGAAGAAATGAGTCGGGGTGTTAATGAGGAAATAAGACCGTGAAGTGTGATCTTTAAGTGATCAATTTGATGAGATCAAAAAGTAAGGGATCCGCTTCACAAAGTGTTTTTTAAATATTTCGTGGGCTATTTATTCCAATCGAGCCTCGAAGTTCCACCTCCGGGGGGGCTAACGCATTGATCCGATAGCAGTAGTTACCCGCCAGGCACATTAAAGGGGGATCAGATTTTTGTCGGCTTCGTTACCTTATTTGCGCACCCAAGAATTAACATTTAGACTTTTAACAAAAATATTCTAGGTTTAAGCATGCATCCAAACAGATCCATTAACCGGCAGATTTACTATGTTCAGGGCTAAATTTTTAAAAACCGCTGCTGCCTATGTTGTTACCGTTTACGCGAGCCTTTCAATTTCCAGCGCAATCGCCAGCAATGAAGATTTGGTTTGGGAAATCATTGACGCATCCGGCATGGTTGCAGGTATGGAGGTTGCAGCTAGTGAAGGCCTGAAGGCTGGAATTGCACCCATAGCGCAGCAACTAGAACCGTTAGGTGAATGCGGCGTTCCTGTAATAAAAGCCTTAGAGGCGGACATAGCCTCCTTGATGACCGCATTTACTGATAAAGCACTTATGGAGACGACTGTAGAACTCTACGCTGAGAAGTTTTCTGCGGACGAGTTGAGAGCGATATTGGAATTTTATAAGTCTCCCGTTGGCACAAAATTGAAAGAATTAGCTCCGGAATTCGCTCTTGCCGGTGTTGAAGCCAGCCAGACCACAATGATGGATGTGATGTCATCGTTCCAAAATAAAATCCAAGAAACTTTGGCCACGACAGGCGCAGAAGCTCAGCAATGCATGGCAAGCGGTAGCTAAGCTATTAGGTTTAAAGCTTTAAAAGCGCGACGATTACATCTCTAGATTCATGTAAAAATAAAAATGAACTTGGAGGACGATCGTGACCAGTAAAGTTATTTATGCTGTGCTCATATCTGTAATGTCGATCTTTACCCTCATCTGGCAACAGGACCAGATGACTACGTTTATAGGTATGGTATAGGTGATATCAATTATTTTGGTGTCTGCCGGTGGCGCTCTTACTGCGATGTGTGTTGAGACAAACACCGGCGATCACATCGCTGTAACAGCAGAAGCATTTGCGACAGGGTCGATCTTAATGGCGGTGGTGGCCACACTTGTCGGGTTGATTGCACTACTCACGAATCTAGATAACGTCGCTAATATAGGCCAAGCATTTGCTGCTTGTTTTTTGTGTCCCCTTCGGGCGGCTGTCTACAAGTTTCTTTGCAATCTAATCATTACGAGTAGATCGTGACGGTTAGACGAGTTTCACCCTTACATTGAAACGCTATCGCATTGATCCGATAGCAATAGTTACCTGCCAGATATATAAGAGGTCAATTCAGGAAATACATCTGCAGTTCGCCTTTCCCTTTGACGAATTCCAAGGGACGTTTTTCGCCCTCAACCGAACCCTCGTTACTCGCTTTTAAAAAGGTTGCTTCATCAACATTGATCCTGCCAGGTTCGGAGTGACTCTCCATTCGGGCCGCCGTATTCACCACATCACCGAACAAATCGAAGAGATACTTTTTCTCTCCAACAACACCACCCACACAGTCACCATGAGCGATACCAATTCGTAATTGCCAATCCCGACCGTGGGCCCTATTAAACTCACTCGTAAACTTCAGCATCGCATGCGC
>PKCZ01000075.1 GCA_002862405.1 Pseudomonadota bacterium
ATGACTTTGTGAGCCGCTAAGGCTGGTACGAATTGATCCTCCAGACCCATCCCGTCATCAGATTGATCACCCGCTGGGTTCTCCGACCAGTCCAGGGTTTCGCCTGAGCGTTGGTGAGCGCGCATGGTGCCGATCGCTTCTGCACCGCAGAGAACGATCGCGCGTGCTTCACCGCTGGCAATCGCACGGCAAGCCCTAGCCGTGTATTGCTGGGGGCTCTGACCTCCAGCCGTGGCATAGTGTGCGGCGGTATGATCGAGGCCTGCTCTAGTCGCGACTGATCGAGCAAACTTGGTACTAAATCCGAAGGGAGCGAGCAGCGGTTTAATTCGGTCAGGCACAGAGTCGACAAAGGTGCGCATGACCATTACTCGGTCCACATATGAGGCAATATCCGCAACCGCTGTCGATGCAAGCATCTCAGAAACTGCCTTGGCAGCCATGTCTGCAGGCCCCAGCTTTTCCCAATTTTCGTCCAGTCGATCAACAACTTGGCTGGCCGATACCAATACAGGTGTATTACCTGCTACTTCCATTACTCAGCTCCTTTGGCCAATGCACATATATTCCAAAACGACTCAGCGGAGAGCGATGCCCCACCTACCAAGAGTCCATCAATCCCCTTCGCCATGGTAAACGCGGCACAGTTATCGGGTTTGACGCTACCGCCGTAAAGAACGCGGAGTTCAGGATATCGATCCGCAAGCACCGCTTTAATTTCGAGATGCATCTCGCTGGCGACATCGGCGGACGCTGCCTCGCCCGAGCCGATGGCCCACACGGGCTCATAGGCAATAACAAGATCCCCAGTTAAGTCCTCACAACTGCTCAATACCTGGTCTCTAACGTACAAGACAGCATCACCCGACGCACGAATGTGGCTTGGCTCACCAACACAGACCACGGGAATTAAGCCCACTGCCTGGGCGCGCTTCGCCTTCTGCGCCACAAGGGCATTAGTCTCCCCCTGATTTTGACGTCGCTCGGAGTGTCCGACGAGGACATACTGACAACCAAAGTCTGTGAGCATTGATGCGGCAATCTCACCTGTGTGTGCGCCCTGCTCATTCTCTGATACGTTTTGAGCGCACAAAGAGAGTTGGCTAAGCCCCTGAACGAACGGTAAGTAAGGTGCTGGCGGTGCGACAACGGCCTTGATACCGTGAATCGATGGCTTCGAATTCCATGTGGCTTTGAACGCGTCGACACCATCGGCATCGATGGCCATTTTCCAGTTCGCAATGATTAGCGGTGTTATCATTCTACCTGTCTCTTAACCGCGATATCGACCGCCTGGCCACTGCCAGTGTGTGAGTTGATCGGACCCAAAGGTGTACGCAAGACGTGAATTTTTCGAATTACGCTCAACATTACAGTAGCCAAAGCGGCATCGTCCAGCTAATGGAGGATTTGAGCATTGCAGCACCTGAGGGCACCACACTCTATCCCCTCGGTGGGGGTAATCCGGCTCACATTCAGGAGGTCCAAGATGCGATCAGAGACAGCGCGGCAGCACTGATCGGCGACGCCAACCGATTCGCCAGCATGATTGGAGATTACGACGCGCCGCAAGGGCATGAAGTCTTCCGAGCGTGCCTAGCTAATCAGCTCTCGTCGCTGTTTGGCGCCAAAATTTCAGCCGAGCATATCGCCATAACCAACGGAAGTCAGGCCAGTTTCGAAATTCTGCTCAATGCCTTTGCAGGCCGATTTAGCGACGGAAATTGGAAGCAGGTCGCTCTTCCCATAGCCCCCGAGTACGTGGGTTATAACGACATGTCTCGTCAGGATGGGCCCATTCTAAAGTCGACTGCAGCCAGAATCGATTTACTTCCAGACCGGCAATTCAAATACGGCGTCGACCTGACAGAATTCTCCGTAGACTCGCAGACCATTGGTGCCGTTTGTCTATCTCGGCCCACCAACCCCTCGGGCAACGTGGTCTCTGATGAAGAATTGTCTCAAGTTGCATCGCGATGCAAAGCTGCGGGGGTTCCACTTATCATCGACGGCGCATACGGCCTTCCCTTTCCCGGTATGATTTATACCGAGGCCACCCCGTTTTGGGACGACAATACGATTCTCTGCCTAAGTCTGTCCAAGTTCGGGTTGCCGGGCGTGCGGACAGGAATTGTCGTTGGGCCACTCGAAGTAACAAAGCTGATCAGCAATGCCAATGCGATCAATGGACTGGCACCTGCAAGAACCGGACCTGAATTGGTACTGCCTCTACTCATCAGCCATCGATTGTCTGAACTATCTGAACAGGTCATAAAACCGCACTACTTGCGCAAGCAGCGCTTGGCGATTGAGATAATGATGACTGCGGCGCACGATCTACCGGTCAGAATTCATCAACCCAATGGCGCTATGTTTCTATGGACATGGTTTGAAGACCTCCCAGGCGGCGCAGACGAGCTCTATAGACGAGCCGCACGTGAAGGGGTTGTTACCGTCTCAGGACGTCATTTTTTCCAGGGTTTGGATGCGACGTGGCAGCATGCCGACGAGTGTCTCCGACTCAACTACGCCGGAGATGAGGATACTGTCAGGCAGGGCATCGAACGCTTAGTGGCCGTTGCCCGACAGCAATACCTCGAGCATTAGTCGGCAAAGGATTACTGGTCTAGCGACTGATAATAATCCATCAGGATTTTTGCGACTTCAGGACGAGAGAACTCCGGAGGTGGCGCGATCCCCTGCCCCAGCATTTCCCGGACGGCCGTTCCTGAGAGCAGCACAAAGTCTTCTTTGGAGTGATCAGGTGCGTCCTTCATCATGACAACCCGATCAAGTTTTTTACTGTAAGCCGTGTGATCCGCACGGTAGATATCGATTTCGAGTGCACCCTCGGACACGCGCTCATCAAAAATGGTTTGCGCATCAAATCCACCGTAATAATCGCCCACACCGGCATGGTCACGACCTACAATAAGCTCAGTACAGCCAGCGTTTTGTCTGAACACTGCATGCAGTACCGCTTCTCTTGGCCCGGCGTAGAGCATGTCAAAGCCATAGCCCGTCACCATGACCGTATTTTCAGGGAAATAGTGGTCAACCATTGTTCTGATCGAATCGTCGCGCACATCGGCGGGAATATCACCTGCCTTTAGCTTTCCAAGAAGCATGTGGATTAGGATGCCATCCGCGTTCAGATCACTCATCGCCATACGACAGAGTTCCTCATGCGCGCGGTGCATCGGATTGCGGGTCTGGAATGCCACAACGCGTTTCCAGCCACGCGACTCAATTTCATCCCGTATTTCCATGGCTGTTCTAAACGTGCCGGGAAAGTCCGATTGAAAATAGGAATAGTTCAGAACCTCGATGGGCCCTGACAGCAAAATCTGACCCTGAGAACTGAACGTTGCGACACCCGGATGATTTGGATCATCGGTTCCAAACACCTCGCGCGTCATCAACGCCATATCGTCGTCCGATAGGCATTCAATACCGGTGACATCCATAACCGCGATGACAGGACCGCCATCAACGTTGGGGTCACGCAGCGCAATACGATCGCCCAAGTTGCCATCAAAACGCTCAACCATATTGAGCACAGGGACTGGCCAAAGGAGACCGTCGGTGGTTTTTAAATCGGTCGCCACACTCAGTGCGTCAGAGCGGTTCATGTAGCCCTTAAGCGGGGTGAAATAGCCCGCGCCCAACATAACGGCGTTGGCCGCTGCAGCAGACGACACTGTAATAGACGGCAGCGTAGCTGACTCCGCTTCCAGTTCAGCTAACCGCTGACCCGTTGCGAGGAGCGGCGTCAGCGATGTCGCTCCGTGAGGTGTAATTAAACTCATATTCTCGATTCTCCCTTACGAAGCACTGATGAGACCGCGTGCCTTGAGCACGACAATAATCTGTGAGACCTCTTCCTCTAGGGTTTGCTGATCAGTATGCAGGTGAATTTCGGGTGCTGAAGGCGCCTCGTAGGGGTCATCAATACCGGTGAAGTTCTTGATCTCGCCCGCTCGGGCCTTTTTGTAGAGCCCCTTTGGATCGCGGGACTCCGCCGCTGCAAGACTGCAATCGACAAAGACCTCGATAAAATTCATGCCGGCGTCTTCATGAACCTGGCGTACCAAGTCACGATCTCGCACATACGGAGAGATGAAGCTCGAGAGCACTAACACTCCGGAGTCGACAAAGAGTTTTGAGATCTCTCCAACTCGACGAATGTTTTCCGCGCGGTCTTCCTCGCTGAAGCCCAGGTTCTTGTTAATACCGAAGCGCACATTGTCACCATCCAAGCGGTAACACAGCACCCCCATATCGTGAAGGACGCCCTCTAGCGCCACGGCAACGGTGCTCTTCCCTGAACCCGATAGTCCTGTAAACCATAATGTTGCACCACCATGGCCCAAGAGATCACCTCGCTCCTTACGCGTGATGTCACCCTCGTGCCAATGAATGTTGGTTGCTTTTTGCTCGGCCATAAGCTTCTCCCTAGGTAGGGTCGAGACTGTATTCGATTTTATTTAGTAAAAAAAATGGTTTATTTTAATAATACCAATCGATTTTATAGGTAGATTAGCGGTTAACTTAAGAGTGGGCGTCTCACCATGCAATTTACGTTAAAACAACTACGGGTCCTTCAGGCCATCGATGAGTTTGGATCGACAACAGCCGCGGGTCAGGCACTCGCTTTGTCACAGTCAGCCATCAGCTCCTCGTTACAGCAACTCGAGGAGAATATTGGACAGCAGTTATTCGAGCGCGTTGGCCGTCAGTTGGTTCTAAATCGGTTTGGACAGTCGCTTTTACCCAATATTGCATCACTGCTTGATCAAGCGGCAGAGCTTGATCAGCAGTTCACAGGCAATGCTATCGGTGGTGTCATTGAAATCGGCGCGAGCTTTACGATTGCTAACCACGTCATCGTGGACCCTATGGTCGATTTTCAAAAACAACACCCCAGCGTCGAAATACGAGTTACCAGTGATAACTCGCCGGGTATCACAGATCGACTCAATAGCGGTGACCTAGACTTTGGGTTGATTGAATCCCCAGTCACAGATCCCGCCATCTTTTGTAAGCCATGGCTAGAGGATGAACTCGTCGTATTTGCAAGTCCCGATCATCCACTGGCGACCAAAACCAAAGTATCAATGACCGATCTCGTATCATCACCGTGGGTGCTTCGGGAGAGAGGGTCAGGCGCTAGAGCTATGTTTAACGACACTTTTTCCGCTCACTTAAGCGATATCGATATCGTCATGGAATTTCGGCATAACGAGCCTATCAAGCGGGCCGTGGCCAGGACCGTCGGCATTGGCTGCCTGTCGCGACGTGTCGTAGAGAGAGAATTAGCCGACGCTACGCTTATCGAAATTGCCACCCCGAACCCGGCAAGAATGGCGCGTCGCTTTTACCTAATAAGACGGCACGCGACTCAACTGACGCCTGCCGCGCTGATGTTTTGGCAGCAGTGCCTAGTCATGCACTAGTGGCATCAGTATCATCGACGACCCTTACAGCACGCGAGAACCTCTCATGCAAATTGCCATCATTGTTGGTAGCCACCGGAAAGACTCTCAGAGCGCTAAGGTGGCCCGTTTCCTGGCGAGTCAACTCGTAGGCCTTGGAGATCATAGCTGCTGGATTTGTGACCTTGGAAAAGATCCCTTGCCGCTCTGGGACGAGGAAATTGGCAGTGATGCGCCTCAATGGAGCGGTCTGAAGGCTCTGGCAGAAAAAATCGATTCGGCCGATGCCTTCATTATGATTGCGCCCGAGTGGCATGGGATGGTCCCAGCCGCTCTCAAGAACTTCTTTTTGGTCTGCGGCGGTGCATCCTTCGCCCATAAACCTGCGCTTCCCGTGGGAGTGTCAGTCGGCCCGGGAGGAACCTATCCCATCAATGAGCTTCGAACGAGCAGCTACAAGAACAATCGCCTCTGTTACCTGCCGGAGCATCTGATCGTACGAAACTGCATGGTGGTCATGAACGAGGATGCGTCAGAAAACGATGAGGGTGAGCATAGCTACATATCGGAGCGCAGCTTGTACTGTATGAGACAACTTATTGCCTATGCGGATGCGCTAGCGCGGGTCCGCGAATCGGGAGCTGCGGATCTAACGCCCTATCCTAATGGGATGTAAGTTAGCCTAAACGGCTGTAGGCGCCGCCGAAAAAGACGAGTGGGTCACCTGAGTGGCTGTCAAAGCCAACGACCTCACCAACGATAATGTGATGATCGCCCTCCGGATGAAGCGCCGACATCTTGCATGAGAATGTGGCCAGTGCGCCCTGAATCAAAGGCACTCCGTATGAGTCAACGAAGCAATCACCGTCATCAATCGTGTGCTCTAACGAGCGCGCGTAACGATTTGATAACGCTTCCTGCGAGTCCCGCAACACCGATATTCCATACCGATCACAGTCAGTGAACTCGCTGAAGAATTTGGAGGTGTTTTGGATGCTCCAGAGCACCAGTGCAGGCTCAAGGGATACCGCAGCAAAAGAATTAACCGTCATCCCAATCGCACCACGATCGGGGTCGTTAGTCGTCAAGACGCACACCCCAGTGGCGAACTGTCCCAGCGTATTTCGTAGCGCGCGTGTGTCCAAAACGTATCCCTATATCTTCTAAGGCAGACTACCATTAGCGGCTTACGCACAGCGCGTCCTTTTGGGGTAATCAAAGCATCGTCCAGACGAGCTACTGGAACCCACAACGGCTTGCCAAATAGTAAAGAGTTCAAATCAACAAAACGGCAGGGTCGTGGAGACTATCAGTTATACTGCCAACGTTCTACGCCGTATGACAACCAATGCCGAATAACGAACGACGTAGTGATAATTCCGAGGAGACATTGTCATGACAAACCCGCTGAGCAGCTTAAATCATGGGTTGAGTGAGGAGCTCACTATGCTGCGTGAAACAACACGCCAGTTTGTTGAGAGAGAGCTCGCTCCCATTGCCGATGCTGTCGACCGGGATAATGATTTTCCTCACCACTTGTGGCAAAGGATGGGCGATCTTGGACTATTGGGTATTACGGTCGATGAGCGTTATGGCGGCTCCGCCATGGGCTACCTGGCGCATATCATTGTGCTTGAGGAAATCAGCAGAGCGTCAGCCTCGGTCGGACTCTCCTATGGCGCGCATTCCAACCTCTGTCTCAATCAGATCCAGCGAAATGGATCGGAAAGTCAAAGAGAGAAATACCTACCCGATCTTTGCTCTGGCAAAAAGGTAGGCGCCTTGGCCATGAGTGAGCCAAATGCGGGTTCGGACGTTGTGAGCATGAAACTACGCGCAGACCTTAAAGGCGATCATTACGTACTCAATGGCAATAAAATGTGGATCACCAATGGGCCTGACGCAGATACCTACGTGATTTACGCCAAAACAGCGCCCGATGCGGGCTCTCGGGGGATAACCGCATTCATCGTTGAGCGGGGTTTTCCCGGCTTCACGCAAGGTAGGAAGCTCGACAAACTGGGTATGCGTGGCTCGAATACAGCGGAGCTGATATTCACGGACTGTCCCGTCCCCATCGAAAACGTCCTGGGGGAGGTTAATTCCGGTGTCGCCGTGCTGATGTCAGGTCTTGATTACGAGCGCGCTGTTCTGTCGGCGGGTCCGGTGGGCATTATGCAAGCCTGTCTAGACTCCGTCGTTCCCTATGTTCATGAACGAAAGCAGTTCGATCAACCTATTGGTGAATTTCAGCTCATCCAAGGCAAATTGGCCGATATGTACGCGTCGACCGCTGCCTGCCGCGCCTATCTCTATGAGGTCGGTCGCGCGCTCGATCGTGGTGAAGACAGTCGCAAGGATGCCGCTGCAGTGATTCTCTACACAGCCGAGGCGGCGACCAAGGCCGCGCTGGATGCCATCCAGGTCCTGGGCGGCAACGGCTATACCATGGATTACCCCACCGGACGCTTCCTGCGCGATGCCAAGCTCTACGAAATCGGTGCCGGGACCTCGGAGGTTAGACGTATGCTGATTGGGCGAGAGATTTTCCAAGAGACGGCTTAGCTACTCCAGCCCCCACGATAGGGGGATTGCTGCCCCGCCTCAAGCGCTCTACTCTTGGGCATGCAAAGACCTTTTATCAGGGACATAAAGAGCTAACTGGGGGAATACCATGGGTGGCAACACTCGCTGGACCAAACTCAATTGGGAAGACCCTTTTGAGTTGGACGCAGAACTCACAGACACGCAACGCATGGTGCAAGCATCGGCGAGAGAGTACGCGCAAAGCCAGTTGGCTCCGCGGGTCACTTCGGCCTTTGCGACAGAGCGTATGGACGCCGAAATCTTCCGCGAGATGGGTGAGGTTGGCTTACTTGGATCTACCATCTCAGGTTACGGCTGTCCCGGTGTTGACTATGTCTGCTATGGACTCGTTGCACGAGAAATTGAACGTGTAGATTCAGGGTACCGGTCCATGATGAGCGTTCAGTCATCTCTCGTTATGTATCCGATCTACGCCTACGGAACCGAGGCGCAACGAGAAAAGTACTTGCCGCGTCTCGCCACGGGTGAATTCATTGGCTGCTTTGGGCTAACCGAACCCGATCACGGCTCCGATCCGGGTGGCATGAAAACACGCGCCAAGTCTGTCGATGGCGGTTATCGGCTGACCGGGTCCAAAATGTGGATTAGCAACAGTCCTATTGCCGATGTATTTGTCGTTTGGGCTAAGACTGACGACGGCATCATTCGAGGCTTTATCCTGGAAAAAAACATGGAAGGCCTGAGCGCACCAAAGATTGAAGGCAAGCTCGCACTCAGAGCCTCAATCACTGGCGAAATCGTCATGAACGATGTATTTGTGCCAGCTGAGAATCACCTTCCCAATGTCGAGGGGCTGAAGGGGCCGTTTGGGTGTCTGAATAACGCTCGTTACGGTATCGCTTGGGGTGCACTGGGTGCCGCAGAAACCTGTTGGCAAACGGCACGGCAGTACACATTGGATCGACAACAATTCGATGTACCGCTCGCAAGCAAGCAGCTAGTACAACTCAAACTTGCCAACATGCAGACTGAAATCGGTATAGGCCTCCAGGCCTGTCACCGGGCAGGTGTCTTAATGAGCGACGGTGCAATATCGCCGGATCTAATCAGTCTGATTAAGCGAAATTCTTGTGGTAAAGCACTGCAAATTGCTCGCGATGCCAGAGACATGCTGGGTGGAAACGGCATTTCTGGCGATTTTCCCGTCATACGGCACATGTTGAACCTGGAAGTTGTGAACACCTACGAGGGCACTCATGACGTTCATGCGTTAATATTGGGACGCAGCCAAACCGGCATATCCGCCTTCTAAGGAGTTGTTGTGTCCCCCACAGACGTGTCTGCCATCGACGATGTTCGAATCGATGCCATCAATGACCTCGTTGCCCCCAACGAAATTATCAGTCGTTACCCCGTCTCGGAGGGGACGACGTCGTTAATCAGATCGACGCGAGCCAAAATCGCGGCAATTATGCGCGGCGACGATGAACGCCTCCTGGTAGTCATAGGCCCCTGCTCCATCCATGATTCTGAGGCTGCACTTGAGTACGCGACGCGACTGATGCATGTCCGTAAGCAATACGCGGACAAACTCGAAATCGTCATGCGAACCTACTTTGAGAAGCCCAGAACAAGCTTGGGCTGGAAGGGATACATCAACGACCCTCACATTGATGGCAGCTTTGAGATTAACCAAGGCTTGGCGCTAGCCCGTGAGCTCCTGCTGACCATTAATGACATGGGTATGCCGACCGCGGGTGAATTTCTGGACACCATCACGCCGCAATATGTGGCCGACCTGATGTCGTGGGGAGCCATTGGCGCCCGAACCACAGAGAGCCAAAATCATCGACAGTTAGCATCGGGGCTCTCCTGCCCCGTCGGATTCAAGAATGGAACCGAGGGCAATGTTCAGATTGCTGTAGACGCTATTCGAGCGGCTGGCGCTAGCCATCATTTCCTATCCGTGACCAAGACTGGCTCAGCGGCGATTGTAAAAACGACCGGAAATGCAGATTGCCACCTTATTTTACGCGGCGGTCTAAAGCCAAACTACGACGCAGCAAGTGTCCGAGAAGCCGAGCTCCTATTGGAAAATGCAGGTTTAAATACAGGCCTCATGGTTGACTGTAGTCACGCCAACAGCCAGAAAGACCACGCGAAGCAAATTGGTGTGTGTCAAAGCATCGTAGATCAACGACGCGAGGCACACTCACCCATTCGCGGCATCATGATTGAGAGTCACCTCGTGGGCGGCAACCAAGCCATCGCGGCGCGCGATGAGCTTACCTATGGCAAAAGCATTACCGACGCCTGCCTCGGCTGGGCGGATAGTGAGATGCTGTTAAGTGCGCTCGCCGAGGGGTGATCGGACCAACACCCCCGCGGCAGCCGTAGCCAAGTTTCCAGCGAACACATTCCGTGTAAAGACAGTACTATCGGAGTAAAACAGGCCTTTCAGAAATCTTTAAGGAGCCGCCGTGTCCCCCACAGACGTGTCTGCTATCGACGACGTCCGAATCGACAGTATCGATAGCCTTGTCGCGCCCGATACGGTTATCGCGCGCTTCCCCGTTTCAGAAACCGTAACCACGCTGATCAAGACAACCCGCACCAAAATCGCCAACATCATGCGTGGCGACGATGAGCGACTGCTTGTGGTAATTGGCCCCTGCTCTATTCACGATGCCAGTGCTGCTCGCGAATATGCGGCAAAACTCATGCGCTTGCGCGAGAAATACGCAGATAAACTTGAGATCGTGATGCGAGCCTATTTTGAAAAGCCAAGGACGAGCTTGGGCTGGAAGGGTTACATCAATGATCCATACCTTGATGGCAGTTTTAAGATCAACGAGGGCTTGGCGCTCGCCCGCGAGCTATTGCTCGAAATCAATAACATGGGATTGCCTACAGCCGGAGAGCTATTAGACGCCGTTTCGCCACAATATATTGCTGATTTAATGTCTTGGGGCGCCATCGGTGCTCGAACGACAGAAAGTCAAAACCACCGGCAATTTGCATCAGGCGTCTCCTGCCCGATTGGCTTTAAAAATGGCACTGAGGGCAACGTCAAAATTGCCGTCGATGCCATTCAAGCAGCCGCGGCCAGCCACCATTTTCTCTCGGTGACAAAGACAGGTGCAGCGGCCATCGTGAAGACTACGGGCAATGCCGACTGCCATCTCATTTTGCGCGGTGGTCTTAAACCAAATTACGACACCGCAAGCGTCCGCGAGGCCGAGCTCCTCCTAGAAAATGCGGGCCTGAATACGGGTCTCATGGTCGATTGTAGTCATGCCAACAGTCAGAAGGACCACGCGAAGCAGGTTAGCGTGTGTCAGAGCATTGTTGATCAGCGTCGCTCTGGAGACTCTCCGATTCGAGGCGTGATGATTGAGAGCCACCTAGTTGGGGGAAATCAAGCCATCGCGGCGCCTGAAATGCTTGCCTACGGTCAAAGTATTACTGACGCCTGTTTGGGGTGGGCAGATAGCGAAATGCTTCTGGATAAATTGGCCAACGGCTGAAACTTACTAAGTCGCGCGCCCGGCAAATGCGCCTGTTTCTTCGTAAGCGGACTGCAGACTTTAGCCAATTGATTAAAACAACGAGTTAAAGACCACGCTATCGGCAGATAGCACCGCGCGTCTGCCATTAACCGTCAAAGCACCCAACGCGCTCGTCAGGCAAAATCAGGAGCGACAATCGGGCCATCGTTTTCGTCTGACTCGATAAGCGCGATGATGGGTTGGTTAAAACCTCGCTTAAGTCCTGCTACAGATCGTCGATTCTTACCCATCATAGGTGCCGCTGTCGCGAGCCCCAGCTCCTCCAACTCCTCTAACGCAGCGACACCGTCTACTACCTCTAGCTCGAGTGCCCGCTCAGCGGTCAAACGCTCGCCTGTCAGCAAGCTCGCCCTAATTGCTTTTGGACTTAACTTGCTGCAGACCAATTCATTCATTCGCACGGTCAGAGTCATATTGAGATCGACCTCTGGCAAACAGAAAAAACCTCTGTCAGACCGCATGACGCTGTAGTCGGAGGCGAGCACAATCATCGCGCCAAGACCAAACGCGTGCCCGGTCACGAGCGAGACGACTGGAAAAGGCGCGTCCAGGAGTCGTGCCAATACTCGCATACACAACTCGGTGAACTGCTTATCTTCGCTCGCCATTAGATACTCGAGATCAAGCCCTTGACTGAAGTTCTTTCCTTCACCCGAGAG
>PKCZ01000051.1 GCA_002862405.1 Pseudomonadota bacterium
AAGAAGAAGTTGCGATGGCCAAGGACGCAGCGCTTCGTGCTCAGGCCGATGCGATCAACGCGCAGCGCCGCGCAGAGCTAGACGTCGAAAAAGCGCGGAAGTTCGCCCTCGAGCGATTCGCAAATGACTTGTTGCCCGTCGTTGACAATCTAGAGCGCGCTTTAGAGGCGTCTACCGGGTCGGATGCTGAGGGTATTGCCGCGGTTGTCGAAGGGGTCGAATTAACGCTTAAGAGCTTGGTCGATGTGCTGGCGAAGAATGGCGTAACACCTGTCGATCCTCATGGTGAGCCCTTTGACCCGCAGGTCGCGCAGGCGATGAGCATGATTGAGAACCCTGATGTTGAGCCGAATACCGTGATTGCTGTGATGCAGAAGGGTTACTTGCTAAAAGACCGGTTGCTGCGCCCCGCAATGGTGATGGTGTCCAAAGCCGCATCGTAAATAAAGACAGAATTTTTTATTAGGGCGCTTGAAATTTGGACAGAGCGACCCATCTACAAAGACAAGATTAGGCGCCGGGATCACCTGGCCGTAGGAGAGAAAGACATGGGAAAGATTATTGGTATTGACCTCGGAACGACGAACAGCTGTGTGTCGGTCCTTGAGGGTGGCAAGCCTCGCGTCATCGAGAACGCTGAAGGCGGTCGCACAACGCCTTCAATCGTAGCTTACGCAGATGACAACGAGGTATTGGTTGGTCAATCTGCAAAGCGTCAGGCCGTCACTAACCCAACAAACACCTTGTTTGCGGTGAAGCGATTGATTGGTCGTAGATTTGAAGACGACGTTGTACAAAAAGACATCAAAATGGTGCCTTACAGTATCGTGAAAGCTGATAACGGCGACGCGTGGGTTGAAGCAAAAGGCGAGTCAATGGCCCCGCCTCAGGTCTCGGCTGAAGTACTTCGCAAGATGAAGAAGACAGCCGAAGAGTACCTCGGCGAATCGGTCACAGAAGCCGTCATCACTGTGCCGGCCTATTTCAACGATTCTCAGCGTCAGGCAACCAAGGACGCGGGTCGCATCGCGGGTCTCGAGGTGAAGCGAATCATCAACGAGCCAACTGCGGCTGCACTGGCCTATGGCATGGACAAAGCGCAGGGTGATCGCACTGTTGCGGTTTACGACCTAGGCGGCGGTACCTTCGATATCTCGATTATTGAAATTGCTGAAGTTGATGGCGAGCACCAGTTTGAAGTGCTTGCGACCAACGGCGATACCTTCCTCGGCGGAGAAGACTTTGACCTACGGTTAATCGAGTTCCTCGCAGATGAGTTCAAGAATGAAAACGGTATCGACCTGCACAACGATCCACTGGCGCTGCAGCGTCTGAAGGAAGCTGCAGAAAAGGCCAAGATCGAGCTGTCAAGCTCGCAGCAGACAGAAGTGAACTTGCCTTACATCACTGCTGATGCCACGGGTCCCAAGCACTTAGTGATCAAGCTCACGCGTGCAAAGCTAGAGTCGTTGGTACAAGAGTTGGTGACTCGCTCGCTGGAGCCTGTGAAGGTTGCGTTAAAGGACTCCGGTCTATCAGCAAGCGAGATTGACGACGTTATTCTGGTCGGTGGTCAGACGCGTATGCCAATGGTTCAGCAAACCGTTGCTGATTTCTTTGACAAAGAGCCACGCAAGGACGTTAACCCTGATGAGGCGGTCGCCATGGGCGCCTCGATTCAGGGTGCGGTACTGGCCGGTGACGTTAAAGACGTTCTCCTGCTCGACGTAACGCCTCTGACACTGGGTATCGAGACCATGGGTGGCGTTGCGACACCACTGATTGAGAAGAACACGACTATTCCTACTAAGAAGTCGCAGGTGTTCTCAACGGCGGAAGACAACCAAACAGCGGTAACGATTCACGTCGTTCAAGGTGAGCGTAAGCAGGCAACATCGAATAAGTCGCTGGGTCGGTTCGATTTGGCCGACATTCCACCTGCGCCGCGCGGCATGCCACAAATTGAGGTGACATTCGACCTCGATGCGAACGGTATCCTGAACGTTTCGGCGAAGGACAAAGCCACCGGCAAAGAGCAGTCGATTCGAATCACTGCATCTGGCGGTCTATCCGAGGACGATATCCAACAGATGGTTGCGGACGCAGAAGCGAATGCTGAGGCGGACCAGAAGTTCGAGGAGCTGGTCACTGCGCGTAACACGGCGGATGGCATGATCAATGCCGCCAAGAAGACGCTTGAAGAAGCGGGTGAGCACGCGACAGATGAGGAGCGTTCAGCTATCGAGGCTGCCATTACGTCAGCGGAAGATGCCATAAAGACAGACGATAAGGATGCAATCGAGGCGGCAACTACTGCCTTAACTGAGGCAACCAGTGGTGTTGCTCAGAAGATGTATGCCGCACAAGCAGAAGCGGGTGAGTCGGGTGCTGAGCAGGCTCCAGAGGAAGATGCGGTCGATGGCGACGTCGTCGATGCTGAATTTGAAGAGGTTCGTGAAGACGACAAGCGTTGATCAGGGCGGTTTAAACCGCGCAGGTTTGTGACACTTTAAACGCTGTACGGATTCCGGCTGAGGTTGGAATCCGTTTTTTTTTAAATAGGCTGCCCGGGTATCGGCAGCAGGAAGCATTATGTCAAAGCGTGATTACTATGAAGTGCTAGGTGTTGAGAAGTCAGCATCGGCACAGGACATTAAAAAGGCCTATCGGCGCATTGCGATGAAGTATCACCCGGACCGTAATCCGGATGACGCCAATGCTGACGAGAAATTCAAAGAAGCCTCCGAGGCCTATGAAATTCTCAGTGATGGCGAGAAGCGCCAGGCCTACGATCAGTACGGTCATGCCGGCGTTGATCCACAAATGGGTGGCGGTGGTTTTCAGGGCGGTAGTTTCAGCGATATTTTCGGTGATGTCTTTGGTGATATTTTTGGTGGTGGCGGCAGCCGACGTCAGGGACCTCAGCGAGGTTCGGACTTGCGTTATACCCTCGAGGTGACACTTGAGGATGCGGTGCGCGGCAAAACCGCCGAAATCAAGGTGCCATCGCTACAACACTGCGATACTTGTGATGGCACTGGCGCTAAACCTGGCACGTCAGTAAAGACCTGCGGAACCTGTGGCGGTTCGGGTCAGGTGCGAATGCAGCAGGGCTTTTTTCAAGTGCAGCAGACCTGTCCCAACTGCCGGGGTAAGGGCCAGGTCATTGAGGAGCCCTGTACCGTCTGCCGAGGTGAGGGTCTGGTAGAGAAAACCAAGACGCTCTCGGTCAAGGTGCCCCCGGGTGTTGATACGGGAGACCGCATTCGGCTCAGTGGTGAGGGTGAGGCAGGTCCGGCGGGTGGTCCCAATGGTGATTTGTACGTTCAAATTTCGGTTAAACAGCACCCGCTGTTTGAACGCGATGGCCGAAACCTCTACTGCGAGTTCCCTATTAGTTTTGCCGATGCCGCTTTGGGCGGTGAGCACGAGATACCAACGCTAGATGGTCGGGTGAAGTTGCGTATCCCTGCCGAAACTCAGACCGGCAAGTTGTTTAGATTGCGCGGTAAAGGCGTTCAGCCTGTCCGTGGCGGGCCGGTAGGCGATTTACTGTGTCGCGCGGTGGTCGAGACACCTGTTAACCTCAATGGCGAGCAAAAGGAGCTTCTGGAGAAGTTCCGCACCAGCTTGGGCGAGGGAGGCGATCAGTCGCCACGGCAGTCGAGTTGGTTTGATGGCGTAAAGAACTTTTTTGAAGGACTCAATTGATGGCGCTGCGCGTGGCGGTGACAGGAGCGAGTGGTCGCATGGGTCAGGCTGTTGCGCGGGCCATCGCTACGGAGCCGGAGACCGACTTAGCCTGTCTCGTTGCGCGCCCGGGTAGTCAACTTATTGGGTCGAGCGCTGCATCAATCGTGGGCGATGTAAACTGCCCAATAACCTTTTCGGACGTTTTAGACCTCGACGCAGTTGATGTGGTCATCGATTTCACATTTCCTGAGTCCTCACTGGTTATTGCGTGTGCCTGTGCTGACGCAGGCGTCCCCATTGTCATCGGTACAACAGGTTTCTCCGAGGCCGAGCAGGCGGATTTGGAGTCAACCTTGGCTTCGGTTGCTCGCTGTCAGGCGGCCAACTTCAGCACCGGTGTCAATCTAGCGTATCGTCTTCTCTCGCTTGCGGCTCAGGTTATGGGCGCAGACTCAGATATAGAAATTCATGAGGCGCACCATAAACACAAAATTGATGCGCCGTCGGGCACGGCACTTGCGATGGGTCAGACCGTTGCTAGCGCTATGGGACAGTCGCTGTCGGATGTTGCCCAATACGACCGAGCTAACGAACGCGAGGCGAGGGCGCCCGGCTCAATCGGTTTCTCAGTGACGCGAGCAGGCGAGATTGTTGGTGAACACACGGTGCTTTTTGCCGCAGACGGTGAGCGACTGGAAATTACCCATAAGGCCGGCAGTCGCGATGCGTTTGCAAACGGTGCGGTGCGCGCGGCGAAATTCATTGCCAATAAACCCGCTGGGGCTTACACGATGTCCGACGTCTTAGGACTGTCGTAACCGAGGATGTTATGAACGTAGTCGACATTGACCAGAACAATGCGCAGCAATATCTGATTGACGAATCTTTCAATCGCCCCGTGGTGGTCGATTTTTGGGCTGATTGGTGCGCGCCGTGTAAACAGTTGATGCCCCTCTTGGAACAACTCGCCGACGAATACGCGGGTGCGTTTCTGTTGGCCAAGATAAACGCCGATGAGCAGCAGGGTATCTCTCAGCAGCTCGGGGTTAGAAGTTTACCGACCGTGATGGTGTTCAAGGACGGACAGCCTGTCGACGGTTTTGCCGGTGCCCAGCCCGAAACTGCGGTACGCGAGATGCTTCAGAAGCACTTGCCATCGCCATGGGATGCAAAAATCGCGGAGGCCACGGAGCTTCTGGATCAGGGCGATACCTCAGGTGCACTCGCATTACTACGATCGGCTTGGGAAGAGTCGAACAAGTTGTTGGAGATCACCTTGGCCTATGCCGGTGCCCTGGTTGAAGGAAATCGATTGGACGAGGCAGAAGAGGTTCTCAAAGAGGTTCGTTTGGTGGACCGAGATGCATTGCATGAGCAGCTGATGGCTCAGATTGAGTTGAAACGAGAAGCCGGGAAGTCGCCCGAGGTAGAAGCGCTGGAGTCAGAGCTCGCAAGCGATAAGAGTAATCATTCGGTGCGGGTAAAGCTTGCTGTGCAGCTTACAACCGGGGCGCATTATCGCGATGCCCTAGAGCACTTATTGGTCGTCCTGCGTGCCGATCGCGATTGGAATAATGGGGAAGCCAAGCGGTTATATCTCGATACAATTGCCTCAATTGGCAAAGGAGATCCACTTGCCGCTGAGTATCAACGTAAACTCTTTTCTATAATGTACTGAGAAGCGAATGTGCAGTGCCCGGGCAGGCACTTTTTCTTGCAAAAAATTACCAAAACGCTAACATTCGCCTCGTTAAAAAAACCTACTCAAGGTTCAAATTCGCCGGCATACCTCGGCGAGAACACTCACGGGAGCACAGATAATGGATATTGCACTATCAGCTGAAGACCTCGCGTTCCGCGATGATGTCCGCAACTTCCTCGATACTGAATTTGACGCCGAAATGCAGGCGCATCTCAAAAGCCGCGGTTCTAAGGGCATGGTGGAGTGGCAGCAGAAGCTCTATGCCAAGGGTTGGGTAGCGCCCAACTGGCCGGTAGAGCACGGCGGCACTGGTTGGACTGCGACACAAAAATACATTTGGGAGTCTGAGCGATCGCTTCGTGGTATCCCTGACGTCGTCCCCTTTGGTCTTGTTATGGTGGCCAACGTCATCATGGCGTTTGGTACCGACGAGCAGAAAGAGTACTTCCTCCCCCGAATACTCAAGAGTGAAGACTGGTGGTGCCAGGGGTACTCGGAGCCTGGCTCAGGTTCTGACCTCGCAAGTCTTAAGACAAAGGCGGAGCGTGACGGTGATGACTACATCATTAATGGCGCGAAGATCTGGACTACGTATGCACAGCATGCGGATTGGATCTTCTGCCTTGTCAGAACTGACAACAGCGGCAAGAAGCAAGAAGGTATCACCTTCATCCTCGTCGACATGAAGTCAGAAGGTATCAAGGTCAACCCGATCATTGGTATTGATAACGAGCACAACCTCAACGAGGTTGAGTTCAACAATGTTCGTGTTCCTGCGAAGAACGTTGTCGGTGAGGTCGGTAAAGGCTGGACCGTAGCGAAAGCACTCTTGGCGCACGAGCGCACCGGTATCGCAGGTGTTGCTGACATCAAGCGCAACATGCGTCTCATCAAAGAGGCAGCTGCCAACGAGGTGAATGGTGGTCAGCGATTGATGGATGATCCTGGTTTCCAGCAGCGTATGGCTGATATTGAGGTCGAGCTTATGGCGCTCGAGTTCACTGAACTCCGCACACTGGCAACTATGGCTGCGGGTGGTTTCCCTGGACCCGAGTCTTCCCTTCTGAAGATCAAAGGCACTGAGCTTCAGCAGGCCACACAGGAGCTTCGTATGGAGATTGCCGCTTATTATCAGGGCGTATTGCCGACCGATATGGATCCGGAAGTGCTGGGTCACGAATTTGGTTCAGATGCCCGTCGTGCGTTCATGTACGGCCGAGCAGCAACAATCTATGGTGGTTCTAACGAGGTTCAGAAGAACATCATTTCCAAGTACGTGCTTGGTCTCGAGTAAGGACGCATTTCCCGAAGGAGTAGTGACAGAATGAACTTCGATTACACAGAAGAACAGCAGATGGTTCGCGATTCGATCGCGAGGTTCGTACAGGACGATTACGACTGGGATACGCGTCGCGCTATCGTCAACAGTGATGAAGGCATGAGCCGTCAAAACTGGCAGACATTCGCCGAGCTCGGGTGGCTTTCGATTCCCTTTTCCGAGGCGGATGGCGGTTTTGGCGGCAACATCGTCGATATGTCCGTCGTCATGGAAGAAATGGGTAAAGGCCTTGTTGTCGAGCCTTTCTTCCCCACAGTTGTCTTGTTTGGCGGTGTGGTTGCGCGGGCAGGTGATGAAGCGCAGCGTGCTGAAATTTTAGAGAGCGTCATTGGTGGCGAAACCCTGGGTGCGTTTGCTTACGTTGAGCGCCAGAGTCGCTTTGCAATTAACGATTGCAAAACGACAGCCACGGCGAACGGTGACGGATACACCCTCAACGGTGAAAAGGTCGTCGTCTTCAATGGCGAGAACGCCGACAAGCTAGTGGTACTTGCACGCACATCCGGTGGTCAATTTGATGAGGACGGCTTGTCGCTGTTCCTTGTGGATGCCGACGCTGAAGGCGTATCTAAGGTCTGCTACCCCATGATGGATGCGCAGCGTGTTGCGAATATCACGTTTGATAATGTTCAGCTCGGTGCTGGAGCTCTGCTCGGTACTGAAGGTGGCGCACTCCCTGTGGTGAATGAGGTAATCAGCGAAGCTCTCATTGCGCTCGCCTCCGAAGCCGTCGGCATCATGGGTACGCTCAACGCCAAAACACTCGAGTACACCAAAACGCGTGAGCAGTTTGGCGTTGCTATTGGTTCATTCCAGTCGCTGCAACACCGCATGGTTGACACTATGATGGCCTACGAGCAGGCAAAGTCGCTTCTCTTCAAAGCCTTGTGCGAATACAAAATCGACCCTGGCTCAGCGGAAGCTACCATTCATGCCCTGAAGGTGCTGATCGATCGCAACGGTAAGTTGATCTACGGTGAAGCGATTCAAATGCACGGTGGTATGGGCATTACCGATGAGCTCGATATTGGTCATTACGCGAAGCGTCTCATGATGATTAATACGACGCTGGGTGACGGTACCTTCCACCGCAGCAAGTTCATCGAAAGCACCTACGCGGCTTAATTATGAAGATTGCTGGTAAAGTCTGTGTTGTAACGGGTGGTGCCAGCGGTATTGGCAAAGCACTCGCCACGCGCTTTATCGCAGAGGGTGCTACAACTGTTGTTATTGCCGATCTAAACGCCGATATGGTCTCTGCCGTAGGCGCTGAAATCGGTGCTCAAGCTCATGCGCTTGATGTCAGAGACGAGAGTGCCATTGCGGCACTCGTTGCATCGGTAGAGGCTGAACACGGTCAGATAGACCTCTTTTGCTCCAATGCCGGCATCATTGGTGTCGACGGAGAGCCCTGGTGGGCCACAGGTGCGGATAACGCGCTCTGGCAACGCATGTGGGAAATCCATTTGATGTCCCACGTCTATGCTGCACGGGCTTGCCTGCCTGCCATGATTGCCCGAGGCGAGGGCTACTTCCTCAATACAGCATCGGCGGCAGGTTTGCTCGCACAGATCGGCTCGGCTCCCTACTCGGTAACCAAACATGCGGCGGTATCGTTTGCCGAGAGTTTGGCGATCACCCACGGGGATGACGGTATTAAGGTTAGCTGCCTGTGCCCGCAAGCAGTCGATACGGCAATGACGGCCGGTACCGATGGTGGTGGCGTCGCTGGTGTCGATGGCATGTTGTCTGCTGAAGCGGTTGCGGAGGCAGTGATACAAGGCCTAGACGCTGAGTCTTTCTTGATATTGCCACACCCCGAGGTAGAGGAATATCGTCAAAACAAAGCGCGGAGCTACGATCGCTGGTTGGGCGGTATGCGTAAATTGAGACGTCTGTTCACGGATCCCGTCGGTAAGTAGACTCTCCGCCATGGACAAACAGTCCCGGCTTGCCCGCACCATCCTAAATGGCTTTACCGCCTATTTTGCTGAGTTTGAGAACATCACGCTCTCGGCTCGCACGCGCTTTGAGAATGCTGAATGGCGCGCGACGCAAGAGGCGTCGATGCGTCGCATCGATATTTATAAGCTTCAGGTTCTCGAGACTATCGATGTCGTTGAGTACATTGCTCAGGATCGGCTTCACGACCTTGATTTCTGGGCTGAGACCCGAGATCTCTATGCTGAACTCGTTCGAGGAATGACGAACTTTGAGATTGCGGAGACGTTCTACAACAGTATTTTCAATGCCGTTTTCGAGCATCGCTGGATTCGAGACGACTACGCCTTCGTCTTCTCGCCGCAAGGTGACATGCCACCAGTGGATGTGCGCCGCGTACTGAACCAGTACCGCACCAAGGGTGATTTCAAGGCCGCTGTCGCCAATTTGCTATTCGACTACGGCATGTCGTTACCTTACGAGGATTACGACCGTGAGGTCACGCGTGTCACTGAAGTCATGACCGCCGCTGTTGAAGATGCCGGCTACGATCATCGCGCTGACTTAGAATTACATGCCTTGGAGCACCACTTTTTCCGTAACAAAGCTGCTTACATTGTGGGTCGCGTCTCGGGCAAGGGTCTGCAGATCCCCTTCGTGTTACCAATGCTGCACACGGAGGACGAAGAGCGCTCCAGTGTTTACCTTGATGCCTGTTTGCTGGGCTCTGACATCATTTCGAAGCTCTTCTCGTTCACAAGAACCTATTTCATGGTCGATGCCTCGATTCCATCGCAATACGTCCTATTTCTGCAGCAGCTCATGCCACGTAAGGCGGTTTCAGAGATTTACAGTTGTATTGGGCACCACCGGCACGGCAAAACCTATTATTTCCGAACCGCATCGCGTCATATGCGTTCAACCGAGGACGCATTCATACCTGCCCCTGGAATTAAAGGGATGGTCATGGCGGTATTTACGCTGCCGTCTTATGAGTATGTTTTCAAAATCATCAAGGACCGGTTTACACCGCCCAAGGAGGTGACGCATCAAGAGGTGCGTGATAAGTACCAGTTGGTAAAGCGTTGGGATAGGGCGGGGCGCATGGCTGACACGCAGGAGTTCGCCAATCTAGTGTTTGAGGCATCGCGCTTCTCGGACGAGCTCATAGAAGAGCTGGAAGCGACCTGTTCCTCGCAGCTCGAGATCAATGGACGCGCACTCATCATCAAGCATTGCTACGTCGAACGGCGGATGCAGCCACTGAACCTGTATCTGAAAGACGCCTCCGACGAGGAGGTGGATGCAGTGATGCTCGATTATGGCAATGCCATTAAAGAACTGGCGGCGGCTAACATCTTTCCCGGCGATATGTTGCTCAAAAACTTTGGTGTAACGCGTCACGGGCGCGTGGTTTTCTACGACTATGACGAAATTCAGCCGTTGACGGACATTAACTTTAGAAAGATACCCCCGCCTCGGGATGAGTTTGAAGAAATGTCAGGTCAGCCCTGGTATTCGGTTGGGCCAAACGATGTGTTTCCTGAAGAGTTCCGGTTGTTCTTTTCAGGGAACGCGAGAGCACGCAAGGCGTTCGATCAGTTACACAGTGATCTTTACGAGGCGAGCTTTTGGACCAACCTTCAAGAAAAACTTAGGGACGGTTTCGTTGAGGACTTTTTCCCGTACTCTGGCAAATTGCGGTTTCAGCGGTAGACGAGTGTTTTATGGCTAATCTTTTAATTATTCGGCATGGTCAGGCGTCATTTGGCGCTGATAACTATGATCAGCTATCGCCATTAGGTCAGCGCCAGGCCGATCTCACCGGTGAATTTCTGCGTCAAATGGGTACTCGCTTCAGCGCGGCTTATAGCGGCGATCTGTCGAGGCAGCGCGAGACAGGACAGCGGGTGCTGGGACAGTTGGAGGATGCGCTGGATCTAGTGATTGACCCTCGATTTAACGAGGTCCAGACCGACGAGCAAATCGACGTCATGATGCCGATTTTGATTGAGCGGGACCCGCGCTTCGCTGACCTCGTCACCGCGATGGATACGGACACAAAGTCTTTTCAAAAGATTATCGAGACGGTATTTAACTATTGGGTAAGCCCCGAGTGCGACATTGACGGCATCCAGAGTTGGGCGGAATACAGTGGTGGCGTGGTCAGTGCCTTTGAAGGCGCCATGGTATCTGCGCAGTCAGGTACCGATACGGCTATCTTCACCTCGGGTGGGACCATCGCCACGATCGTGGGTCACGTGCTCAGACTGACGTCTGATCGCGTGTATGAGTTTTACGAGCCAGTGTTCAACTGCTCCATTACCCGCATTATCTTCAATTCAAGGAAGTGCTCCTTGTCGACCTTTAACGACGTGGGGCATTTGCATCTCATGAGCGCTCAGTTACAGGAGCGATTGGTGACCTACCGATGACAAAGATCTGGATTGTGAGGCACGGAGAAGCCGCTGCTAGCTGGGAGAAGGACCCGGACCCTGGCTTGTCTCAGCTTGGCCAGTCGCAGGCCGAGGAAACCGCAAATGCGTTGATGGATATTGTGCCCATGGGTGCGCAGTTAATTTCGAGTCCGCTGCGGCGTGCACAGGAGACGGCAGCTGCGTTTGCGAACAAGCGTGGCGATAGTGTTCGGGTCGATTCAAGATTCTCCGAAGTGCGCTCGCCTGTTCCGTTGAGCGGTCGCAAGGCCTGGCTGCAGGAGTTCATGCGCCAGGACTGGTCAAAGCAGTCGGACGATCTGTGGGAATGGCGCAGAGATATCTTGTCGGGTTTGAAAGAGGCTACCGGGCCCACCGTGGTGTTTTGCCACTTTCTGGTCATCAACGCGGTTATTGCTGAGATTGAAAATAAACCAGAGGTGTTACAGATTTATCCCGCCAATGCCTCATTCCACGAGCTGAAGTTGGCAGGTGGGGAGCTTTCGCTAGTTCAGCTGGGTCAGCAAATGGAAACGCGCATTAACTAGTGGTTTTGAAGCCCTGGGTTATTTGCGAGCCCTACGGATCCTCATCAAGCCCTCTTGTGCGGTTGATGCGATCAGCTTTCCGTCGCGACTCCAGAGCGAGCCTCGGTTGTAACCACGGGCGCCACCAGACCAGGGGCTGTAGGTATCGTAAAGAATCCAGTCGCTCATATCGGGCACCTCATGGAACCAGATCGCATGATCGAGACTGGCGCCAATAAACACCTTTTCGGGCTGCTCGTAAGGGAAGGCCGAGAAAGCAGTGCTGTAAAGCGAGAAATCCGAAATCATAGCCAGCGCTGCTTGTTGTTTGCGCACACAGCCATCGAAGGGACCGATAACTTTAAACCACGACTGCGCTACGGGTTGTTGGGCTTCGGGTAGACGCTCGGTGATACGCTCGCGAGTGACCCCGAACAGGTCGGGCATATTGCGAGGAATATTGTTGTCCCGCTGCGCGTTCAGAGCTACCGCTTCTTCGGGTGAAATGACTTCAGGCATGCTCAGTGAGTGAGACATACCTTCCTCTTCCACGTGGTAGCTAAT
>PKCZ01000031.1 GCA_002862405.1 Pseudomonadota bacterium
TATGACCTGCTTCATCCAGACTGTGTTTTTATATCGCCGGTGGTTCATACCCCGCAGGAAGGCCGCGAGATCACCTATGCCTATTTGCGTGCTGCCAACAAAGCGCTGTCCGAGGACTTTCAGTACGTACGCGAGGTGGTGCAGGGTAATCATGCCGTCCTTGAGTTCACAGTGAAGGTGGATGGTATCTTCGTTAACGGCGTGGACATCATTACCTTTGAGGGTGATCAGATTGTTGAACTCAAAGTCATGGTTCGACCACTTAAAGCAGTGAATGCTGTCTGGAAACAGATGGGCCAGATGCTGGAGCAGTTGAAGGCGGCGGGCTGACCTCAGTACCAAAAAAAAGGGCCGACGCGAGGTCAGCCCTTTTTCCCTTCATTTCAAACACGCTGAGCCGAGATTAGAACGAAAGGCTCGCCTTGATACCGATGTTGCGACCCGCCAGCGGCACTTCATCTTTAACAAATGAAGTGTGGCTACGAGCGATCTCGTTAGTCAAATTGCGCCCAAATGCGCTAATTGTGAGCATAGCCCCATCACCAACATCGACGCTGTGCGATAGACGACCATTAACTAGCCGGAAATCTGCTGTAGGAGTCTCAAAGCTGCTAATCGCATTTTGGCTGCCAACGTCTTGAACTTCCACCATGGCGCGAGTCATGCCGCGGCTGTAATCCATTGCAAAAACATTCCTAGATGGAGTGATACGGGGCACATTGCCACCAGCAGAAAAATCAGCTTTGACCTGATCACGATGCAATCGAACCTCTAATTCCCCTCCCGCTATATTGAAGCGTCGGCCAATCTCGATTTCATAGCCGCTGAAGGTTGCATCAGCTTGCATATACTCTGCTAAAAGAAGGCCGCCGTGCTCTTCATGCTCACCCTCGTGACCTTCTTCCTCATGCTCCTCGTGCTCCTCCTCCGACTCATCTCGTAGGTAGATATAATTATCGATAGTGTTTCGATAAATTGATGCGCTGGCGAACCACGTTTCATCGTTGTAGAACAAGTTAAAATCGATATTGTTCGATTCCTCAGGCTTGAGATTAGCATCACCTATTTCGTAACGCGCCACTGCCAAGTGCTCACCATTCATAAAGAGTTCCATGGCAGAGGGCGTGCGAGTGACGAAACCCAAATTTACCGAGCCGGACAGGGAATCGGTGAGGTTTCTGCCAATTGTGATGACACCACTGACAGACTGATCTTTGAAGGTAAACGGTTCTAATTCAAAACCTTCGTGTTCGTCATGATGCTCCTCTTCATCATGTTCCTCTTCTTCATGTTCCTCCTCTTCGTGCATCTCTCGGATCGTTCCTTTTCGTTCAATATCGTCGTATCGAATACCGACATCAATATCAAAACCAGAGACATCGAAACCGCCGAATGCGCCGATAGTGGTTTCCGTAGATTTAACAGGCTCCATAAAAGCTTCTTCACCTAGCACCGCTACCTTCTCAGAGACTTGATTCACGACTACTCGACGTGGATTTTCTGCGGAGCCTAAATTAAAGATCATTTGAACTTCGGTAGAGTCGTTAGTAAAGAAGGTTGGTTCTTCAGAGTGTCCTTCGTGCTCGTCCTCGTGCTCTCCCTCATGGTCGCCCTCTGCGTGCTGCTCAAATAACGTGTAGTCGGTATCGCGAATACTGAATTGAACGCTGTTTAGGAGTGCATTGTTAACATTGAGGAGGCCTTCGATTGTGAAGACTTCTGAGTCGGTCTGGGAGACGATGCGCTCTCCCTCATGCTCGTCGTGATGTTCTTCACCCTCGTGGTCATCATCATGTTCTTCACCCTCGTGGTCATCGTCGTGGTCTTCCCCGTGACCTTCCTCATCATGATCGGCGTGCTCACCGTGAAAAGGAATACCGTAGGTGTAGCTGATATCTTGGTAAGACGCCCCTAAAAATCCCCACTCACCTGTTTTAGAAATGCCAAACCGGTGCGCTTTTGTTTCGAAGTCCGAATTAGCGAGAGTGCCCATGTCTTCTTCATGCTCATCGTGGTCCTCGTCATGGTCATCGTGGTCCTCGTCATGGTCGTCATGCTCCTCCCCTTCATGGAGGACGGCCCCATTCGGGACTTCGTAATCCTGTGCGTCGAAACCGGTGAAGCTGTAGCTAACGTTAAAACCACCAATATTTCTTTTAAAGGCTGTGCTGAATCCCTCTCCTTCATTGCCGGTTTGCTGCTCAGCGGATAATGTGAAGAGTGGTTCTTCAATGTCGGATCTCGCGATCGTATTGTCGACAACATTTATGATGCCGCCACTCGCGCCGTTACTGTGAAGCAGGGCCGCAGCACCACGGACAATTTCAACCTGCTCAATGTTACCTAGATCCAAGTCAATGGGGTGGTCGGGGCCAATGCCCGCGACATCACGAACTACCAGGTTGTTCTGCAATACCTTGACACGATTATTGGAGAGTCCGCGAATTACGGGTTGTCCTACCGCTGGTCCAAAGTTATTCGATGAGACTCCTGCAATTGTAGTTAGGTGCTCGCCTAACGATTGGGTAAAGTTCTCAGTGATGTCAGTGCCAGGAATGACTGCTACTGAACTCTCGTTCTGTCCCTGAACTTGGTGGGTAAATGATGATGTGATTACGACTTCTTCGAGAGTCGATTCTTGTGAAAATGCAAGTGGCGCGATAATAAGTGCAACCACAGGTAAGGCATAGCGTGCCATAAATTAGCTCCTAAAAATTAAATAAATCAATCGATTCGAGATTTGATTTATTTAGTTGGTGGGGCCCTTGATGAATAGCTGTTGAAATGAGTTGAGAGTACAACGCCAGTCGAGCGGACGCCGTAAGCTGAAGATTTTTGCGGTTCACAATATATATGTGGCACTTCCACTGCTGCAGCGGCGTTACTGCAGCTAAAGCACTCTTCACATTTGTGCGTCCCATCGGGGATGGCATCGTGGGTTGCCCCATGCGTCACGGGACCCATGACGAGAAAGGCTATAGCTAGAGCAGAAATGAGTCGTTTAATTTTCACAAGATTTTTTTGTAACTAAACATTAGCAAAGCATAGCGCTAAGCCATTAATGATACAAAGTATCATGTTGAAGAATGCATAGTCTAACCAAAATATGACGAGTTATTCGGTCGTATGCCGTCTACTTGTATACTCTAGCGGTGGGAGTTGAGTAAAAACTATGCAGCGTATTGTAGTCGGAATCAGTGGAGCATCCGGGGTAGTGTATGGCGTCAGGGCTCTCGAGATGCTGAGAGCACTCGATATTGAAACGCACCTTGTGATGTCGAAATCAGCCGAGCTAACGATTCACTATGAACTAGATCAGTCGGCTAAGGAGGTGAAAGCCTTAGCATCGGATGTTCACTCAGTTCGTGACGTCGGTGCATCGATTGCCAGTGGATCATTTAAAAGTCTTGGTATGTTGATCGCGCCTTGCTCCATTAGAACGCTTGGCGAAATCACGTCTGGCGTAACCTCGTCACTTCTTACGCGTGCGGCTGATGTCGCACTCAAGGAGCGCCGTCGCCTGGTACTGATGGTTAGAGAAACACCATTCCACCTTGGGCATTTGAACAATATGGTGGCTGCTACGGAAATGGGGGCAGTGATAGCGCCGCCGCTTCCCGCGTTTTATGCAAATCCCAAGAGTTTGGATGACATTGTGAATCACAGTGTCGGTAGAGCTTTGGATTTATTTGGACTCGACGCACCGGATACACATCGCTGGACCGAGAGTTAATGGTTTCCGAAACGTCCTCGCGCCACAGCCCGCTGATATGGCTGGTCTTCCTCGTAATTGTGATCGATTTAGTTGGATTTGGGCTCGTTATTCCCTTGCTTCCCTTCATGGCACCCAGCTTGGGCGGCGATTCAACAGATGTCGCGTTCATCATGATCACCTATGCCGTGGGCGCAGCCTTGGTGTCACCTGCTTGGGGGACATTTTCAGATAAATCGGGACGGCGCCAGGCGCTTGTTTTGGCCCTGCTTTGCAGTTGTGTCGCTTACATAGTGACCGCTACGGCCGATACGCTCTGGCAGGTCTATCTCGGGCGTGCCTTGTCCGGTCTTGCCGCGGGTAGCTTGCCGGTAGCTACTGCATTAATGGCTGACCTTAGCCCACCCGAACGACGTGCTAAGGCCATGGGCTTGGTGGGTACGGCGTTTGGTCTTGGATTGATTGCGGGCCCGGTCTTGGGTGGACTATTAACGGGCGATTCGGAAAGTTTCGCGCTACCGTTTTACACCGCTGCTGTGATGTCGCTCGTGGCGGCGATCTGCGCCCAAACCATGCTGCCGGCAACGATGGTTAAGCCCCTTTCATCACGCTCTGACGCGCAGGAGCGCGCGGCTCCGGTATCAGTACTCGGGCCTATGCAAAACAAACTGCTACTCACGCAGTACGTAACCCATACCTGCTCGGTGAGCGCCATTATCTATCTCTTTCCACTTTGGGTCGCTGATGTATTCGCATGGGGCCCCAAGGATGTGGGCTACTTTTTTGGCTTGGTTGGTGTAGTGATGATTACCTTGCAAGGCGGTTTACTGGCGGCGCTGACAAAAGTATTTGGTCATATAAATGTGTTGCGAGTAGGTTCGGTAACCTTTGCGATCTCTTTGTTTATCGTTGCAACGGCCAAAACGACGCCTTCAATGCCCGTGATGATACTCCTCGCGTTCTGCGGTTCCACGGTGTGTTTGCCGCTGCTGAATGCCATTGCCTCTGAAGTTGTGGATCCTAGCCACCGCGGGCGAATGATGGGTATGACGGCCTCCGCATCCTCCACGGGGCGTATCGTTGGGCCGCTATTTGCCGCAGGACTATTGAACTCCATGGACTTCAGCACGGCTTGGCTAGGCAGCGCACTCATGGTGTTGTTTCTTGTCATTTGGTCGTTCACGGCTGCGCGAAAATTCAATCGACTGGAGCTGAGCTGAGATGAAAGTTGTTGTTACCTTTCCGATTCCAGATGTCGCAAAACAACTGATTTCAGAGCACGCGGTGCTTCAATGCTGGGAAAGTGAAGAAAGCATCCCTACCTCGACACTCATCGATTGGGCCACCGACGCCGACGCTATGCTGACTACCTTGACCTGTTCCATTGACAGCGAGTTGCTAGCACACGCTCAGCGACTGAAAGTTATCTCTACCGTCTCCGTGGGTGTTGACCACATCGACGTTGATGCAGCGGCGGAGCATGGTGTCATTGTCGGACACACGCCCGGCGTTTTGACCGATAGCACGGCCGATCTTACGCTCGCGCTAATGTTAGGTGTGGGGCGGCGCGTTGCAGAGGGTGATGCGCTGATCCGGTCCGGTGACTGGAGTGACGGTTGGAAACCTAACTTACTCCTCGGCACTGACCTTAGTGGGGCAACGGTTGGCCTTATTGGACTCGGTCCCATTGGACAAGCGGTAGCCGCTCGATTGAAGGGCTTTGGGTGTCGTGTGATAGCGTCGAATCGAACAACGCGATCGGTTGATGGCATCGAGCTTATCAATCGCGACACACTGCTTTCATCCGCTGATATTGTGTCCTTGCACACTGCGCTGACACCGGAAACATCGGGGATGATCGGTCGGCGAGAACTCGCATTGATGCAAGATGGCGCCATGCTGATTAACACGGCGCGCGGTGCGCTTGTTGATGAAGCAGCGCTGGTTGCTGAGATTAAGTCGGGACGGCTACGGGCTGGTCTAGACGTTTATGCCGAAGAGCCTTTGCCCCTGGCTAGCGAACTTCGCGAACTCCAGGGTTGCGTATTGCTACCTCATGTTGGCAGTGCAACTGAGCGTACCCGACGCGCCATGTTCGAACTTGCGCTCGCCAACTTATTTGCAGGCTTGCAGGGACGCGATTTACCCGCCCAATTTGTCATCGCCTGACCTATGACCTGCTCACAAAGCGGCGAATTTCTAGTACATGCTAGTGAGTGCCGCTTTGGGCGATGTCACCGGCGGTCTGGGCTTACTGCCTTGCAGAGGGCTCGCGTTGCAGTTTAGGAGAAAAACAACAGCTTTATGATCATCGCAATGATGGCGATGGTCAGTACCCGACGAATGAGTTGCTCACCGTGCGAAAGTGTTAATCGGGCGCCCACTATTCCGCCAGCGACATTCCCTATGGCGGCAATAGCCCCAACCAACCAGAGAACCTCACTTGTCGCAGCAAATACGAACACGGCCAACAAGGTGTAGGTAAAGATTATGAAGACCTTAAGGATGTTGGTGTCCACAAGGCTCAGGCCCATCACCCTGTGCATAATCGGCAAGACGACAAAGCCCATGCCTATTTGAATGAAGCCACCCCAAAATCCCGCGATAGCCATTAACACGTGGCCAAGGCGCAGGTTTTTTGGTTTGTTATCAGCATCATTCTGCTTCTTGGCTTGGGGCGCCTGCATCAAGATCAAAACAGCCACCATGACAATGGCCAAGAGTCCTTCGAACTGCTCATTATTTAGTTTCGTACTGAGCCAAGCGCCCAGTAGTGCCGGCGGAATAGCCACCAAGGTCAAGGTAACGCAAAGCTTGGAGTGGGGTACGCCGTGGCGCAGGTAGGTGACGATGGCGGAGGTATTATGTGCGACGATAGTAATGCGATTGGTGCCATTGGCAACGGGTCCAGGCATGCCTAAAAACATCATGATGGGCACGGTCAGGATTGAGCCGCCACCTGCCATGACATTGACAAGACCGGCACCAAAGCCAGCCACAATCAGGACAACGATTTCCCACCAAACCAAGTCCATCATGAGCTCGGGGTCCTCATCGTCACGAACTCTTCTGCTGCCGTTGGGTGAATCCCCACCGTGCTATCAAAGTGTGCTTTGGTTGCGCCGGCCTTCATTGCGACGGCCATGCCTTGACAAATCTCGCCTGCGTCAGGGCCCACCATATGTAAGCCTATAACCCGATCTGTCGATTTATCGACGATCAGCTTCATCAAGGTCCGCTCATCGCGCCCACTTAACGTATGTTTCATGGGCTTGAAGTTTGATTTGAAGATCTGAAGCTCGAGTCCCAAGTCTCGAGCTGCTTCTTCGGTCAGCCCAACCGTGCCAATGTTCGGCTGCGAGAATACGGCGGTAGGGATGAATTCGTAGTCCATGACTTTTGAATCGTTCCCAAAGTGGGTGTGAGCAAATGCCATGGCTTGGGCTATTGCGACGGGCGTGAGCTGAGGGCCGCCTGTCATATCACCCAAGGCAAAAATGCTGGGCTCCTCGGTTTGGAATTGCGCGTCGGCTTTGACGTACCCTTTACTATCAAGTGTGACCTTGGTGTGCTCGAGGCCCAGGCCTTCAATGTTGGAGTGACGGCCGGTTGCACACAGTACCGTGTCCACAATCAGGGTGCTGCCATCGGTCAGAGTCGCCTCGTAGCCATCGTGGACCGGGGTTAACGATTCGATATTGGTGTTAAAACGAAGGTCAACGCCGGTCTTGCGGATCTCTTCGGCAGCAAAGCTGCGGATATCATTGTCAAATCCGCGCATGAAGAGATCGCCTCGGTAGAGTTGGGTTACCTGTGACCCCAGGCCGTTAAAAATGCCTGCGAATTCGGTGGCGATGTAGCCACCGCCGATCACTAAAAGGCGCTCAGGGAACGATTCCAAGTCAAATATTTCATTGGAGGTAATGGCGTGTTGATTGCCGGGAAAATCCGGTTTCGTAGGCCATGAGCCGGTTGCTAATAGGATTTTGTCGGCGTGGTATTGGGTCCCGTTAACTTCGACAGTACGCGCGTCGATTAAGCGCGCCATTCCATCAAGTGTCCTGGCCCCTGAGCCATCGAGTAGGCGCTCGTAAATACTGTTCAGTCGACCAATTTCACGAGATTTATTATCGCGAAGCGTCGCCCAGTCAAAGGCAGCTTCGCCTACCTGCCACCCGAAGCCGGCAGCGTCTTTAAACGCCTTGCCGAATTCGCTGCCATAGACGTAAAGCTTCTTCGGAACGCAGCCAACGTTCACGCAGGTGCCTCCCAAATAGAGCCCTTCCGCTACGATGACTTTTGCTCCAAGGCTGGCGGCAACACGTGAGGCTCTGACACCGCCTGAGCCCGCGCCAATGACAAATAAATCGCAACTGGTATCCTTATGGTTTTCCGGCATGTTGGGCGCTCCGCGTTAGGTTTTAGCGTAGACAGTGGCTCAGCTTCTCGATGACTCTAGTGCAGACCCACCAAATGATGATTGTACAGCGATACACAGATCGATCTCTCGATTGGTCGTTAAGAATGACCTTTTTCTTGGGTTTATGTCTGACGGCTCTATTTCTATCTCCGACCGTAAACGCGCTTACCAATGCACGCATTGTGCTCCACGATGGCTCGTCCATCGTCGCCGATATCGTCAATTATCGAGGTGATCAAATCACACTATCTACAAGCTTCAGCCGCGACTTAAAAATCGACACGGCTTTAATCAAGGATATTCAGGCGTCTGCGGATGATCGAGAGGTGTCGACCCTACTGTTGAAAGATGGTCGGCGCGTCGAAACTGCACCAATGATGGTCACCTCCGGGATCATGGCGCTGTCCGATGGTGAAATTATTAAGCTGGCCGACGTCGACAAGCTCAATCCTGAGCCTTGGGAAATAGGACAAGGTTATGCTTGGGAGGGCTTAGCGTCCGCTGCCTTTACCTTTGCACGCGGTAATACCGACTCCGATCAACTCGATGTTGCAGTTAATACGCAGTTTGATAGTACGCGTGATCGAATTACCTTGCGGGCCAATGTGGAGCAGGATACCTCTGTTGTCTCCGTCCAGACGGAAGGTAATGGGGGCACGAACGAAATAGTGCGTTCGCGTGAGCCCTCTGCCGACAATTGGCAGGTGGTGACCAAGTACGACTATTACCTCGAGGATTGGGCCAATCACTACCTTGGGGTCAACGCATCGGTAGAGGCCGACAAATTTGCTGACATTCGGTTGCGAAGTTATCTCGGTCCTTATTACGGGCGAAAGTTATTTGATGGTGCATGGGGCAAGCTTGATGGCGAACTTGGATTTGTCTGGGTGGATACCGATTTTTTCAACGCGCGAGACACAGAGTATCTAGGTGCTAACTGGAACGTAACGGGAGAAAGCGAAATCCTCGGTGGCGACTCAAAGGTCTATCTGACGCACGTTGGTATTTTGAACGTTAGTGACGACAATAGCGTCATCCTGGATACCACTATTGGCTTCGGTTTCCCTTTCTTTTTTGGGCTGGAAGCCGCCGCGGAGTTTACTGTCGACTACGATGGCGCAGCCGCGGCAGGGAAAAAAGCGATTGATCAGTCTTATAACTTGAGAGTTGGCTATAGTTGGTGACCCACTAGCCTGCAGACCGTCCTTTTGAGCAACGACACGTCACCGATTTCTTTCCTGCCACTGGGTGGCTGCGGCGAGATCGGCATGAACCTAAATCTGTTTTCGTCTCAGGGTCGCTGGTTGATGGTGGACTGTGGGATCACGTTTGAGCAAGCGAATGAGGATCGTCGCGGTAGGCCGTCTATTCAGATGCCAGATCCAACCTTCATATCGAGTCAACGAGATCAGTTGGACGGCTTGGTGGTGACGCATGCACACGAGGATCACTTCGGTGCCATCCCGTATTTATGGCAGGAACTTCAGTGCCCCGTTTACGCGACTCCCTTTGCTGCAGCTGTCCTCCGAAAAAAAGCGGCCTGGCGAGGTGCTCCTCCACCTGCGCCATTGATCGAGGTTTTGCCGGGTGATATGCACACCATTGGTTCGTTCGACGTTACCTGGCTACCCATAACGCACTCGACCCCCGAAACTTGTGCACTGCTGCTGGAGTCGCAAGGTACCCGAATCCTGCATACCGCTGACTGGAAAATAGATGCGCGACCTGTCATCGGATCGCCTTGGTCGCCAAGTACATGGAAGGCCCTCGCTGCGAAGGGTATCGACGCCGTCATTTGTGACTCAACGAACGCAACCACCCCCGGCAGATCGCCGACCGAGGGTGAGGTTGGCGATGCTTTGGTAAAGCTAGTTACATCTTTGAAGGGGCGGGTTGTCGTCGCCTGCTTTGCCAGCAATGTTGCCCGGGTTCAAAGCGTATTTCGTGCGGCCCACGCGTCGGAGCGTCGTGTCGGATTGCTGGGGCGCTCGCTGGATATTATGGTGCGATCTGCCAAGTATTCCGGTGTGTTCGAACCGAAGGTGCCGATCATTGACGCCGAACATTTGGGGTACCTGCCTGAGAATGAAGTGCTGGCTGTCGCTACCGGCACTCAAGGCGAAATTGGCGCAGCGCTTCATAGATTGATGATGGACACACATCCACATCTCTCGTTGGGCGAGGGTGATACCGTGATTTTCTCATCGAAAACTATCCCAGGTAACGAGGAGCCGGTACAACGGTTGATAGAAGGTTTGAAGGATCGTGGTGTGAGCGTGATCCATGCGGATGATGCCGCAACGACGCTTCATGCATCGGGACACCCCTGTCAGGATGAACTAAAGGATCTTTATGAAACGTTAAAGCCTCGACTAAGCATTCCTGTCCACGGTGAAAAGCGTCACATGGAGGCCAACGCCACTATCGCTCGAGAAAGCGGTGTCCCCGTGACCTTTACAGGTAATAACGGAGACCTCTTCTATCTATCCCCGTCGCCGGGTGTCCGCCGCAAGTGGGCGACTGTGGGGAGATTACAAGTCGATGAGAAGGCAAGAAAATTGGAGCGCATCGCGAGCTGATTGGCGCCCCAACTATGGATCTTAGTCTGCGCCTTGGCTGACTCGAATGACCTTTCCGCCCGCTTCATCGATGACGGCGACCGATCCATCGCTCAGAGCACGGACATCGCGAACACGTGCCTCAAGGTCGGGGAATGGCTCACTTAAAACAGGTTTTTCTCCTGACACATCAACCGCGACCACCTTTTTGGCCTTGAGCCCACCGACGAGTAACTTACCCGTGAGGCTTGGAATGGCTGAACTTGTGTATAGCGCGAGACCCGATGTCGCAATACTGGGCACCCAATAGGTGACCGGCTGCTCCATACCGGGTGCTTCTGTGAAGGGAGAGATAATAGCGCCCGAGTAGTCGACACCGTAGGTAATTGCTGGCCAGCCATAGTTCTTGCCGGCTTCAATGCGATTGAGCTCGTCCCCACCTTTAGGCCCGTGCTCGGTCATCCAGATCGACTGCGTTGCCGCATCGACGATCAACCCTTGCGGGTTTCGATGGCCGTAGCTGTAGACGTAAGGCGCGTCTGGAAACGGATTGTCGGCAGGCGCCTCACCGGTTTCGGTCAGGCGCAGCAGTTTTCCGAGCTGGCTGCCTGTTTTCTGCGCATCTTCGCGCAAAGTGTAGCCCTCACCGACCGACAGCAGCATGGTGCCATCGGCCAAAAAGGCCATACGACCTCCGAAGTGACCGCCGCCGCGCTTGGTTGGGCTGACCTCGAATATAACGGTGACATCATTCAGGGCGCTTCCGTCCAGAACTCCCCGCGCTACGGTCGTTCGATTACTGTCTTCTGAACCTGCGGCGTAAGCGAGAAAAACCGTATTGTTGGCAACGAAGTTGGGGTGAAGCACAACATCGAAAAGCCCGCCCTGTCGTTTGGCGAAGACTTCAGGCACGCCTGTGACTGCCATCATCTCACCTGAGGGTGTCACGCGCTTGATGCTCCCGGGGCGCTCGGTTACCAGGAACCCCCCATCGGGAAGTTCTGCGACCGACCAAGGCGTGTCTAGACCCTCGGCAATGGTCTCCATTTGCAATGCCGCAAGTGACAGCGAGTTCGCACTGCAAAGCGCGGAGACGAGCAGGGCTTTAAAAGAAAGGCGTGAAAACATGAGGCGTCTTCCTAAACTGGATTGTCGGCCGACTATAGCGCAAGATTCCCGCGTCTGTGGAGTGAAGAATTGGATGTTGAAATGAGGTGGGTGATAAGTCTGCTGGCGGCAGTTTTGGTGGGTTACAGCCTGAGCATTGTGATCAATGCATCGGTAAGTGCGGCGACCTTGATTGGTTTTGGTATCGAGGTCAGCCTATCGGACCGACTGGACATGATTGCCAAGGAGTGGGTGGGTCTGGGGACC
>PKCZ01000207.1 GCA_002862405.1 Pseudomonadota bacterium
GCACTAGATTTACCTGAAGGATTTTTTGACGAAAGACACACTGGACTTACACAAACTTTACGCCTCTTGCATTATCCTCCAGTCAAATGTGTCAGCGAAGGTCAACTTGGAGCTGGTGCTCATACAGACTATGGTACTCTCACCGTTCTATTTCAAGATGCAGAAGGAGGCTTACAAGTACAAGGTTTAGACGGAAAGTGGATAGACGCCCCACCGATACCAGGAACCGTAGTCATTAACACAGGCGATTTAATTTCCCGCTGGAGTAACGACTTTTTTAAATCAACACCGCACCGCGTCGTCCCACGACCTGCAGCAATGAAAAACGGTCGTCTCTCAATCGCTTTTTTTAGTGATCCAGATCCAGATGTTATCATTGAGACATTTCCTAAATGTATAACGCCAGAAAATCCACATAGATACAGTCCTATTACTGCAGGTGAGCATATCGCGCGAAGGATCATGGCATCTCAAGCGAAGAGTTAATAACGTACGAAGTATAATAAACCTAACCAATAGCATAATTTATGCAGTGTTTTGGCAGGACTGCTATCAAAAGCTAAGCAGGAAAAGTTATGTGAGCTAACTCTGCATTTATTTCATAAACAATAATACACATACAGCTATTACCCAAGTGTGTGAGTAATAGCAAAAAATTGGGATACTTACAAGAGCACTTAAGCCCAATTAGTTAATCCGAGCGAAATTTATGGCTTGTGAATAGTTCGACCACATTAATTACAGCTCCATCGGAGTATAAATACTATATCTTACTAGGATTGTACGTAGGCTTTTGGGGCATACTTCAATCCATTACTGTAAAGCTTGTGCCGCTGGATCTGTCTTACTTAGGTCTCGGCATGCTTGCCTTCAGCTATGGTTCTTTTGCCCATGCTTTCACTTTCCCATGTACTGATGCGGTAGCCGAAGTTTGGGGACCAAAACGTGCCCGTCTGATGGTCTACCTTGGCGCGGCTGTTTATATAATCGCCACCTTACTCATTTACATAGCGACACTGCTTCCTGCAGCAGAAGGTTGGCCACATAATGACGCTTATGTTACTCTTTTTAGCGCAGCTCCACGAATTGTTGCTGGTTCAATTGTAGCGACACTTTTCGCGCAGCTATGGGACATTTACGTCTTTGAATGGGTTAAGAAAAAAACTGGAGAAAAGATGCTTTGGCTACGAAACAATATTTCTACTTGGGGCTCACAATTTTTTGATACTATAATCTTTTACTCAATTGGATTTTATGGAGTTATTCCAAACTCAGTATTATCAAAAGTAATCATCGGGTCCTATTTGTTAAAGCTACTTGTTGCTCTTTTTGACACTCCAGTTGTTTACTTAGTCGTCTACTGGATAAAAGGAAATAGAATTGAAAAATCGTCCAGTCTTTCGAGGTAATTTCCTACACTTAGTCTAAACAGCTATAACCAAAAGTTACGATGTAGCTCTAAAATCTCGTCCTCTACAGATTTGTAAGGCCCAAGTATTTCAATCTGCTTGATACCAGCTTTAATTACATCACGGCAGGGCAATTTGAGTGTTGGATTTTCTTTATGTGAGCCAGTTAATTTGATAAGCTCTGTTTCCGATACACCGTAAACGATGCGACCGATATTTGCCCAATAAATAGCTCCCGTGCACATAGCGCACGGCTCAAAGTTGGTGGCTATAGTGCAGCGCCATAAAAAATCAGCGTCATACATTTCTGCTGCTTTACGTGCTAATTCGATCTCGGCATGCCTGACAGTGCTTATGTTGCTAGCAGATAATAGCATGCTCTCTGCATCTTCAGCGATTAAAATAGCGGCAAATGGATGCTTTCCCTTACTTTTTGCCTTCGCCGCAATCGAATTTACCGTGCGTAATGCTTTGCAAGCCTGATCGTTGTTCATTTGTTTATTTCAAAACGATGGATTAAAGAAAGAGGGATATTTGTTGATAATGGAATTATAATAATAAATTAACGCCGCTAAAAGAGTAACACTACTCTTCCCTAATAGATTCATTAATATTATAAGATTTAAAGTCAGGTTCAGTTTCAGCACCGCTAAAAAACTCTTTCGTGCTTGAAGGCTAGGTTCAATAACTTCATTTGGTATGCGATGATGGACTTCAGTACAATAGGAACCGCTTGATCAGCTAATATTCGCAAATTGTCTTGTATTTTCTTAGATAAAAATTGCTGGCACAATAAACATACCAAGACTCATAAAATTTAACTTTTAAGATATATTATGAATATAGTGAATATTTCTAATTGTAAGCCTTATGTTGCCGAGGATAAGTCTGTGGCAACAGAATTTGTAGGTCCTCGTAACTGTAATTTAAAAAATTTTAGTGTGGCGAGTATTACTATACCAGCCGGAGTAACTGTTAAGAAACATTATCATATATTAAGTGAGGAAACTTATCAAATTATCAAGGGCTCAGGTATCATGCACTTAGATGGTGAAGAAAAATTGATCTCGGCTGGGCAAGCTGTTGCCATTAAACCGGGACAGTGGCATTCTATAAGAAATAATACTAGTTTGGACTTATTAATGTGTGTAACTTGTTCGCCACCATGGACACTGGAGGATCAGATTTTTGAGTAGCTTAAGCGGTATTAGCAAGGGAGTTGCTTACGTAGCTATCAGTGGTGTCTGTTGGGGTTTCCATGGTGTGATGATTAAGTATGCATTAGGACTTGGCGCTTCTTTTATGCAAATTTTCTTAGTGGAGGTATTGTTTGCTTGCATCTTTTTTTCGTTATTCTGGTCTAAGTTTTTTAAACAAATACGGCCATCAGGATTCTCTCAGTGGTTCAGACTGCTATTAATAGGCTTAGCAACAGTGGGTGTTGGTTATTTCCTTTTTCTATCATACAGTTTAGGTCCTGTTGCTATTCCTGCTACGTTAATGTTTCTTTATCTACCGATAGTCTATGGGCTCTCTTTGTTGAAGAAGGATGAGCATTTATCTTTTATTAAGACAGCTGCGATAACATTTGTGCTTTTTGGTGCTGCTCTGACCACTCAGATTTTTACTACTTTTGATGAAAAAAATATTTTAGCATCAGTTATTACCGCCACTTGCGCGTCTATGTGTTATGCTATCGTTTTTATCTTAACTCCCGATGTAGGCAAATATACTTCTGCTGAATTTCGATCTTTTACGGTTTCTAGCATAGGTTTCTTAGGTTGTACGACTATTTTATTTTTTGAACCAACTTTATGGTATGATCTTGGAGACAATGGTTTAAGGTTTTATATTTTCGCTATTTTACTGGGAATAGTAGGTCAAACAATGCCAGTCATTTTTTTGATGAAAGGCCTACCTTTGACGGGAAGTAGCCTAGGAGGTGTCGTAGCATCTATAGAGTTACCTATTGCTGTTTTCAGTGCATTCATTCTGCTTGGAGAGTCGCTCACTTTATTCAAATTAATAGGAGTTTTTCTAGTCCTTGCAGGAATAATAACTTACAATCTAGCTGATAGATTCAACTTGGGTCGCTATCCACAAATTAATTAAATAACGGATGAGTGCAGTTAGCTTACATCAACTAAATAAATTCGATAATGTAAGATATTGTAGTGCCCTTAATGGCGTTTATGAGCATTCACCTTGGATCATTCAAAAAACATTTAATGATCGCCCATTTAATTCGGTTGAGGAATTGCATGACACATGCGTTTCCTTAATTAATAGTGCCCCCCATGATACCCAATTGTCACTGATAAGAGCGCATCCTGATTTAGCAGCAAAGTTAGAGCAGCTACCTCGCTTGACAAGATTTTCTCAGAAAGAGCAGTCTAAAGCTGGGTTTTCGTCGCTCCCATTAGTTGTAATCAATCAACTGAGGAATGAACTAGTCCGTTACAGACAACTATTCGGACATCCTTTCATACTATGTCTTGCTGAAAATTCCGCAATCGATGTTCTACCGATTTTGAAAGAGCGTATGCAGTCTGACTTAGATACTGAAAGGACAGCTTGTCTCTTTCAAATCACGCGTATTGGATGGCATCGTCTTTGCTCTATAATCGATCTAACTCATTTATAATTTCTATTATGACTGCAAAACTAACAACACACGTTTTAGATACATACCATGGTAAACCCGCTTCTGGAGTTAGTTGGACTCTAGAGTTAGAGGAACCGGGTGGGAATTGGTATCAAATATCTGCAGGATTAACCAATGAGGATGGTAGATCTAGTGAGGCTATTATTACAGGTGAGGCTATAATAACAGGCACTTATCGTCTTACCTTTGATATAGCTGGCTACTTCTCGAGAATGGGTGTGCAGCTCTCTGACCCTCCTTTCTTGGGCAAAGTAGTGCTCCAAGTAAACTTAGTTCAAGGTGAGGCTTACCACGTACCATTGTTATGTTCGCCGTGGAGCTATTCAACTTATCGCGGGAGTTAATTGATGAATTCACTCGAAAGTGCTACACAATCAGCAGGTGCTCGCTTGATAAAACGCCTCGCTATTATGCGTAGGATTTCTCAGAGAAGTGATTGGATTGAGCGCATTATATTTTCTCCAGCTTCTGAAGAGGCAGCGTATAGGATAAAGAGCTGGATGGATGCTTCTGGAATGGAGACGTATAATGACCCATTAACCAATGTGTATGGTCAAAAATCATTTTCAAAAGAAGGCACACAAGCCCCCCGTATACATATAGGCTCGCACTATGATACGGTGGTTAATGCTGGAGCATTTGATGGTATTCTGGGTGTTTTAATAGGAATTGCTGTAGTTGAAGCTATTGTTGAATCAAAACATCCCTTTAATCATAATCTATCAGTTTTAGCATTCTGTGACGAGGAGGGCGTGCGCTTTAACACTACATTCTTGGGAAGTGCATATTTAACTGGGCTGTTTAAAGAAGAATGGCTTCATAAAGAAGATGAATATGGAAAGACACTTGGGGAGTGGTTAGTAGATCGTGCAGAGTCAATTGATACGATTCTTAACGCATATAAAACGCCATACATACGTCCGCAGGATGTATTTTTGGAATCTCACATAGAACAGGGCCCTATCTTAGAAAAATCTAATTGTGCATTGGGTGTGTTTATAAACATAGCGGCCCAGCGTCGCTCTGAGATTATTTTAACTGGTTGCGCAGGTCATGCAGGCACTATCCCGGCAAGTTTACGAAATGATCCTTTGCCTGTAGCGAGTGAAATGGTTCTGGCTGTTAATCAAATGTGTAAAAGCGATGAGCTCATAAGAGCAACTGTTGGTCACCTTGAGGTAATTCCAAATGCCAGCAATGTTATACCGGGAACGGTAAAGTTTTCGATTGATATGCGGTATCCTGATTTAAAAGGTTTAAAACGGGTGCATGATAAATTAAGTCAAGAAATTGAATCTATTGCGAAGCGATCGGCTCTAAAGTTTGAATATAAGTTAGTTCATGAAGCTAATGACACGCAATTAGATCAAAGACTGACAGATATATTAGCTGAAAGCTGTGAAGTCATGCAGGGCAGTTCTCCACGCATGTTTAGTGGAGCAGGTCATGATAGTATGAAAGTAGCGCAAGTATGTCCTGCAAGTATGCTTGCTGTGCGCTGCAAAGATGGACTTAGCCATCACCCAGACGAATTTGCATCAAATGCAGATTGTATTCTGGCTTTTGAAGCTATGCTTCGCGCCGTGCTCATAATTGATAAAAATTTTTAGTGTTATGTTCGATACTATTATAAGGAACGTTCGTGTCATTAAAGATGATGCATGGCACTTAGTAGATTTGGGAATAATTGATGAAAGTTTTGCTGAGATTTCTCCGAACATTACTGGAAATTCGAAAAGTGAAGTAGATGGCGATAGTGCGTATTGTCTTCCGGGAATGGTAGATCTTCATGTTCATTTTAATGAACCAGGTCGTACTCATTGGGAAGGTTTTACGACAGGTAGTGCTGCCGCTAGCGCTGCAGGATTATCATATTTAGCTGAGATGCCTCTGAACAGCATACCGTCAACAACTAGTGTAGATGCATTGTACACTAAGCTTGCAGCCATAAATAATAAATCCTATGTAGACTTTGGACTTTGGGGTGGAATAGTGCCCGGAAACATTAACGATATAGAGCCTCTCGCTAAAGCTGGTGTTGTTGGTTTTAAAGCTTTTATGGCACCAAGTGGTAATGACGATTTTTTAAATTCTGATAGATCGACGCTACGTAAAGCAATGTATCGGATTGCGCAAACAGGTCTACGTCTAGCGTTACATGCAGAGGACCCAACAGTTGTAGATCGCGCAACAGAGCGTTTGAAAAGAACTGTTAGTGCATTTGACTGGGATGCATCTAGGCCTATTGAAGCTGAGATTAGCGCCACTAAGACTGCGATCGAATTGTCCTTAGAAACAGGATGTCCAATAACTATTGTACATGTTAGCTCAGCTGAAGTTTTGAGTGTAATACAGAATGCAAAACGTCAGGGAGTAGATATTATATGTGAGACTTGTCCGCATTATTTGCTATTTTCGAGAGTAGATGCAGACATTATTGGTGCAGATGCTAAGTGCGCGCCGCCATTGCGTTCAAAGGCTCGAATGAGAGCTTTAGAGGTGGCAGTTTTTGAGAATTTAATCGACACCATAGGGTCGGATCATTCTCCAAGTCCTCCTGAGATGAAGGAGGGCCAATCTTTTTTTGATGCTTGGGGAGGTATTGCTGGTATCCAGCACGGCTATCCTCTATTGATAAGCCGTTACGGAATGGATGTAATACCCCGCATAAAAACAATACAGAGACTCTGTTGTGAAAATCCTGCAAAGGTAATTAATTTAAAATCAAAGGGTTCAATAGATTTAAATAAGGATGCTGATTTTACGCTAATTAAAGAATTAGAATCTACTTCAGTGATAGAGGGGAGTTCTTTGCTAACTAAGCATCAACGTTCAGCTTATATAGGTGCTAAGATTAAGATAGAATTAGCTGCTTCTTGGCTGCGGGGTAATTTAGTAAGCTCTAATGGAAAGCTTCTAGAAAATTCACCTCGTGGTAAATTTATTCCATACTCTTATTGATGAATAAAAATTGTATAGAATATACTCAAAAATGTTTCATCGAAGATTATAATGAATGGTCGCGTTTGATAGATAATTCTCTTAAAAAGTGTATCGACAAAACTGGTACTTCTGTAATTAGCCAATTAATACAAATTAATAAGAAAAATACAGATGGACCTTTAATGGGTGTGCCTTATGCCGTTAAAGACTTATTTGATGTTTGTGGGTTCCCGAGTAGAAATTCTTCTGTACTTCCGGAGTTCAACGCATGTGCCACTAAAAATTCTGCTATTATTGAACGGATGAGTCAATTAGGTGCCACTTGTGTCGCTAAAACTCAAATGAATGAATTTGCTTATGGGCTGACAGGAGAGAACCCGCACTTTGGCAATTGCAGACATCCTTTGTTGAAAAATTGCCTAAGTGGAGGTTCAAGTAGCGGATCAGCGTATTTAGTTGCGGCTGATTACTTACCATTGAGTTTCGGAACTGATACAGGTGGTTCCATACGGCTTCCAGCTGCATGGTGCGGTGTATACGGTATTCGTTGGGCCCCCGGCTATTTTCTAAAGGGCGCTTTTCCTTTGGCACCCAGTTTTGACACTATGGGCTGGTTTTGCGCTTCCGGTAAAGATATGACTCACACATTGCGGGCTTGGTTTAACCAAGATAGCGCTAATTCTACACGCGAATTAAATGGCTGTTCAATTCTACCCAAACATTTGCTCGAGATCGAATCCTTTAATCATTTAAGCGCAGTACTATCTCACTTAGAAATTAAACAACTCACTAATAGCGATTCCTTTGAAGCCCTTTTGTCTAAGTGCCAATTTGCTTTCAACGTACTGCAAAGTGTTGAGGCATATGCAATACATGAAAAATTCATTGATAAGAGAATGGATGCTTATGATCCTCAAGTAATGAGTCGAATTTTGCGCGCTAGAAAATGGACACCAGCAGATATTTCTAAGGCTAATCTATACAAAAATAAGATTACTAATTGGTTTAATGATTTTTTTGAAACGTACGATTTTTTGGTTATGCCTGTTTCCCCTACTGCATCAGTCCCTTTAAAAGATGCTAATTCTAGTCTGCGAGAGATGACGCTTCAATTAACAACACCAGCAAGTTTATCTGGCCTACCCGCTTTAACCGTTCCGGTTTGGCTCGATGAAAAACGCTCTATTGGTCTTCAGTTTATCTTTAAAAAAGTAGAACCTAAAATACCTTTAGCAATAGTTGAGCTATGCAAAAACATTTAAAGAAGCATTCCTTTACTTTATGGCTTCTATTAGGGGTCATTCTTGCGATACTTTTTCCCTCATATGGTAGTAAAGGTGGGCTTTTATGTCCTGAGCTGACTACAAACATTGGTGTGTGGCTGATTTTCTTCCTACAAGGAATCGCTCTACCAACTAGTGAATTAACCAAGGGCTATAATCCTAAGCGTTTACATGCCTTCGTCCTTTTTTGGAACTATATAATTTTTCCGATTATAGTTGGGGCACTGCTTCTACCTATATCACATGTTATAAATGAAGAATTAAAGATTGGATTCTGGATGCTTGCAATTTTGCCTACAACGGTGTCGTCAGCTGTTGTTTTTTCGACTGTCTCAAAAGGGAATACGCCTAATGCAATTTTTTCGACGGTTTTTTCTAATTTGCTGTCAGTTATCCTTGTACCCACGGTTGTTATTACATATTTAACTATTGAATCTAATTTGAGTATTCCGCTAAGTCCGCTATTTTCAAAACTCTTTATTCTGATTATTGCGCCACTATTATTCGGTCAACTTTTTAGACAAAAGGTCCCTAAAGTTTCTGCTTTAATGGCAAATAGAACCAAGGGCTTTGGGAATTGGATAATTGTTTTTATTGTGCATTGCGCTTTTGCTCAGAGCGTTAGTTCAGGTTTTTTAATTCAACTAGGTTTCATCACTATCTTTAAAGTTATATTGTTAACCGTCCTTATTTTACTTTTAGTAAGCTTTTTGGTTTGGTGGTCTTCGGTTTTTTTAAATCTATCAAAAGAACAGCGTATATCTGCATTTTTCTGCTCGAGCCAAAAATCCATAGCTACGGGGCTACCCCTAATTACATCTATATTAGCATTTGCTCCTAGTGTAACAGATACTGCCTCTATTATAATTCCTTTAATGTGCTACCATCCTGCCCAACTGATTCTAGCGGGTATTTTATCTGGCAGGTGGGGATCTAAATAAATGATTAGGTATATTTGATAGACTGAATATCATAATCAGAAAACTACTAGTGGTCGATTACCTGATTAGCTTAATTAATTGATAGCAATATCGAATCCATTTTGAGCAATTTTTTCCAATTCCTTTTCAGTAAAATGCAGGTCTGTTGCTAGAGCATAGTATTCCTCGCTTAATGAGTTACCAAACATAAACGGATCATCAGAATTTATAGTGCAACGAATTCCAGCATCAAATAAATCTCTAATCGGGTGTTCTGACATTTTTGTTATACCCTCAACTTGAAGCTTAAGATTACTAATTGGGCAAATATCGAGCGTAACATCCAAATCTTTTACAAGTGCGACGACATCAGGGTCTTCAATACATCGCACACCGTGTTGTATACGTCTGACGCCGAGTTCCTCTATGCAACGTCTAACAAACGATGCTGGCATAAATTCTCCAGCGTGAGCTTTTAAGAATTTTCCCTCATCTGCAGCAGACTTCCAGACCCTAGCGGTCCACGGTTCTAATGGCCAATATTCGGGGCCGTGTAAATCTATGCCTGTTAATTTTTTCCAGTAGATACAATCATCAATAATTTTTTTTCCTTTTCCGACGTAGTCATTGTGACACATGCCCATAAATACTCGCACTTCCATACCTTCTGGAGCGGCGCTCAATACAGCATCTACAATATCTTCTCCATCAATACTTCCATCAATTAAAGTACCTACATGGAAACTAGTCTCGACATACCTTACATTTTGGTCTGCGCATCTTTGTAAAACAATCTTAGCACATTGGTGATAAACCTCAGCTGAAACAAAAGCGGAAGCACAAAAATGATCATACAGCTCCATGAATTGATCAAAACTGTCGTAACGGAAATCATCAGACCACATTGGGGGGTCGTGATCAAACTGGCCAGGACTCGCATTACGGATTAATTCAATGGGACAAGAACCTTCTAGATGCAGGTGAGTCTCTGTCTTTGGTAGGCTCTGCACGAAGTCTTTAAGTTTTTGTTCAGGTGTATACATGTTAGGTGATTTTGATTATTAAATGGATAATGGAATTCTATAATTAGATTCGTAATTTTGTCTATTGTTTTAGTGCTAAGCTTGAGAAGCTAGATTTCTATGCTGTGCAAATATTCCAAAAGTCAAAGCATTGTACTCTGTTGCTTTGTAGGGGCTATACATCTCGGAAATCTTTCTATAATAACTTATGGATCTCTTCACTAATAAATGCGCTGAACAAAAATAATTACTTAATGCATGGCTAGTGTCTTCAAGAGCAAGCACGCATAGGCTATTGATTGCGAGAATCAGGCAGCTCAATGTCGTTTGGAGCCGAGCGTTGCTATCTGCTCTAGTTTATCTTGATTTCGTTGTGGATTTAAATTTAAGGACGCTTAAGATGCGTCTTTCTGCTCTTAAGAAACTTAAACTGTGCACGACGTCAGAGAAAGGCCTACCGTAGTCGAGCGCGCCATGCTGATTGGCGTGACGCTCCCTGACGATACCGTCAGCAATACTCGCAGCTTATTGGATGAGCTTTGCGAGTTAGTGGACACTCTCGGCTTCGGTATCCAACACGAGTGCATGGTCTCTATACGCAAACCGCAAGCCAAACTACTCGTTGGATCAGGCAAAGCCCAAGAGCTTGTCGATGAAGCGAAAGCGCACGATTGTGACGTGATTATTTTCGATAATCAGTTAACACCCGCACAGCAGCGAAACTGGGAGGAACTCGCCGAGGAAAAAATTCTCGTGATCGATCGACAAGAAGTGATCCTTGATATTTTCGGCGACCGTGCTCAGACTAAAGAAGCCGTGCTGCAAGTTGAGTTGGCCCGCCTAGAACACAATTTACCGCGTCTGAAAAGTGCATGGACACACCTTAGCCGCCAGCGAGGTGGCGGGTCCATGCAGCGAGATGCGGGTGAGACCCAACTTGAGCTCGATCAACGGATGGTGCGCACTCAAATCGCACGTGTGAAACGTGAGCTTGAGAGTGTCATTCAACATCGTCAGACACAGCGCAAGAAACGCATGACCGTGCCAGTGCCAAGCTGCGCCATCGTTGGCTACACCAATGCAGGGAAATCTTCCCTGCTTAACAAACTGACTAATTCTAACATATTGGCTGAGGATAAACTCTTTGCTACGCTCGACCCGACTTCCCGTTGTTGTCCCCTACCCTCTGGACAGTCACTCATCGTCACAGACACCGTCGGCTTTGTTCGTAACCTCCCTCATCGACTAGTCGATGCTTTCAAAGCTACACTGGAGGAGGCTATCGTATCTAACTTTTTGATACATCTATTAGACATCAACTGTCCCGAAGTTGACTCCCATGCAGAGACAACACTGAGCGTTCTGAAGGATATCGGCGCTAAGGATAAAAAGATCATTACAGTATTTAACAAGCTCGACGCACTTTGGGACGAGGTAAGGTGCCATGATCTCTCGATTCGCTACCCAGAGGCACTCTTCATAAGCGCTCACACCGGTGAGGGACTCGACGCCCTGCATGGCAAGATGGAGGCTATCATTGAGGCCGATTTTACCCAACTGCGTTTACTGGTTCCTCATGAGCGCTACGACCTAGTCGCGCGACTCCACCGCGAAGGTGGCGTCCGTAAGGAAGAAGCCCGTGATGAAGGAACCTACCTTGTTGGCTCCGTTCCCGAGCGTATGATGTCTGTTTTGCAGCCATACATTTTGACTGCGGAAGCGGGATGATTTTAATTTGCAGGTCAATGCATTTAGGGCGGTTACCTGCGACTG
>PKCZ01000188.1 GCA_002862405.1 Pseudomonadota bacterium
ATCGATTATTTGCCTGGCTGCGATACGCCGACGATTCGCGCGTTTTATCCGGTTCGTGCCTTCCCAGCGATGGCCAATGAAGATGTGAGCCGATCCTACGATGCACTGCGGTTATTTCACCGCATGGCCAATCAACCCGAGTTCGAATTGAAGTTCCGCCTGACCGCCGGTGACATCATGTGTTTTGACAATCGCCGTGTACTCCACGGGCGGGATGCCTTTACAAGGTCAGGTAAGCGACACTTTCAAGGAGTCTACATTGATCGCGACGAGATCATGTCTCGGGCTCGAGCCTTGAACAGGGCCGCCCGAACAAAGGGCTTCTGAGTAGCGGGTTCACTGACTGGGCTTAAAATCAAAAGCTTAGATGAGTGATTAGAAGCTAAAAAATAACGATAACGAGAGTGACACAAAAGGAAAACCGACCATGCCATTAGCCATGCGTAAAAAAGTTTTTATCACTGCCGCGCTGACAGGCTCCGCAGGTACGCAAGATCGGAGTGACAAAGTGCCGCGCAGTCCCAAGCAAATAGCGAATGATGCCGTCGAGGCGGCAAAGGCAGGCGCGGCGGTTGTTCATTGTCACGTGCGGGATCCTGAAACCGGCGCGCCGGCGCGCGATGTTCACCTTTATAAAGAAGTTGTTGAACGCATTCGTGCCTCTGATACCGATGTTGTGGTGAATCTGACCGCAGGTATGGGCGGAGATATTGTTTTTGGTCCACCCGAGGCACCGTTGCCCTTGCAGGAGGCGGGAACTGACATGGTGTCGGCAGCTGAGCGGGTCGAGCATCTTGAAGTCTGCCGACCCGAGATTGCGACGCTCGACTGCGGGACCATGAACTTTGCCGAAGCCGACTACGTGATGACCAATACGCCCGGCATGTTGCGCGATATGGCACAGCGTATGACCGACCTCGGGATCCAGATTGAGATCGAAGCATTCGACACGGGGCACCTTTGGTTTGCCAAACAGTTGGTCGACGAGGGCGTCATTAAAGACCCTGTTATGGTTCAGCTTTGCATGGGTATTCCGTGGGGTGCACCCGATGACATAAATACCTTCATGGCGATGGTGAATAACGTACCCAGCAACTGGGTTCACTCAGCCTTTAGTATTGGTAAAAATCAGATGCCTTTTGTCGCCGCCGCCGTTCTGTCAGGCGGTAATGTCCGTGTCGGCCTTGAGGACAACCTCTGGTTAGAGCGTGGGCGCTTGGCAGGTAATGCGGAGCTGGTTGAAAAAGCATCGGGCATCATCAGGGCCATGGGAGTGGAGATTATGACCCCTGAGGAGGTGCGTGCCGAACTTAAATTGGTGAAAAGAGATCCGTTGTAATGCCGGATAAGCGACGAACTGCCGCCATCATCGGCGGTGGTGTGATTGGCTCAGGTTGGGCGACGCGGTTTTTATTGAACGGCTGGGATGTTCGCTTTTTTGATCCCAGTGCTGATGCGGAGCGCATTCTGCATGCCGTCATAGAGCGGGGACGGGAGGCAATGCCTGCGCTCTGCGATGTTGTACCCAAGGAAGGTAGCTTATGCATCGCATCATCAGCGGCAGATGCGGTTGAAGGTGCGTTCTACATTCAGGAGTCGACACCCGAGCGTATCGAGGTCAAGCAGGCGGTTTTAAAGAGCATTCAGGAGAGCTGTGATGCGAATGCCATTGTCGCTTCCTCAACCTCCGGATTTATGCCCAGCGAGCTTCAGGAAGGTACCCTCCGACCCGAGCAGATCATTGTGTCGCACCCGTATAACCCGGTTTATCTGTTGCCGCTGGTTGAGCTGGTAGCTTCGCCTGCAGTGCCCGCTGAGGTTACGCAACGGGCCAGTGATTACCTCGAGTCGGTTTCCATGAAACCGGTGGTATTGGGTGCCGAGGTGCCAGCGCATGTCGGTGATCGCTTGCTAGAGGCGCTGTGGCGTGAGGCGCTGTGGTTAGTTAAGGATGGCGTGGCGACGACCGGTCAGATCGACGACATCATCACGCATAGTTTCGGTTTGCGCTGGGCACAAAAGGGACTCTTTGAGACCTATCGCGTGGCCGGTGGCCAAGCCGGTATGAAACATTTTCTTGAGCAGTTTGGCCCCTGTCTTGAATGGCCATGGACCAAGCTCATGGATGTACCCGACCTAGATGAGGCGCTGATTGACCGCATTGTTGAGCAATCAGACGAGCAAGCAGCGGGTCGAACCGTCATGCAGCTCGAAAACGAGCGCGATCGCAACCTGGTTGAACTGCTCAAAGCGCTGCGAGCGGAAGACGCCGCGGCGGGCGCGTTTCTCAACGAGGTCAATCGACGCCAACAGGCAGACGAATGACCGATACGGTGGTAGGTACTCCCAGCGAGGGTGGCGTAACCGAGAGCCCACCCCCGCTATGGCGTCCGAGCCGAGATCGCGTTGCTCGTTCTGCGCTCACGGTATTTGGTGCTTTCGTTACAGAGCGATTTCCCGAGGTTGATGTATCGACCTACGAAGCGCTACATCGCTGGTCGATCACGGCTACTGATGATTTCTGGCGATGTATTTGGGACCACTGTGAGGTCATCGGAAGCGAAAAAAGCGAAGTCGTGGTCCGCGATGCTGACAAAATGCCCGGCGCGTCGTGGTTTCCTGACGCTCGTCTGAATTTTGCTGAGAACTTGTTAAGACGCCGCGGCGATGCAACAGCCCTTGTGTCACTGCTCGAAAATGGCACGCGTAAAGAGACCACTTTCGACGAGCTTTATGCACAAGTGGCTGCGATTGCCGCTGCTCTGCAAGCGCGCGGTATCGAGCCGGGTGATCGAGTGGCGTGTTTCATGCCCAATGTCACTGAAACCGTCGTCGCCATGTTGGCAGCGACGAGCTTGGGTGCTGTATGGACATCGTGCTCTCCTGACTTTGGCTTTCAGGGCGTGATGGATCGGTTTGGGCAGGTAAAACCCAAGGTATTGTTCGCGGCGGATGGCTACTACTACAACGGCAAGGCGCACGATTCCCTCGAGAAGGTGCGTCAAATCGCCGAGGAGATCGATAGCCTCGAGCAGGTGGTTATCGTCGAAGTAGTTGAAAAAGCAACCAATATCGCAGGTATTGAAGATATAGAAGGCGCCGTATTGTTTTCGAACTGGCTGCACGAGCAAGCGAGTGTCACCGACATCGCGTTTGAACAGCTGCCTTTCGATCATCCGCTTTACATCATGTACTCGTCGGGTACGACCGGTGTGCCCAAGTGTATTGTGCATGGTGCTGGCGGCACGCTCATTCAGCACCTCAAGGAACATCAGCTTCACTGTGATATCGGGCCAGAGGACACATTGTTCTACTTCACCACCTGCGGCTGGATGATGTGGAACTGGTTGGTGTCGGGTTTTGCCAGCGGTGCAGCGCTAATTTTGTATGACGGCTCTCCCTTTGCCGATGACGGCAAGGTCCTTCTCGACACGATTGATCGTGAGCGCATTACCGTGTTCGGCACCAGTGCGAAGTTCATCTCGGGTATCGAGAAGGCAGGGCTTAGACCCCGTGAATCGCATGACCTTTCGAGCCTCAACACCATTTTATCGACAGGCTCACCACTGTCTCACGAAAGCTTTGAGTATGTTTATCGGGACGTAAAAGAAGATTTATTACTGGCGTCGATAGCAGGTGGTACCGACATCATTTCCTGCTTTGTCGGTGGCTGTCCGACACGCCCTGTTTACACAGGTCAAATACAGTGCCGCGCACTGGGTATGGCGGTTGAGTTTTGGGATGACACCGGTGCACCACTTACTAGCGGCAAAGGCGAGCTGATCTGCAAGCAGTCGTTCCCCAGTATGCCCATTGGTTTTTGGAACGACGAAGACGGTGGGAAATACCACTGCGCGTACTTCGCTCAGTTCGATAACGTCTGGTGTCACGGCGATTACGGCGAACTCACGCCCGAGGACGGTGCCATCATTCATGGGCGATCTGATGCGGTTCTCAACCCGGGTGGGGTCCGCATTGGCACTGCCGAGATTTACCGTCAGGTCGAAAAGCTCGACGCCATTGTCGAGAGTATTGTGGTCGGGCAGGACTGGGAAGACGATGTACGCGTTGTATTGTTTGTGGTGCTTCGCGAAGGTGAAGCGCTGGATGACTCCCTGGAGCAGGCAGTGCGCTCGACGATTCGCCAGAACGCAACGCCACGCCATGTACCAGCGAAGATTATTCAGGTGCCTGAAATACCCAGAACGTTAAGCGGAAAAATCGTAGAACTCGCCGTGCGGGAAGTCGTACACGGTCGTCCGGTGAATAATGTGGATGCGCTGGCAAACCCTGAGGCGTTGGAGCACTTCGCTAATCGTGATGAGCTACGGGTCTAAAAAGGCTTGGACTGTGCACGAAGTCTGTCCTTGCTAGCTATGCCTTCCGCAGCCGCTTTTTTCTATCGGTAAGTTTCTAGAGGTCAATAGATTGCGCTGTGCTGCCATTCAATAAAAAGGCCGCATCCTCAAAATCGGGGGGACCGAAAAGTGCGGTGGCGTTATTGGAAAAGCCGTACTGCTCTTTTGGGACGCCGAAGAAGTTGTTATCCATTTTGTTATTCAGGTTGACGTCATGAAAGATGCCGATGGCATAGGTGCCGGGCGGTAACTCATAGACGTAGGTCACGGACCCGGGCTCTACCATCGCAATGGTGCCTTCTGTGATACCGGGCGCCGCGCCACCTTTCTCGCCCCGATCAGCCTCAAACGCCTCGGCATTATCATAGACAGCGACATGAATCTCACCGGCTTTTTTGATGTTGTTGACACTTACGGTCAGGTTGTCGGCGCTCGCCGAGAGTGGCAGACCGATGAGCATTAGAGCCAATATTAAGGCGCGATAAATCGTGGAGGGGCGAGGACTGTGGATCTTTATCGTCATTGTCGGTACGGTCCGCCTAGAATTTTTCGTGAATGTAATATGGACCTCCTGTTTTCGGAAGCGCGACCGATTCCCAGCCATGCCCTGATGGCACTGCTTGCTGTGATGATTGGTGGGGTGCAGCTGATGACTGCGAAGGGAACATCTCAGCACAAGGTGCTGGGCTATATCTGGGTCAGCCTCATGATGTACGTGTCGATCTCCTCGTTTTTCATCTCCAAGATTCAGTTGTGGGGCGCCTACAGCCCAATCCATCTCCTCAGCGCTTGGACTGTGCTGACCTTATGCACGGGGGTCTATTTTGCGCGCGTTGGCAACATCAAGGCGCATCAACTCAATATGCAGCTGCTCTATGGCCTCGCGTTGATTTTGACGGGTTTGTTTACGCTGTTTCCCAACCGTGTGATGGGGCAAATATTCTTCGGCGCCTAGTTTGGTGTTGCTTAGTTTGGTTCTACCTCATAGCTGACGCTTACCAGAACTCCTATCTAAGACGTCCCAGTAATGCTGCTATGGTGGTGTTGCTGGTTCTTGTGACTGGTTGCGGTGTCTCTTAAGAGGCTTAATTTAGAGCGCTGAATGTTCCGTCAGGCAAGCGTATCGCGACGGTAGCACTCCCAGTTCCAGGCGCTTTGCGCAATCTCGTCGATACTGTCGTGAGTCGGTGTCCAGCCGAGTTCATCACGCGCTTTCTGAGAACTTGCCACGAGGGTTGCAGGGTCGCCTTCCCGCCGCGGGCCAATCGCAAAGGGAATATCCGATCCCACGGCTTTCTCGCAGGCGGCAATGACTTCCTTTACTGAGTAGCCGTTTCCATTCCCCAAATTGTAGGTGCCAAATACACCCGACTCCGTCACGGCGTCTATGGCCGCCACGTGTGCACTGGCTAGATCGTCAACGTGGATGTAGTCGCGGACGCAGGTGCCGTCGGCTGTTGGGTAGTCATCTCCGAACAGGGTTAGGGGGTTCCCTGTGCCGGCTGCGGCCCGAAGTGCATTCGGAATAAGGTGTGTTTCGGGCTCATGCCACTCACCGAGGTTTGCTGCGTTGTTGGCGCCTGCCGCATTGAAGTAGCGAAGGCAGGTGGCACTGAAATCCGAGCTTGCTGTTACGGCCTCGAGCATCTGCTCTACCACCAGCTTGGTTTGTCCATAAACGTTGATGGGTGTCTTGGGGTGTGCCTCATCAATAAGGTCTGACACGGGGTTACCAAAAATGGCGGCCGTCGAGGAGAACACCAGTCGCTGAATGTCTGCGGCCTGCATGGCGCGCACGAGGTTCGTCGTGCCACCCACGTTGTTCTGGTAATACATGGCCGGCTGATTCTTTGATTCGCCCACGAGTGATTTGGCGGCGAAATGCAGTACACCCTCAAAGCCACGACCTTTTAGGTTGCGCACCAGGTTTGTTTCATCGCGAAGGTCAATGGTGATGAGTTCACAGTCCTGAAGCGCCCACTTATGCCCCGTGCTCAAGTTATCGAGAATGACGACCTCGTGGCCTTGTGCAAGGAGTGCATGGACCGTGTGCGCTCCCACGTAGCCTGCGCCGCCCGTCACGAGTAATTTCATCGTTTCTCCAGAAAACTATTCATCTGCCTCAGCTAACGAGTGTGCAGTTAAGCTGAGGAACATACCAACTCTACGTCACGTTCCCTGAGCACAGCTTCAATGTGAACCCACAATCGGGCAAGAAAAACGGCCCAGTGCCTGTGCAGTGGACCGTTTCTCTGATTTTTTAGTGGTTAAATGGCTTTCATGCCTGTCATATAACCACGCAATTCCTCACCAATAAGCTCAACCGGGTGATTGCGGATTTCAGCGTTAACGGCAATCAAGGTTTTATTGTCGACCGAATTGCTGCCTGTCATGCCGCCGCCAATCACGTCAGCACCAAGACCTGCAACGAAGTCCTGAAGCAGTGGGCGCGCCGCCTGATCAAAGAGGTAGTTACCGTATTCAGCGGTATCTGAGATTACAACGTTCATCTCGTAGAGCTTTTTACGCGCAATGGTATTGGCAATGAGCGGTGTCTCGTGGAGCGACTCGTAGTAAGCCGACTCGTCGATGATGCCTGCAGAGACCATGGTCTCGAACGCGAGCTCAACGCCTGCCTTAACCATGGCGACCATGAGAATGCCCTGATCGTAGTAGGTCTGCTCTTCAATGTTCTGATCTGTCAGTGGCTGCTCTTCGAACGCTGTCGCGTTCGTCTCGGCACGCCATGTCAGCAGATTGATATCGTCGTTGGCCCAGTCTGCCATCATGGTCTTAGAGAAGTGGCCAGACATGATGTCGTCTTGGTGCTTCTCAAAGAGTGGACGCAGAATTTCTTTCATGTCCTCTGCAAGATCGTAAGCACGGATCTTCGCGGGGTTGGTCAAGCGATCCATCATGTTGGTGATGCCGCCATGCTTTAAGCCCTCAGTAACCGTTTCCCAGCCGTTCTGAACAAGCTTCGCTGCGTAGCCGGGCTCGATACCGAGCTCGACCATGCGATCAAAACACAGGATAGAACCTGTCTGAAGCATGCCGCAGAGGATGGTCTGCTCACCCATGAGATCCGATTTCACCTCAGCAATGAATGAAGACTCGAGAACGCCTGCGCGATGACCACCGGTGCCCGCCGCGTAAGCTTTTGCAAGCTCGAGGCCGTTACCGTTGGGGTCGTTTTCGCGGTGAACGGCGATTAGCGTTGGAACGCCAAAGCCACGCAGGTACTCCTCGCGAACCTCGGTACCGGGACACTTTGGGGCGACCATGATGACGGTGATGTCCTCACGCACCTGCATGCCTTCTTCAACAATGTTGAAGCCGTGTGAGTACGAAAGACAGGATCCGTGCTTCATAAGGGGCTGCACCGTGGTGACCACGTCGGTGTGCTGCTTATCAGGCGTCAGGTTGAGAACCATGTCCGCTTGTGGAATGAGTTCCTCATAGGTGCCGACGGTGAAGCCGTTCTCCGTTGCGCGAAGGAAGGATGCGCGTTGCTCGGTAATGGCTGACTCACGAAGTGCATAGGAAACATCTAGGCCACTGTCACGCAGGTTCAAACCCTGGTTCAAGCCTTGAGCACCACAGCCGACGATAACGATTTTCTTATCCTTGATGGCATCCACGCCATTGGCAAACTCTTCTGGCTCCATGAAACGGCACTTGCCAAGTTCTTCTAGCTGCACGCGCAGGGGCAGGGTGTTGAAGTAGTTGCTCACTAGGGACTCCTCGTCACGAATTTCAATAGGGTGCTTTTAATCTGGTCTTCTTACGGGGCGCTTAATGTAGTGGTTGAGCGGCGCTACGTAAATGTTAGGACCGCACAAAGCGCCGATGTAAAGCCGTTTATTCGCTATTTTCTGCGCAAATGGATGTGTTGAGCCGCCATTCTCCGCTTGGTCTTTCTTTGCATCGTAGAAAAGGACCTTTTTGGGGAGCTTACATCTTTAATCTTGGGAAAATTAAGAGCGATCAACTCGAGGCCTATACAAATGCGCGTTCCGAGGCGACAGATGAATCTCGCCGCTGGTTGGCGCCTGTGCTCGAGTCAGAGTAGTAAAAGGACTTTCGAATGAGGTTTAGACCGGGTTTATTAGACGCTCAGTGTTCATAAGTACTCATAAAGGAATGCTCGTTCATCCAATCACCGGTACAGTTTTTCCCGCAAGGCAGAAGGGTCGGTAGAAGGGAATAACGATGCTTTGTGAGCGACGCTTAGAGTAAAGAATGCGTCCGTTCATGAACTAGCGAACTTTCAACCGCGTTTATTGATTAAGATAGAGAGTTTCTGGGCCACCGATGACGGTGGTTTGTGGAAAAGATTCTCTTCATAGACCGAGCACACTTCGCATGTCCAAAAACGACTGGAAAACCGTTCCTCAGATTGCATCTTCAGAGATCACCCCCGAGTCTGTTTGGTTGAATCGGCGTAATTTGATGAAGGCGGCGGCAGTAGGCGCGGGTATAACAGCTGTCGGTGAGACGATTGCTCAGCCAAAGGCGCTCAAAGACCTTAATTTCACGACGGCGACAGACGATACGCCCTTCAAAGCCACTGAAGATTTGACGCCCTATGAGGCGGCAACCACCTACAACAACTTCTATGAGTTTGGGACCGACAAGTCAGACCCGGCGCGTTACGCCGGCGCAATGACGACCGACCCCTGGGAAATCAAAGTCGGTGGGATGGTCAACAAACCGGGCAAGCTACACCTTGAAGATGTCTTAAGTGGGTTTGATCTTGAGGAACGCATTTACCGGTTCCGCTGTGTTGAAGCTTGGTCCATGGTCGTGCCGTGGATTGGCTTTCCGCTGTCAAAACTGCTTGACCGGTTTGAGCCCAAAGCGGAAGGCAAATTCATCGAGTTCAAGACGCTGTATCGTCGCTCGGAGATGCGAGGCACACGCTCGTTTACCTCGATCATTGACTGGCCGTATCGCGAGGGCTTGCGGATCGATGAGGCGATGAATCCACTGACGTTGATGACGGTTGGTTTGTACGGAAAGACCCTGCCTAATCAAAGTGGCGCGCCCCTTCGACTCATCGTTCCCTGGAAATACGGCTTTAAGAACATTAAGTCGATTGTTGAGATTAATGTGACTGACCGCCAGCCCAAAACCAGCTGGCAAGACTTGGCACCGCAAGAATATGGGTTTTATGCCAACGTGAACCCCGAAGTTAGCCATCCTCGTTGGTCACAGGCCTGGGAGCGAAGACTGCCTTCATCCTTGTTTAACCCAAATCGTGTGCGGACCAAGATGTTTAACGGCTATGCGGAGCAGGTGGCCGACCTCTACAAGGGAATGGATCTTGCCCGGTTCTATTGATGTAAACGTCGGCAATGAAAGCGCGCTTGATGGCAATGCGCGCGCTGACAGAGCGAGTAGTCAGGCTTCTAACTCAGTCGCGAAGCCGTCACTACGTTGGAATCCGACAATACGCGTAGCCGTTTTTGTGGCCTGTCTGTTGCCCCTCATGATCTTGGTGCGAGCCGTCGCAACGAATTCGCTAGGCCCTGACCCTGCAGAGCATCTCATGCATGTCACCGGTGAGTGGGTGATGCGCTTTTTGGTACTGGTTTTGTTGGCTACACCGCTCGCACACAATGGATGGCCGCGCCTCGCACGTTACCGCCGTATGCTGGGGCTCTACGTTTGGTTCTACGCGACATTGCATTTACTGGTATTCGCGCAGGTGTATATTGGCTGGTCGGGTGAGCAGCTGGTTGAAGAGCTCGCCGAGCGCCCCTATGTGTTGGTAGGCTTTTTGGCGTGGTTAATACTGGTCCCCCTAGGGATCACCTCTGCGCACACAATCCGAAGGAAAATGGGTCGGCATTGGCGGCAGCTTCACAAGCTGACCTACGCCGTGGCAGTTTTGGGATGGCTACATCTGCTTTGGTTGTCGCGTTCGGATGTGGGGGATGCCGTTGTCTACGGTACGCTTTTTGGAGTGCTTTTGGTGTGCCGGCTACCATTACCTAAGCCTAAAGTCCGTTTGTAAGTTATCGCTGTATAAATTTAAAAGTGGTTGCGGCTGATATCCAGCTGGATGTCGGTTTAGCCCCAGTTGGCCGTGAAATATCACCACTAGATTGAAACATAATCGTAATGGGTGCACGGTAATGTCAACTGGCTTATGCGATAGAGAGCATTAGGTAAAAAATGAGCTTCACCGATCGTTTAGGACTCACCATTCCACAGGCCGTACTGGCTTGGGGGCTGGTTGTGCTGATAGGTGGTGCGGCCGGTCTGCTCGCAATGCTTATTTGCAACTACATGCTGTCATTTGGTGGAAGCGATTCAGCGAGTAAGCACGGAATCTCAAAGGTTCAAGCAACGCGCCTCGGTGGTGTCGCAATCGTCGCCTACATGATCATGCATTTGGGTTATCAAGCTTACTCAGGTTTGTACCTGCCGCTAATGGAAGAGGCGCTAATTATGTGCGCCTGTTTGGTGTTTTTTATGATTGGCGTTTATGAAGATTTGAGTGGCCTGCTGTCGGCAAGAATACGCTTTTCTATGATGTTGATTGCGGGCTTACTGACGATGTATTTTGCGCCCGGTTTGGTGCTCCAACCCGTTGGAATTTTATGGGTCGATCTGATTGTTGGATCGACTCCGTTGGTAGCAGGGTCATTCACCGCTCTTTGCGTGGCTTTCATACCCAATGCGTTCAACACCGCGGACGGCGCAAATGGTCTTGTCGCAGGAGTCAGCGCCTGCGCGTTTGCAGCTTTGGTCATTGTCGCTCCGCCCGAGTTGGTTCCCTTTCTGCTAGCCGCGCTCGTGGGATGTCTTTTGTTCCTAGTATTTAATCTGGTCAGCGGACGCTTCTTTTTGGGAGATGGTGGCGCTTATTTTTTAGGGGCCTTAGCGGGATTGAGCTTAGTTGTGGTGTCAAATACGTCGGATGTGTCGGTGTGGTGGCTGTTGTCTTTTGTGTTTTACCCCGTAGCCGATTTGATTTGGAGTATGGGGCGGCGATTACGGCGAGGGGTCTCTCCGCTTAATCCTGATAACCAGCACTTCCACAACGTTTTATTTGCATACCTAGACGCTGGCGGACAGCCTAGTGTTCGCGCTAACACATTGACCGGGGTCTCCATCGCATTTGTATTCGCTGGTTTGCCACTTGCCCTAACGATGTCGGGGACTTGGTCTGTAGATGCTGACGCATGGTTCCTTTGGGTGGTGGGACAGTGGTGTGTCTATGCGATTGGGTGGAAATACTTGAACGATCGGCTCTGTGTCTTGCCTGCAGCAACGGTTCGAAATGTGACAAGTTAGCCAGTTTTGGGAACGTTTATTCGGTCTGAAATAGAACTGTAATAGGCCGGACTGATACTATACTAAGTTGACGCTAGTTATATTTTGCGTCAATGTTAAACCTTGGGATACCGTTTGTGTCCTTTTCTCGGGCACCACAGGGAGAGCGCAGTGCAATTCAAGAGCAAAAAAACAGTCGTTAATACGAG
>PKCZ01000006.1 GCA_002862405.1 Pseudomonadota bacterium
ATCAGTACGGGTATGTCATGGGCCATGCCGATGTTGGCTGATCAAACCCCCCTCATAGCGCTAATTATTATCTTTTTCCTGACCTTGGCACTAACAGAATTGGTCACCAATAATGCGGCCGCAGCACTAGTGTTTCCCATCGGATACGGGCTTGCCCAGAACCTCAATGTGGACGTTGTGCCCTTTGGTCTGGCGGTTGCGTTTGCGGCGAGCGGATCATTTTTGACTCCCTATGGCTATGCCACGAACTTGATCGTTCAGAACATTGGTGGCTATACCCGGAGTGACTACCTGCGCTTTGGCTTTCCGATTTCGCTGGCTTATTCAGTCGGCATTTTGTCGATGCTGAAACTGACTTATTTCTAGTCGTAAGTCGTCAGTCCTCGCTAGGTTTGATCAATAATTTCCTAACGCGCTCTTTACGCCGGTGAGCGCTGAGCCGTTCTTGAAGCCTGATCTTAGCCATGCTGTCAGCCAAGCGTGCACCATCATCAACCTCAGGTGTTTCCGACAGAAGTTTTAACAGCGGTAGACGCGCATGCGACTGACGCCAGAGTCGTAGATGAGATTCGATATCGCTGAGCAGGCTCACCCGCACTTGATAGCTCCGGTTAGACGCTGCGTCTAATGACAGCATCGCTTTTAACTCACCCGCCGCGTTCTCCAGTTTGAGCCAGTCCTTGTCGTTATCATGTTTGAGAACGCGATTTCGTAGTTTTAGGAATCGATGTTCAGCACGCTCAGTCATGGCGATGGTCAGGACTTCCGCTGGATCACGTGGGGGTAATGATTCAAGGTAACCGAACCACCAGCGTCTGATACGAACCCATTCGGGCTTCGCCATGAGTTTGTGACATTTACTCACGGGCTTTGACGACAGCCTGGCAACTGCGCTCGCGATTTTGTTAAGGTCTGACTCGTTCAAGGAGTTTCTCAAGAGATCAATGGTTCTCAACCAAGCAATGCCCTCACTCAGCTTTTGCTGTAGCTTAACCCAGCGCTTGCCTAGCTTTATCGCTTCGGGCTCGTCCAGTGTCGCGAGCAGGTGAACAATGTCACTGACGGCGTAATTGAGCTTCCACAAGGGGAAGCCCACAAGACTGTCTTCCAGCCATGCTTTACGCGACTGCTCGAGAACATCGCTTTGCTCTCTCAGCAGGGTTAGCTGCGATTTTACTGGCTGATCAACCTCGGACATCGTTGGTTTTGCCGCGACTATAGAGCCTTAGGTTAAGGGAAGATTATGTTAACATCTCGCAGTGCGGCAACCATTAGTGAACGTAAGTAAAGAGGAGTAATCATGAAACCCAACGAGGTGCTGACATCGCAAGAGCGTGATCTGTTGCTTCGGCGTAGCGACCTCAAGGCGTGGCTGATGGTATTGCGTACATGGACGCTGACTTTTGGAATTCTCTGGTTGGTCGCTGCCTATCCTGGTGTGCTGACGCTTCTCTTTGCTTGGCTAGTGCTCCCCGGCCGCCAACTCAGCCTTGCTGTGCTCATGCACGAGGCCGGACATGGCAGTCTCTTTAAAACACGTGCTCTCAATCAATGGGTCGGTCAGTGGCTGTGTGCATTGCCAACATTAGGCGACCTTCAATCCTATGCTCGGGGCCACACGGCACATCACAAGTTCGCGGGCAGTCATGACGATCCTGATTTACCCAACTATCAGGCCTACCCAATTTCGCGCGACAGTCTGTATCGAAAATGGCGTCGAGATTTACTCGGTACGACCGGATTGAAGCTATTGCGTGCGCTGGCAAGGGGCACCTCGAGTCAGATGAGTCGCGAAACGCATGGTTCTCGCCACTTGGTCGCCAAACAGATTCTCGTACATGGGGTGTTTATCGCGGCTTTATCAGCTCTCGGTATCGGCTGGACCTGGTTCGTTTGGATGTTCACATTTCTGACGTCTTACATGTGGGTGGTGCGCTTAAGACAGGTAGGGGAGCACGCAGTCGTAACAGACCTTTATGACGCTGATGTCCGACTGAACACGCGTACCGTGGAGGCGCCATTTTGGCAGCGATTCCTGCTTGCACCCAATAACGTTAACTATCACATGGAACACCATTTCATGGCGGGTGTTCCCTGCTACAACTTGCCAAAACTCCGATCGCTGCTAAAGCAAAAAGGCGTGCTTGATGATGTGCCTGTGGTTTCTGGCTATGGGCAGGTGCTGAAGATGGCCGTAGCGTCGTAGGTACGAGCAACTGATGACGTTAGGTGCTTAGCGACCGCGCGTTACGCTTTTTGATGTTCCTCATAGAGGGAGCCTCGGACAGGCTGGGTTAGTCCCGGACGGGACTTTTTAAACCAGACCAAGGAGGCTCTTTATGCGTCAATACAGTCAATCGTTCGCCATCATTCTGGCATCACTAACAGCATTTCCCACAGCAGTCACTCCCATCGATGCCCTTATAAACAACGCGCTATAACTCCCCGTTGAGCTTACTGAGGCGATGGTTGTGGATGAGGAGGTTACTCAGGATATTGCCGAGCTAAGAGGGCAGCTTCGGCCGTTTATTCTCGGTGTCGTCACTGTCTACACGCTGATATGCCAAATACTGACAAGTCGAGTTTCGCGAGTCGAGCCGGGGCTATGAACGTCAGGCCCTTAGACTGGTGGCTTTTTTTGATCGTGGTTACAGCGCTCGCTGGACAGGCATCGCTCACCGTCGCTAGTCCAAAGCAGCCTTTGCTACTGCCCGTTATTCGGCAAACATTGTCCATCGATTGTGGTCTTGAAGCGCTTGCAATGAGCCTCAGAGACAAGGTATCGATTACAACGTCGGTGGCCGCCCTCGATAACCTCGCTGCTGTTTTGGTTGAACCTACGACCGCTCGCCATCTTCGATAGGGCTGCTCAGTCAGTGAATTACAAACGCTCGCAGGGGCATTCGCGCACTCATTACAGGCGCGCAATCAACACTCGAGGCGTTCTACAAAAGTTCATTCCCCTTAATCGCATGGATTGATTCCGGGAATGGGGGACATTTCACGCTGGTGGAGGAGGTGACACCAACATCAATAGCGTTGGCAGACCCGACTCGTGGACGCCTAGGTATCCGTTCTCAAACTTGGCGCGAGCTGTGGCGTCAGGAAACGCCGGGCATTGTCCTTGAGCTGGAATAATTACCTTAGGTAAGGTCGCGTTGCGTCCAGCCCAAGTCGACTAGCACATCGCTCGCCGCTGTTTTCGCATCTGTCAGGATTACTGAGGTGCTCGCATCCGATCGCAAGTAAGTTGACGCAACACGCTGCAGTTCATCAATCGTCGTTGAGATGATGGCATCTCTGAGCTGGCGTTTGTGCTCAGCCGTTCGACCATAAAGTTCATCGTAGAAGGCTTTCTTTACTTCCCCAGCGGGCGATGCAGGTTTATCCAGACTCGACATGACACTTAGAATGGCTTCCTCAAGCGCCAGCTCATCGTGTTTTTCGGTCAGTAACCAGTCTATGGATGCATCGAAGTCGGCCAGCGTCTCAAGATTGCGGGGATCGCGGTACGAGAAAAACCGGAAGGCGCCCACGTTCGCGTCGTGACTGGCGCCGCCACCATAAGCACCACCTTGTTCCCTGATGCTTCGGTGTAGAAACCCATTTCGCAAGTAGGCCCCAAGTACCGCTAATACCGGTGCGTCTGGATGACCACTTGGTACGGTTGGATACGCTTTCGCACAGAAGTTGACCTGCGTGTTGGCGGCCCAAATCTGATTATCAGTCCCAGTTTGCTCCGTCGGCGACCAGGCACCGACCGAGCTCTGCGTTGAGAGGCGACTGGCGACTGAAGATAAGCACTGCATGGCCTCATCAATGTGACTTGGATCGGCGACCGACAATAAATTGATTGAGTGCGTGGATAATAGGTGATCTCTGAGGGCTGTCAGCGAGGCTCCCATCTTCTCGACCTCACCGGTATAAGCGAGGCGGTCGTCTATTTGACGTAAGCGTTTGATTCCCTCCAGACCACTTTGTCGATGATACAGCGATGCGAGAGGGCTCATACCAGCACTCGCCGCTGTCATGGCTAGGCTGTGGCCCGCGCCGCTGATGCTTTGATCACGGCGGGCGCGCATCTGACTAATGAGCTCTTTGATGCGCCCACCTTCGTTAAACGAGGCTGAGGTCAAGGTATCGATCATTAAATTTGACTGCTCGGCCATCCGATTTGCCAGTGCCTTTGAGGACACGACAAGAAAACCCGAGGCCTGAGCAATATTGGTGCGTGATGCGCGTGTTGATACGCTCAGACCCAAACTACCGACAGTCGCCGATTGTCGGTCCTGTACTTCGAGGTAGGAGGCATTGTTTATGCCTACCTCTGATGCGACAGCGCACAACAGCGGCAGCTCGCTTTGCTGTTCCTCGGTGAGGGTGGGCAGGGCGAGCGCCATTTGCTGATAAACCAGCCCATTGGTTCCCGCTTCGCCCACGATGTGTCGCTTACCCTCAGTCAATGGGCTCGCGTCAAGGTTGGGTGTTAGAACATCCTTGGGGATATCAGCGAGACCCACTTTGGGCAGGATGCTGACATCATCGACCTGATTTTGGCGTTGCTCGAGATCGCTTGCGAGCTTGCGCACGTTAGCAATCGCATCCTCATCCAGATTGGCTCGCAGATCGGCGAGTCGTTGCGCCTCGCGTTCCTTTCTGAGTTCATCGAGATCAGGATTGGGTGCCACGGATAAGGTGATTCGGTGCGGATTATCTAGAACCAACGCATTCAGCCGTTTTTTAATGAAATTCGGCTCACGCATCTTGGCTCTCAATCGCTCGACAGCGGGACTCAAGTCGAGGGCAGCAACGGCGTCACCGTTATGTGTGGCCGCCCCCAGTGCTCTAAGCATGAGGTTGAGGCCGTAAGGCATACCATCACCGGTTACTTCTCTTTGCTGGAGCTCAATCTGATGAAGAATGGCTTCCAAGCGATCCAAGCTCACGCCTTCCTCAGCTGTGCGACGAATGACATCGAGTACCTGCGTTTCAAAGTCATCCACACAGTTCTGGTTGCTGCCCTCGATGCCACAACAGAGCACCATTTCGCGCATTGAGTCTTCAAGGCCACAGAGCGGCGAGGGTGCCAAACCCAAGTCGTTGGTCTCCAGCCATTGCATTAATGGCGAGGCGCTATTTTCCATGAGAACGGACGACAACAACTGTGCTTCCAGCATTGCATCAAGGTCAGCGCTCTCACCCAGTTTCCAGCCCATGATGAGGTGGGTTTTGTTGTCGGTATCGGCGTCTTCTAACGCATAGTGATGCTCAGCGCGTTTGGGCGCGTCGAAGGCCTGCTCGAGAGTGACCTCGATATGCTCATCAGAGCGCTCAAACCGGCTCAAAGCCTCCCGCTCAAAGACATCATGATGCTGCGACACCGGAAGATTACCAAAAGTCAGTAAAATGGCGTTACTTGGATGGTAGTGCCCCTTATAGAAGGCTATTAGCTGATCATAGCTGAGGTCTGGGATAGCCTCGGGGTCACCACCGCTGTTGTGGTGATAAGTACTGGTAGGGAAGAGCTCGAAACACAATCGATCCCACAGTACAGACGAAATAGACGACATCGCCCCTTTCATCTCATTAAAAACAACCCCTTTGTAAACCAGAGGTGCGTCTGTGTCATCGGAAAGTAGCTCTACCCGGTGGCCTTCTTGAGCGAAATCGAGAGGGTCGAGTCGAGAAAAGAAAACAGCGTCGAGATATACCGACAGTAGATTGTCGAAATCCTTGGGATTCTGTGTGGCAAAGGGATAGGCCGTCCAATCTGAGCTCGTAAAGGCATTCATGAAGGTGTTGAGCGATCGGCGAAGCATCATGAAAAACGGATCGCGCACGGGATACTTTTCGCTGCCACATAGAACGGTGTGCTCCAGTATGTGAGCAACCCCCGTTGAGTCCTCCGGTACGGTCTTCAGAGCCACCATGAAGACATTTTCATCCGAGTTGGTGGCCATATGAAGGTGGCGCGCGCCGGTCGCTTTGTGGATATATTCCTGAACTTCCAAACCCAGTGACTCGATAGGGACGCGACGCGTTAGCTCAAATGCTGGATGGGTGGAGGGCGTTACGACTGCGTTCATGATGTGTCCTGAGGTTACCGGGTTATGCGCTCAATGAGCTCAACATTGAAGAGGGAGGGCCAGCGTTTACCACCCAACCAAATTGCGCCTGTTTTGGGATCTACCGCAATGCCGTTTAAGACGTCTGTATCACGCCGCCGTTCACCGCGCGGAAGTAATCCACGTACGTCAATAATACTGGTGATTATGCCAGAAGTGGGGTCTATTCGAACTATCTGGTCTGTCAGCCATACATTTGCCCAGATTTCCCCGTCGATCCACTCGAGTTCATTAAGCCGAGAGACACGCTTACCGTCGTAAGTCACCTCAATCGTTCGTTTTACTTCGCCGTCTTCCCAAACGCCAAGCCGGTGAGTGCCATCCGAGATCCAGAGCTGGCTGCCATCGCTGGTAACGCCCCAGCCTTCTCCTACAAGGGGGTGGGTTTCGATGATTTTCATTGAATTGGGATCCAATACCAGTAAGTCCTGAGATCGCCAGGTGAGCACGTAGATCCTGCCATTGAGCTCAGCAAGACCCTCTGCAAAATACTGATCGGGTAGTTGGGTGACCTTTCGGTTCGCCATGGTTGGCCAATCGTAGCGAGAAACGAAGGATTCACCGTAGAGGCCTGAACTCACCCAGAGCGCTTCATCCCAGATCAGTAAACCCTGCGTGAAATGATCGCGGTCAATAGCACGAGTCTCTTTGGCGACGTAGTCGAATACCTGCGGTGGATTAGCAGTCGCCGTTGAGGCCAATACCAGGCAGGCCACCAGTGTGATTACGCTTTGATGTATGACGTTTTTCATTAGCGCTAGCCTTTCACCAGACGTCGCTTCAAAAACCGCGCAGGTGAGACAGCTTGGTGAAGGTAGCGAGTCACAGGAGGCGGTGCGCTCATCATCTGAGACACTAGAAGTTCGGAAAGTAGCGGCGCAGACGTCAACCCGCGAGACCCCAGCCCTGTCAGAACATACAAGCCTTTAATGTTTGGCTGCTTCTCGTTGATGAAACGCTTTCGGTCGTGCCGAAGCTGCTCGAAAGTGGTCATGAATTCAGTTTCATTCGGTACGGGGCCTGCAATGGGCAAGTAGTCGGCGGTCGCGCAACGCACAGCTGCGTGCCCTACGAGGCTTTCAGAGCCAATCGCGGAGTCCAGAGAGGGGAGGTTTGACAACAGTTGTTGAATATTGGTCTTGTGATCTGCTTTGCGCTCTTCCGTCGATGTTTCGTTGAGACCATAGGTAGCGCCAATACAATGCACATTGCCTTTCGCGGGTGGTGTGTATCCTTCATGACAGACCGTGCACTTCAAATCCTTTAATGCGCCTTGAGATGGGAGCAGGGTGGTTTGTCCTCGGATGGGTTGCAGCGGCAACCAATCTAGCCTCGTTTCCGCTACCGCCTCCCATGCTGTCGTGACTACGGCCGCATCACCGGTGGCAACACAGTCTCCAGTGGCGGCGATGGCAAACCATTGGTCATCATCACCTTGCCGTAGCGTCGTATCGCCCAGACCTTCGATAACCGTGATATTTGGATGGTTGAGAAGTTCAGCACAAATGGCGCGCGGATGAAGCCAGCCTGAGCCGGGGTAATACTGAGCGCCTTGGGTTAGAGCTATTCCAGCGATTGATGATGCCACCTCACGACTCACGACCTTGAGTGGACTGTCCTCATCATTGAATGCAGTGGCTAATCGCTCGAGTACATCGTCCGATGACAGTTGAAGGTAGCCGGATAGCACACCGTCGATGCCTTCCTCAAGTGAACCCTCGCGAAACTTTCGCTGGTGGTGATCAACTGAAAACTCATAGGCGGTCAGCGAAAAATCGGCCAACTTTCCGTGTTTGTGGGAGGGTCGGGTGTAAATGACGCCTTGTGGTTGTGTTGAGCCACCCGAGCCAATAGTGCCCCGCTCCAGTACAGTCACGTTGCAGTTACGCTCAGCGAGTCTTCGCGCACTGTGACTACCCGCGAGGCCCGCACCCAATATGAGGCATGACTGTGGCTTTTCAGTACAGGTGGGTTGATCCCAAGCCGTGGGTCTTACAGGCGTTACCTGCTCTTCATTTGATGCCTGAGACGGGTCTAAAACGCCGTGCAGGCACTCCCGCTTTCGACCGAAGCCAGGCCGCTTCGATACCTTGAAGCCAACATGCTCGAGTAATCGACGCACGTCGCCTGAGGCTGTAAACGTGGCGGCATGAGCGGCATCCCGACTTAGGTTTGCTACACCGCGCAGCACGTCCGCTGTCCACATAGCTTCATTTCTAGAGGGTGTGAAACCATCTAAGAACCACACATCGACCCATCGGTGGCCATAGGACTCAAGATCACCTAGTGCATCCGAGACATCTTCCCACCAAAAATCTACGGTTAGGCCATCGATCAACTCAGATCGTCGGTGACAGCCGGGAATCGGCGACGGCCAGCGCTGGAGAATGGTTTCAAACTCCTGACTCAGCGACGTCCATCGAGCGCTGGCTGTGCGCAGCTGAGACCTTGAAAGCGGGTGTTTTTCAATGGTGATGACATGGCAGCGTGCCCCCGCAGGGCCATGTTCCGACCAAGCCTGCAGGATGATCGCCAGATTCAGTGCGGTTCCCAGACCCAGTTCACCAATTGTGAGTGTTTCGCCAGCTTGCAGGGCTTGCATGCGGTTGATCACATCGCCACCCTCGATGAAGACGTAGGTGCTTTCAGCTAGGCCGTCCTCGGGAGAGTAATAATCGTCATCGAATTCGCTAGATCGCGGCGTTTCTTTTATGAAATCGAGACGCGGGCGCGACATTAAGCACCAATCTTTGTTGCCACGCTCGATCATACTGATAACCTCTCTCCTCGGAGAAACTCCCACACCTCACTACGGGAATTATGAGAAAGTGGCGCGTCAAAACTGTTCATTGTTCGATCAATTTGTTGGGAAGTAATCATGGCCTTGGGTAATTCTACGATGACATACGACCAGTTGGGCCAGCTAACGGCCCACTTGTTGCACAAAGCGTTCATCGAGACAACACGCACGGTCTCCAAAGGCGTGTTTCGGCGTCTTGTTGACGGCGAAATAGTCCCTATTACCCAACTTGAATTTGAGGGCGATGAAACGGTTCAGCTCAACATGAAGCTGCACATGTCTGCTTATCGCGGTGACATCAACTACACGCGATTCCGAGACGGTGTGGTGGCACTCCTTCAGGAGCTCCTGACGGCGCTGAGCAAAGAGGGTGCGTTAAAGACCTTTACGGCAAACGATGCAGACGGAGTTGCAACCAATATACGGCTTTTAGGTGCGTCGGGACCCACGCAGCACGGGGAAGACATCAACGTTCTCATGGTCGCAATGACGCCCTCGCAGAGTGAGCCCAAGATTGTCGTCGAGTTGATGTATATGGATCCAGATCAGTTCGTGTCAGCCAAGCGCGGCGAGTCGTGATCTAAGAGTTCCACCGAAGGTGGCGGTACGACTGTCACGGTTTTCTTCTCAGTCGGTGCGATCACGCGAGATTCGCCTCGGCACACTTCTTTCCCATCCTGATTCTTGACGGAGAGCGCCATGGTGACCCACGGCTTGCGCACGTGCTTGTCGGTTACCGTTAAGCTAATGTTGAGGGTGTCTCCCAGAAAAATGGGCGACCGAAACTCGAGGTTCTGGCCAAGATAGACGGTGCCCGGCCCCATGAACTCAAGTCCAATCACTGCGCTCACGAAAGCACCAATCAACATGCCATGACCAATACACTCGCCGAACTGCGTGGTAGCCGCATACTCGGGATCGAGGTGCAGGGGGTTGTGATCGCCCGATACGACGGCAAAAAGTTCGACATCTCGCGCTGTGACTAAGCGGCTAACTTCGATACCATCCCCGATCGCGAGTTCGTCAAACGTAATGTTGGTGATGTCCATGGGGGTACCTCGCGGAAACGGCTGTTGGGTCGTTCAAAACTAACATAATCAAAAAAACGGGGTTAACCGAATGCAAGCCGATATCTCTGCGGCCATTGCCGCGCGCTATCAGGATCTAAACATCGAGTGGGATGTAGACGTCACAGCCTATCCGTCGATCGTAGCTTTGTTCGAGGAGGCGATGGCCGATTTCGCGGATATGCCGGCGTGTTCGAGCGTAGGGCATGCGCTCTCCTATGCTGAGCTAGATACCTTATCGGCTAATTTTGCGAGCTGGCTGCAGAATGAGTCAGGGTTGGATCGAGGTGATCGCGTCGCGATACAGATGCCAAATCTGGTTCAGTATTTGGTCGCGTGCTTGGGAACGCTCCGAGCGGGTATGGTTGTGGTAAATACAAACCCTCTCTACACGGAGCGGGAACTAGAGCATCAGCTGAAAGACTCGGGAGCCCGCATTCTTGTCCTGCAGGCGAATGTGGCCGAGACAGCTGCCAATGTCGTTGCCAAGACGGGTATTGAGAAAATTGTGCTGACCGAAATCGCGGATCTTCACCCAGCGCCCAAGCGTTGGCTGTTGAATGCCGCTGTTAAGTACATCAAAAAAATGGTTCCCAAGGTCAGTTTGCCCAATGTCATCAAGTTCAATGACGCATTAAAGCAAGGCGCTCAACAGCAGTTCACTCCCGTAGTGTTAAACCTCACTGATTTGGCGATGTTGCAGTACACAGGTGGGACGACCGGGGTCGCGAAGGGGGCCATGCTGTCTCACGGCAACATTGTCGCCAACGTTATGCAGATTGACGGATTTTTTGAGACCTTTGGCATCGATGCCAAGGGCAGTGTGTTTATGCAGCCGCTGCCGGTCTATCACATCTACGCGTTTACTGTGTCCATGTACTCGCTCCGCAAGGGGGCACACACGCTATTCATTCCTAATCCTCGCGACTTAGGCTCAGTTGTAGACGCATTCCAGAAATATCAGCCCACCGTGTTTGCTGGGCTCAACACCTTATTCGTGGCGCTTTGCAACGACGAGCGCTTTAGAAGCATCACCTTTGAAAATCTGCAGCTGACCATGTCGGGCGGTATGGCGCTCACGCAAGCCGCGGCCGAACGATGGGCAGACGTCACGGGTTGTAATGTTTATGAGGGCTACGGATTGACCGAGACCTCACCGACGGCCACGACGAACCCGGGTAACGGCCGGCAGTTGGGCACAATTGGTATTCCTGTGCCGCAGACCTATGTCAAAACGGTGAATGACACGGGTGAAACACTGGGCTTTGAAGAAGCCGGTGAGCTTTGCATCAAGGGTCCTCAGGTAATGCAGGGTTACTGGCAGCGTCCCGAGGCGACAGCGGATGTACTTGATTCTGAAGGTTGGTTTTCGACGGGTGACGTCGCGGTCATTCAGCCCGATGGCTACATAAAGATTGTTGATCGCATCAAGGACATGATCATCGTCTCTGGATTCAATGTGTATCCCAACGAGCTGGAAGATGTCTGTGCCAAGCATCCGGGGGTGCTCGAATGCGCCGCGGTTGGCTTGCCATCAGAGGCGACAGGAGAGGCAATTCGCCTGTATGTCGTGAAGGCTGATGATGCGCTCTCCGAGGATGAGGTGATCGCGTACATGCGCGAGCAGGTGACTGCCTACAAAGTGCCAAAGTCGATTGTTTTCAAGGATGATCTGCCCAAAACCAATGTGGGTAAAATCCTTCGTCGGGAGCTGAGAGACCTCGCCGCCGAAGGTTGATATAAAACGTGTCTTAAATTGAGGAGCGCGTGAGTAAAAGTCATGAGGGCCGCAT
>PKCZ01000134.1 GCA_002862405.1 Pseudomonadota bacterium
ACCTGTTTGGCTTTAGACGCGTAAGACAGACCCGATTTCTCTTGAACGGGCAGGCCATCCATATCAGCGCGGAACATTACGGTAGGACCGGGACCATTCTCCATCAGCGCGATCAAACCAGTCCCACCGATACCGCGGTGTACGGTGTACCCCAACGCCTCTAACTCGTCCCCTAGCCGTTTGGCTGTTTTGTCCTCCTTAAATGACAACTCAGGGTTCTCATGGAAATGCACAAAAAGGTCTTTCAACTGATCGTCGTAAAGCGCCTGCACATCATCTGACAGCGATCCGGCCGAGGCGCTAGGCGCGCCAATCAAACAACCGATGAGCACAACAAGCGTGGCAAAAGTCTTGAGGTTTTTCATCTGCGATTTATCCTGCGTATCTCATTTGGTAGGGAATATCCTGCCTTAAATTTGGCATTCAATCATCCTTTGAGACACCTATGCGTTTGCACATTAAGCTGTCGGGCTTCATCCTTGCCGTCTTGGTAAATTTGAGTTGGGCGGAGGTCACACCCACATTGAACAGCGACGCCATTAAAGCGACCTTCGGCACCTATGGTGTAGACGTCATCAACCAGAGTGAGTCCACCCGGGTTGCCAACCTCTACAGTCTCAGCGACGACGCCAAGATTTGCCGAACACTTGCAGTCACCGAGTTCGTCTTGCCAACGGATCCAGCGCTTACAGAGGCACATCGATTGATCAGGGCTGGTGGCAGCATTGGCGCAACACTACGTTCCGCCGGTTTTACGATCAATAAAAAGCTACTGATCAAAACGGAAACCGTAGCCGGCGATGAATTTGTGAGCCTTACCCATGGCTCTGTGCTCTTGGGAGCGCCGCTGTACACCAAGGTCTACGCCTTATTCGCGCAGCAAGATGGTCTCCAGATACCCTATGCTGTTATCGCCGAGGCTTATCACCCAGAGCACTTCCCGCCCGCACATGAGGAGTTCTCTGAACAGCCATCACTTCAACAAGCGGCCGATCGAGCCTTGATGACTTTGCGTGCAACGATTGATCAAGGGCAGATCAAGAGAAGCCCAGCTGCATAACAAAGGTTAGCGGGAAGCCAAATTGCTGGGCTCGTTCGGCCGCAGCAAATCTCTCGTCACCCGCAAGCGTCGCAACCCATAGATTGCTCGATCGCGCGCCTGATCGGCAATATGCCAGTACCTTTTCGTCACCGTTCATTGCTTCATCCATTGCGTCGAGGTCATCGCCCGGGAATGACATCGCGTCGACTGGATAACGAACAAACTGAATACCTGCGAGCTCACAGGCCGCCGCTATGGCATCCATGGAGGGTTGGTTTGGCTCTTCGTTATCGGGGCGATTACAAATAATGACCTGATAGCCGTCCTCGGCGAGCACCTGGACGTCTTCGGGCTGAATCTGTCCTGCGACAGATAGGGAATGGGTAAGTTCTGCGACAGGTGTCATGTGCGAGTCCTCCGACCAGCGATCAGTTAAAAGCCAGTTTCTTTTCTAATTAATAAGACCGAATGTTGTGTTCAAGACCGAAATAATATCGTCTCTGGGACTGTCGGATAGTGCGAGCCGCGCGCCGGTAATCGTCTCGGCCAAGTCAACATAGGTTTTGGATACATCGAGCATCATCTGCGCGGGCAAAACGGTGTCGCTGGCAAGGCGATAGCGTTCATCCATGCGATTCTTATTAATGAGTACATCAGGATCGGGCGCAAAGCTCAGCAATGCCTGGCGAAACCCCTCTTTGCTGTTTTCTACGACTTGTCCCGTTTTATAGGCAGACGCGTCCCAAATGCGAGAAGAGTCGGGCGTTCCCACTTCATCCATGTAGATCAGCTCGTTGGCGCCCTCGCGATTGTTGGCGTAACCAAACTCAAATTTCGTATCGACAAAAAGCTGACCATGCGGCAGTAGTGCATCGGAAATCTGTTCGAACCCCGCCGTTAGCAGAGACGCATAGTAGTTTACATCCGACGGTTGGTTGAATTTGAATGCTTCCCAATGCGCCCGCAGCGTCTCCTGACTCACGTTCACATCGTCGACGGCAGGCACGCCTGGAATGCCCTCCATGACGCCTTTGGTAGAGGGCGTTATCAGCAACTGCTCGAGTCGCTGGTTTCGCGCTAAACCATCGGGTAGCTCGATACCGCAAAAATGCCGCTCTCCCTGCTCGTAGACACGCCACATTGAGCCCGTGATGTACTGCCGCGCGATCGCTTCAATGAAAACAGGCTTTGCGCGCTGGACGATCCACACCAGGGGGTGTGGCGTTTCCAGGATATGGCTACGGGCCAAGCCACTTCGCCTGAACAACTCAAACCAGTGACCAGAAATGGCGTTTAGCGCGGCGCCCTTACCGGGTACTCCGTCCAAACCATCCTCGGCGCGCCACATACATTCGAACGCAGACAAACGATCGCTAATCACCATGACCGCCAATTCAGCTGTCTCTGGAACGTCGTAGTCACGGGCGCGAATTAAGCGCTGACTGTCCTCAGCAGTGAGCCAATAAACAGACCGAACCTTCCCTGAGTGCACTGGCTGGTCAGTGCGAATGGGGAGGTCATCATTTTTTGCGAGAACGCGCACGAGCACACCAGTCATTTGGATGTCGGACAATACCCAATTGTCCGACAGACAGGTCACTTTGACCAGACGGCTCCATTAGGTTTCTCGTCAGCAATATGATGGAACATACGCAGCTTTCGCTGTATGTGCGGGTATTCTAGGAGATACTAGCTATTTACCGAAAAACCTTGCTAGACTACGATTGTAATAAAGACCAAAGTGTCACTATCAATTGAGGGAGAGGACTCGTATGTGGACTAAGCCTAGTTATCAAAAGATTCGTCTTGGTTTTGAAGTCACAATGTACTTCAAGGCTGTCTGATTTAATAACGGATAGCTGATCGATCAGTACCGTCAGTTGCCCGCGTGATGTGTTGCGGAGCCTCGGACCCAAAGTAAAATAGCGCCAGACCACGTCTGGCGTTTTTTTTTGGCACTGCCTGCACCAGCCGCACGTAATCAATTGAAGTTCAGTTAATTATGCATATCAGAATTCTAGGCTCCGCCGCTGGTGGGGGGTTTCCCCAGTGGAATTGCAATTGTCCAAATTGTCATGGTTTTCGCACGGGCCGCATTAAAGCAACGGCTCGCACGCAATCCTCAATAGCGGTCAGCTCTAATGCTGTAGATTGGGTCTTGTTCAACACATCCCCTGACCTGCTGACACAATTGGCGGCGTTCCCAGAATTACAGCCCGCACGAGCTACCCGCGATACAGCCATAAAGGCCATTATCTTCATGGATAGTCAAATCGATCACACCACTGGTTTGTTGATGCTTCGCGAGGGCTGCCCGCACGAAGTGTACTGTACTGACATGGTTTACGAGGACCTCAGTTCGGGATTTCCACTTTTCAAAATACTCACCCATTGGAATGGGGGCATTAATCGACATGCGATACCGCTGGATGGCAATAACTTCAGGATAGCCGGCATTGAGAATCTCTCTTTCACGGCAATTCCCGTAAGAGGAAAAGCGCCACCCTACTCCCCCCATAGGAACAACGCCCACATTGGCGATAACATCGGCGTAAAAATTACTGATGATATTAGCGGTCGAGCCCTATTCTACGCGCCTGGTTTAGGCGACATCACTGACGAAACGCGTCTATTAATGAGTGAAGTGGATTGCCTATTGGTCGATGGCACCTTCTGGGAAGAGGATGAAATGCGAATCGTTGGCCTTGGAGAAAAAAAGGCTGCTGACATGGGACATCTGCCTCAATCGGGAGACGGTGGCATGCTGGATGTTTTGAGACCAATGGTTAAGCCTCGCAAGATACTCATCCACATCAATAATACAAACCCTATCTTGAACGAGGACTCCGAACAACGAAGACGAGTGCTTGAAGAGGGCGTTGAAGTATCATTTGACGGTATGCAATTGGAACTCTAAATCGATTTTCTTTGTCCGAATTCAAATAACATCAATGACCTCACTATGAGCAGCTTAAATTTAGACCTCGACTCGTTTGCCATTAATCCGCAATACCGATTTCAGTGGGAAGCGGCACAGCAGTGCCATGTACTGCTCTTTCCCGAGGGCTTGGTTAAACTTAGTGATAGCGCGGCCGAAATTTTGCGGCTGTGCCAAGAACCGACGACACTCGCAACTCTACTGTCGGCACTGGAAAAAATGTTTCCTGGAGTTGAGGGTTTAGAGGACGATGTAAGGGAATTTTTAAGCGATGCCCGAGAACAAGAGTGGATCACCCCAGCTTAGGGATGAGGACAACCACAACTTCATCCCAATGTGGCTGCTCGCCGAGCTGACCTACGCGTGTCCGGTGCAGTGTCCGTACTGTTCCAATCCTCTTCAAATTTCTGCAAATAGAAAACAAGAATTGACCACTGAACAGTGGATCGATGTTCTTAGTCAGGCGCGTGAGCTGGGAGCAGTTCAACTCGGATTTTCTGGGGGAGAGCCTTTGGTTCGACCTGATTTAGCAGTATTAATTCAGGAGGCTACAAGTCTTGGTTTCTACACCAACCTAATCACATCGGCTATTGGCTTGGATGCTGCGAAGATCGCCGCATTTAAGGCAGCTGGCCTGAATCACATTCAAATATCTTTCCAGGGCAGTAATCAGGAGTCCAACAAGAAATTTGGAGGAACCGACAGTTTCCGTCACAAGATGGAAATGACTAGTGAAGTGATCCGCCAAGAGATACCTCTTGGTCTAAATTTTGTGTTACACCGCCAGAACATTCACCAAGTCGGCGAATTTCTGGAGACTGCTGAAGTGCTCGGAGCAGAGTTCGTTGAGTTGGCGAACACACAATACTACGGATGGGCAAAACACAATCAGCAAGGTTTATTACCCAGCAGGAAGCAGGTGGAGCACGCCGAGAGGGTTACCAATGATTTCCGTAGCCGTCATAAGGGCAACATGGACGTATTTTTTGTGGCGCCAGATTACTACGACGATCGTCCAAAAAAGTGCAGCAATGGATGGGCAACCACCTTTATAACCGTCACACCCGAAGGAGACGTGCTGCCCTGTCATGCGGCAAAAGTGATTCCTGGTCTGGACTTCCCCAACGTAAAGCAGCATAAGTTGAGTGACATATGGCGGTCCTCTGATCTTTTTAACAAATACCGCGGGACAAGTTGGATGGTCGAACCCTGCGCCAGCTGTCCTGAGAGGATGATCGACCTAGGAGGGTGTCGCTGCCAAGCACTGATGCTCACGGGAGACGCCGCAAATGCTGATCCCGTATGCAGTCTCTCTCCATTTCACGACAGAGTAACCAAAATAACTGATCGAGCGAGCGGCGAATTCGATTCTAATGAGCCAGTTCCACTTTTGTTTCGCAATATGAAAAATGCGGAACAATTCAATCAGGATCAATCGTAGAGAGTCATCATGAGCGCCTGGACTAAAAAAGATTTTGAGCAGAAGCTGCGTGACAAAGGAAAGTTCTATCACATACATCATCCGTTTCACGTGGCGATGAATCGGGGCAACTGTAGTCGCGAGCAAATTCAAGGCTGGGTAGCGAATCGGTTTTATTATCAGGTAACGATCCCCAACAAAGACGCGGCCATAATGTCGAACTGCACGGATCGCGATGTACGTCGGGAATGGGTACAGCGTATCCTTGACCATGATGGCGTAGATGGGGAAGACGGAGGCATTGAAGCTTGGCTGAGGTTAGCGGAAGCGGTAGGTATGACACGTGCTCAAATTATATCGCATGAATTCGTGCTGCCGGGCGTGCGGTTTGCCTGCGACGCCTATTTGAACTTCGCTCGACGCGCTACGTGGCAAGAGGCAGCTTGCTCGTCTCTTACGGAACTGTTTGCCCCTGAAATTCATCAGTCCCGGCTGGACTCTTGGCCAACCCATTACCCATGGATTGAAGCTGCGGGTTACCAATATTTTCGTAAGCGGCTCTCGGAAGCTCGTCGCGATGTACAACATGGTCTCAATATTACGTTGGAGCACTTCAAGACCCGGGAGCAACAAGAACATGCACTGGGTATCCTTCAATTCAAACTTGACGTGCTCTGGACGATGCTAGACGCGATGCAATTAGCTTACACACACCAAGAACCACCCTTCCACTCTTGTAGCTAGCGCACAGGCTCGCTTGAGCCTAAAGGATTTGAGCGAACACACAGTTACCCAAGCAAGTGCCCTGAAAGCCGCATATTGATACTGATTACAACTAACTAATAGCGCCTCAGTGAGTTTCCATAGCCCCTCTCACTAGCTAACCGACTACTGTGAATGGTCTCAAGCCAACAGCTCTTCGCACTTTATCGAGTAGAGCAATGCTCTCGGGACGAACGCGCTCTGCACCCTCGCGAAGGATAGTTTCCACTTCACCCGGATTTGCCATAAGCCGATCGTATTCATCGCGCGCGGGCGCAATCTCGTCATTGACCCGTTCGAATAGGCGCTTTTTCGCCTCACCCCACGCGAGGCCCGCCTCAAAAGCAGCTCGCATCTCCTGCCGATCGGCGTCATCAACAAAGGCGCACCAGATTTGAAACACCGCAGACGTATCAGGGTCTTTGGGTTCACCAGGCTCGAGTAAGTTTGTCTTAATTTTGTTGATCGCCTTCTGCAGCTTCTTTGGCGTGCCGAACAAGGGAATGGTATTGCCGTAGCTTTTGCTCATTTTGCGCCCATCAAGCCCCTGCAGCACCGCTACATCGTCATCAACCACGGCTTTTGGTAACACAAACGTCTCACCGTAATGGTGATTGAAACGCGCCGCGATGTCTCTGGCCATCTCGACGTGCTGAATTTGATCACGCCCAACCGGTACGTCGTGCGCGTTAAAGATAAGAATATCGGCGGCCATAAGGATCGGATAGGAAAAGAGCCCCATCGTTATGGCGTAGTCAGGATCTTCTCCTGCTTCTTCATTCCCCTGTACCGCCGCTTTGTAGGCATGAGCGCGGTTCATCAAGCCCTTGGCTGCGCTACACGTCAAAATCCAGGATAGCTCTGTTATCTCAGGTATGTCTGACTGGCGATAAAAGTGCGTCTGATTGGGGTCGAGACCCAAGGCAAGCCAGGTCGCGGCAATTTCGCGGCTCGACTGAGCCACGAGATTAGGGTCTTGAGATTTGATTAAAGCGTGGTAGTCAGCGAGAAACAGGTAAGCATCGACGTCATCCTGCTTTGACGACTCAATGGCGGGGCGAATCGCACCCACGTAATTACCGAGATGCGGCGTTCCCGTTGTTGTTATACCTGTGAGAACACGATGACGTGCCATAACGCTCTCCCCCGAAATCAAGCCACGCGATTGTAAAAGGCGGACAGCAGCTCCACCAGCTTTGCCGGGTCGTCAGCGGCTGCAAGCTCTCGAATAGAGTGCATACCGAGCGTGGGAACGCCAATATCGGTTGTGGGAATACCTGTCTCGGTTGCCGTAATAGGACCAATCGTGCTGCCGCAACCCATATCCGCTCGTACGACGAAAGACTGAACCGAAACACCCGCTCGCTCGGCCAGTAACCGTACTCGAGCAGCGCCCTCACCCGACGTCGCATAACGCTGGTTGCGGTTGATCTTGATAACCGGGCCGCTGCCAAGTAACGGTGCATGAAGCTCGTCGTGTTTCGTGGGGTAATTGGGATGAATAGCATGTGCGTTGTCGACGGACAGCATCCAACTCGATTGGCGTAGCGCACGATCATCAACGGGATCTGGAGCAATAGCTCGCAGCACATCGTTTAGCATGGGGCCCTGCGCACCCACGGCTGAAGCACTGCCGACTTCCTCATGATCATTGGCCACAAAGAGGTTCCACTCACCACTGTCGGCACTGTTGATGATGGCCTGCGAACCACCAAAGCAACTCAGCAAATTATCGAGACGCGCGGATGCGATGAAGTCATCGTTTAAGCCAACGAATCCTGGCGCCTGTGTGTCGTAAAGCGACAGTTCCCAGTCGAGAATCTTTTTGATATCGAGGTCCCGGTATTCTGCAGCAATCTGCGCTGTCAGCATGGTGTGAATATCGAAGTCACCGTCACCGGAGCTCAGCGATATCAGCGGCAACATATCGGTCTGAGGATTGACTGTGCGACCTTTGTTGGCATCTCGGTCCAGATGGATCGCCAGCGACGGAATGACCGCAATTGGTGCCTTGAAATCGATCAATCGAGAGACCAGCTCTCCCGTGCCTGTCTCGAAAGACACCTTTCCCGCCATCGAGAGATCACGATCGAACCACGGGTTCAACAATGCCCCTCCGTAGACATCGACGGCGAGGAGGTTGCAGCCAAAGCGATTCACGGACGGATTCGGGCGAACCGATAGATTGGGACTGTCGGTATGGGCTCCCACGAGCCGTAATCCCTGTGATAGATCCTTGCCGGCTGTGAACGCGATCAAACTGGAATCATTGCGAACTGTGAAGTACTTACCGCCCGCCACAATCGGCTCTCGACTTGCATCACTCCAAGGGTTGAAACCGGCGGCGAGTAGTCGCTCTGCCATCACGCCCACCGCATGGAAAGGCGTGGTCGCATCCGTCAAGAAACTCAGTAAATCAGTATTTACACTGTCTTTTGTCATACAAACACCAAGATAAAAAATAGGATCAAAGCCAAGAGCACACGGTATATCACAAACGGCATCATCCCGACGCGAGTAACCAGTCCAACGAAGAACGCTATGGTTGCGTAGGCACTGACAGCAGCTACGAGCATCGCAAGCACCGTTATGGCCAAATTGGCAGAGCTGAAGAAAAGCTCAAACTCTTTGAACAACATCAGAAGGAGCGCGCCCGCGATAACAGGAATCGACATCAGAAACGAAAACCGTGCCGCTGTCGCGAGGTTGTAGCCTAAAAACAAGGACGCGGTAATCGTCACACCAGAGCGTGACGTGCCAGGTATGAGCGCAAGCGTCTGTGCCAGACCAATGACGAGCGCATGATCGAGCCGGCTGATCGGCTGCTCATCCACTCCAGCGGCACGATAGGAGTAGGAGACACCCAGAAGCAAACCGAACAGTAAGGTGGTGGTCGCTATGACACCGATTCCTCTCAAGTACTGATCGATGACATCCGAAAAAGCAATGCCGATGACTACCGCAGGCAGCGTGGCAATCAGCAGCGCTGAGACTTCTCGACGCCGCAAGCTGACGTTATCCCCGGAACCCAAAACGCCCATCAGTAGCGAGGTTAACGACTCACGGTAATAGACCATGACAGCCACTAAGGTGCCGGCGTGAACCGCCACATCAAATGCCAAGCCTTGATCAGGCCAGCCCAAGAGCTGTGACGGCAAAATAAGGTGCGCTGAGCTAGAGACCGGCAGAAACTCTGTTAGCCCTTGGATCAACGCAAGAAAGAGTGCCTGCAGACCATCCATCAGTGGCGTTTCCCCTGCTCCGACAGCTTCTTCCAACCAATATCTTGCTGCACGTAACGTGGCTCCAGTAGGTGGGCTTGAGTTAACAGTGAGTCATCGGGCACATCAAGGAGATGAAGTGCGGCGAGCGATGGCCTTGGGCGTGCCTCTGGCTCTACGCGAGAAAAAGTCTTATCGCTGTGCTCTGTCATTATGAGCTCGGCGCCGTCGCCCGCAATAACCACGTTATTGACTTCCATTGCATCAAAAGCCTCACCCGATGGTCCCGTCAGGTCAGCCACCTTTGATACCGCGGGCTCAGTCAGTGGACGAAGCATCGTCCCATCGGATGCAAACCAGGCCCAATAGACCTGCCCAATCTGTGCATCAATGGCACTGAGGACAAGATCGCCTGCACTGTGCGCGGTCGCTCTCGCCTGCGCTTCCAGTGAACAAAAGGGGTAAATCGGAAGATCCAGCGACCAGCCGAGCCCCTGAGCAACGCCAACAGCAACGCGTATTCCAGTAAACGAGCCCGGACCCACACCGCAGGCAATGACAGACACCGCGTCTGAGAGCGATTGTCCCTCTAAGAGCTCATCGATCATCGTCAAAATATGTTGGTTGTGCGCGCGCGGCAGATCGCGTTGGATCTCCTTGATATCGGCGTCGCTAACCAGCGCGACAGAACACAAATTGGTTGCCGTATCGATAGCTAGGACTGAAGTGTGATGAGATGTCGTACCCATGGCGCGCAATCATCGCACACTGAGCATCAGTACGCAGTGCATAGAACATCGCAAATGCGATAAATAACGCTTATGCGCCGGTGATGTGAAGTGCGATAAATAAGAGATGCGCAATGACCACGCCCGTGGTCAATCGAACCCGCATACGTCGGTACCAAACCTCCAGTTGAGAGATCCTTACCTCGTACCAAAGCAGCGCAAAATAACCGAGCACCAGAAACACCGACGCCATCATGGCTTGCGCAGTAAGGATGGATGCAACACCAAACAGTACCAAGCCATTGCTTACCACAAGTGTGCTCACCGAGGACGCACTCTCTACTCGCTGTTCCTGCCCCCACAGAGCGCCCGCCAGAAAGGCAAAAATAGCCAATGAGTAGATAACGAATCCCTGAATCGAGAGCGATCTTGGCCAATCCTCCATAACGCTAAAGCCAATGCAAAAGCCAAAAAAGGGCAGCAACCCCGAATAGCCAAGTAGTTGCGTCGTTACTCGACTGGACATACAACCGATTCCTGAGGATGACGAATGATGGTCAGTAGAATCCCGCCAACAGGCAATCCGAACTTCTTCAACGTTGATTCGTTGATCAATACATTCTCACTTACGAGATACATACGGTCATCAACCGCGACGTCAATGCTGCCATCCGACAACTGGATGGTTAAAACGTAATCGAGGAACATCGTATTGCCGGATACAGACGCCTGCCCTACACCGTTAACATCGCCCGCCGTGGCCTCATAACGGCCCCCTTCTGTTTGACTCAATGTCCAAATGCGAGTTTGTTTTTCACCATCATCAAAAACGAAACGCTCGTCCAATGTCCCAACACCGTTTTGCCAGCAAGCGGTGATATCGGCAACAAAGGAGCGACTGGCGTAGCCCTTGTAGTCCTTGACTACACCATGGGCCGTTAGTGCACCAGCAAAGAATTGCTCAGGTGAAAAAGCAGGCTGGCGATCACGGTAATCTTCGACTGAAACGCTCGAACATGCAGTCAGTCCGAGGGTAAAGAGGACAGCAATGAGGTGTCGCATAACGGCGCTCCTGACAGCACGCAAAAAAAACCCCGGTCGAAACGACCGGGGAATCATAAAACCATCTGGGGGAAGATGGCTTGGAAACCAATCAGGTTGCGATTGTTACGAACCCTCAGAAAAGGTGGATCACCAATTTGCATCTTGGCGGGTGAAAAGCTGAACAAAAAAAGGTCGCTCGCGCACAGGGCATCGAAGGAGCCTCAGATAAGGGTGCTTCGGCTGATATGAAAGTGGCGATGTCTCCCAAGCAATCCTCTTTTCGCCCGCTTTGGACTTGTATATACGCGTTTAAGTCAACAGCCTTTGTCAAGCCGCGGGTATTTTGTGAGGTAAGTTAGGCACATAAAAACGATCCAGGTTCACTAAACCCGGATCGCTCGCTTTGATTTTGGTGTGGTCTTAGATCAGAGTTTTGAGCTAAGCAGAACAGGTCGCTGAACTTCT
>PKCZ01000135.1 GCA_002862405.1 Pseudomonadota bacterium
AACACCGTCCATCGCTCGATGCGATGCAACCACGTGGACAAAGATTCAACCGTTTGATGCATGGGACGTATACGTTAGCTACTGTGTTTTGGTTGGCGTTGAAGGCCTAAGGATAAGTCGTCGATGAAGGTATTTGTTACGGGTGGAACGGGCCTAATTGGACGCGCTTTGGTCAAGCGACTCGTTGCGGATGGACACGATATAACCGTCCTTACACGGCAGTCTCTCGACAGCTCAGAAACTGTCACCTACATACAAGCGATTGACGACTTAAACACGCGTCAGGACATCGTCATCAACCTTGCCGGAGCAGGTTTAGCGGACCGCCGGTGGTCGCCAGCCTACAAAAAAGAGATGCGTACCAGCCGACTTGATTTAACCGAAGCATTGGTATCGCGACTACGAAATATTGGCATGCCGGCTCTGCTGATCAGCGGCAGCGCCATCGGCTTCTATGGTGAAAGCAAAGAGCGTGATTTCAGCGAAACCGACGGAGTGGGAACCGGTTTCTCGGCGGAGCTGTGCCGTGATTGGGAAGCCAGTGTTAGCAACATTGGAAGTGAAAGCACGCGCTACGTTCTACTTCGAACCGGTGTGGTACTCGATAGAGCTCTCGGTGCTTACCCCCAAATGACCCAATCATTCCGGTTTGGCTTGGCCTCGTGGATGGGGCAGGGGGATCACTGGCTTAGCTGGATCCACCTGGCGGACATGGTGGGCGCCGTAATGCATTGCATTCAAAATGAGGCGGTATCAGGACCTGTCAACATGACGGCACCAAACCCGGTGACGCATCGATCATTTTCGGGTGAGGTTCGCAATGCCACAACCACGTTGGTAGGCATGGGAGTGCCTGGCTGGGTCATGCGGCTCATGGTGGGGGAGATGGCAGATGAACTGCTTTTGACCGGCCAACGAGTAATGCCAACCAAACTACTGTCTACGGGTTACCAGTTTTGTTTTGGCGACTTAAAAGATGCTATCGCCGACCTTGAGGCACGATAGCAACGATCGGTATTACCAATTACCACTTTGCCGGTAGTCATCGAACGCGTGTTGCACATCAATTTGACCCTTGAGCTTCTTGAGCGCCGAACGCTCTAATTGACGCACCCACTCGCGACTCACTCCTAGCTTATCGGCGATTTCGGCCCGGCTTAGGGGCGGACCGTTTTGCAGACCCCAACGGGCGAGCACAACTTGTCGCTCATTGGCTTCAAGTCGGCCGATGGCATTGCCAAGAAAGCTTCCGAGCGAAGCCTGTTCAGCGTCGTCGCCTGCTTCACCGAAGGTTTCACCTACAAGTCCGTCAACCAAGGTCTCGTCATCCTCATCAAATTTCGGGGCGTCGAGCGATACAGTTAGATTGCGTAGTTGCAATAATTCTCGTGCCTTGTCGGGATCCATGCCCGCATTGGCGGCAATGGTCTCCGCGTCCGCTTCTTGTCCGGTCCGAGCTTGTTCCGCGTAACGCTCTTTGTAAAGGCGCCCAATTTGCTCTTGGACGTGAGTAGGAAAGCGAATAAGCGTCCCGGCATCGCCTACGTAACGCCTGACAGCCTGCGTTATCCAGTTAAAGCAATACGTGCTGAAACGAAAACCTTTTTCATACTCGAATTTTTCAGCTGCGCGGATGAGTCCAAGCGTTCCTTCCTGCACAAGGTCGAGGTAACCCACGCCTCGGCCTTTGTAACGGGAGGCGATCGAATAGACGAGTCGAAGATTGTGCATGACCAGGCGGTCTCGAGCCTCGGTGTAGGTGCGCAATTGTTTCTTGATGGCGGACAGCAGAGCTTGGTCCAGCGCGAACGATGGGACCGGCGTCTGCCAATGCCGTTGCCAGTGTCCAATGGCGTCTGCGACCGTATCGGCAAACTGACCACCCGCCCGTCGCAGTATTGCGACGGCAATTCCTATGGTCAGACTCGCCGGTAGTTCTAGCGATTCGACGTGCTTGAGTCGCGCAGCGCTGGTTTTGAGCTCTGATAACTTCGTGGCGACATTTCGTGACTGAGCGGCGTGCGACCCATCGCTGAACAGGGCGGCCAACTCGCGGCGCAAGACAAAGTGCAGGTCTCGATTTGGAAACCGTTGAATCTGTGGAGGGTTCTCGAGACACTCACGGCAAAACTGAGCAAAATATTGACTTAATTCGTCGTTTTCAGCGATGAGCGCGTAAATCTCCCTGACGGCACTCCATTTGGTGCTGTCTATCGACTGCTCTTGCTCAGCGGTTAGCAGGTCGTAACGACGTGCTTCCGCAAACATCAATTCGATGTCTTTTTCGTCTGTGTTGTCGATCATCTGCGCTGCCCCGTATGCGTCTTGTATCTATACGACTGATCGGGAAGACTGCCCAGAGAAAACTGGACAATGTCCAGCTGTTACATGAACAAGTCTTGGACAGAACTAGAAAAGACTGATCTAGACCCCGAAATCACCCGTAAACCACGACAATGGATGAACAAAATCCGAGGTAAAATATGAACGCACCAGCCAAGACCGCAAATCTCCTAGAACCAAGACCGCTGTATGGCATTGGAACCGTTGCACGACTGACAGGACTCAAGCCGGACACCCTTCGAGTGTGGGAGCGTCGGTACGGGCTGGGCGCAAGCTACAAGTCGGCCTCGGGACGCCGGCTATTTACCCAGTCAGACCTCGAGCATCTTCAGCTCATTACTGCTTTAGTCGAAGATGGTGTACGTATCGGTGAGATTGCATCTTCTGATCGTAAAACGCTCGAGTTGCTGGTCAGTAATCGCGGCAGCCGCATGGCCAAGGCCATCCCCGCGGCAAAATCACGCGTCGTATTCATTGGTGCTGAGCTGTGCCAGTGGTTAGACGGTCATCAGGGTTGTTTGTCGGGCATCAGCGCATTTTTGTCACGCATGCCACTCTCAAATGCGGTTGATGCTTTGGATGTGAACGAGCAGGCCGACATGTTAGTTGTACATTGTCCGTCCGTGTCGATGACTACTATCAATGCCATGGACACGCTAGCAAACCGACTGGGCGCGAAACGCACGTTGGTGCTTTATCAACTGTGCAATAGCCGTTGGATTGAAGAGATCGAACGTCGCGGCATGACAGCACTGGAGTACCCGCCTGAGTCAGCGCGCCTTGCGTTCGAACTTGGTCGTGTAGCAATCGACCATGAATCTAAACAGGGTGAGATAAACCTAGGCGAGCTTATTCAAGCGAAGCCGCGGATGTATGATGACAGCACGCTTAATGCTGCAGCGAAGCTTAAGAGTTTACTGGATTGTGAGTGCCCAAAGCACATCTCAGATCTGATCAAAACACTCAGCGAGTTCGAAAACTATTCGACTGCATGCAGCGTTGAGAACTGGCATGAAGCAGCCGTTCACTCCTGCATCTATGCCTACACGGCGCAAGCCCGGTATCTTATGGAGAAGGCGCTTCAGGCCGCTCTGGAAGGTAGAGGCGAGGAGCTTACTAAGATCATGCGAAGCCCCCATTGAGGCGGGACTTTTAAGCTATTGATCTCGCGAGTATCGTCACGATGATCGCGGGGCAAACCAATCTGACATACCAAGGCCACCAGCGCATAAAGAGTGTGCTGGCGGTCGCGTCTTCGTTCTTGGCGAGTTCTTTCAGTAGGACATCCCGACGCCACACCCATCCCGCATAAACGCACAGCGCCAAACCTAGGAGCGGCTGCGAGTAGCGTGTGCTGACCGTAATGACCAGCCCGAACAGCGTATCAAAGTTCATGACGATGGCAGCACTCATTGCCGTGATGACGCCTGTCGCTATGAAGGCAGCTCTCAGGCGTCCCCATTGAAAACGCTCGACCAAGAACGATACGGGCACCTCCAGCATGGATATGGACGATGTCAGGGCTGCAATGCTCATGAGACCGAAGAAGGCCAGGGCGAGTACCGTTCCGGTTTCATTCATGGAGTCAAAGAGGGCGGGGAGTACCACAAAGATCAGCGTGTCTTCAGACAAGAGACCACCGGCTTCATTGAAGATCATGACTCCACGTTGAGCGGCGACATACATTGCCGGCAGAATGAGAAACCCCGCTAAGACGGCAATGCCGACATCAACCAATGCCACCTGGACACCTAGGCTTGGAAGATGCTCCTCATCAGAGACGTATGAGCCGTAGATGAGCATGGTGCCGACGCCCAATGAGAGTGAGAAGAACGCCGCTCCCATGGCGTTAAACACCAACTCGGTGGACCACAGTTTGGAGAGGTCTGGCACTAGGTAGACAGCGAGGCCTTTGCCCGCACCTTCAAGTGTCATCACGTAGAGCGATAGCAAAATAAGCGTCACGATGAGCGCCGGCATTAGACGTTTTGACCATCGCTCGATCCCTTTTTCGACGCCACCAGCAACCACGGCCATGGTCAGTGTCATGAAGATGAGCATCAACATAAGGTTCCGCGATAAACCAAACTCGGAGAGCCAAGTGGCTGTCTCTGTCGCACCTAGCGCATCAAGCGGATAGGCGGCGCCAAATCCGATCATCCAGCCCGAAACGATGGCATAAAAGCTGAGGATCAGACTTGCAGTGAAGATGCCTACAACACCGACTAGCGTACCGATGCCACGCTCTGTTCCGTTACGCGAGACCTTTGCTAGCGCAGCGATCATGTTGCCATGGGCGTGACGGCCTAGGGTGAGTTCTGCCATTAAAACGGGGTAGGCCAGAAGAAAGGCGAGCAAGAGGTAGACGACGACGAACGCTGCGCCACCGTTACTGGCTGCTTGAGTCGGGAAGCCCCAGATGTTACCCAAACCGACAGCTGATCCCGCCGCTGCCATGATGAAACCAAACCGTGAACCAAACTCGCCGCGTTGCGATGCCACTGCTGCCGCCCCTTGTTTATTCGTTATTTTGCAAAACTGTACTGTAACACTCTCGAACAGGGTCGCGTATGCGTTGTGACGTGATATGATCGCGCGCTCTCGCCCACCCCGGGTGGTGAAATTGGTAGACACAGGGGACTTAAAATCCCCCGCTCATTGCGAGCGTGCCGGTTCAAGTCCGGCCCCGGGGACCATATAAACTGCTGAGTCACTCTTTACTGCTTAGATCAGATAACTTCGCCGGAGTTGTACTCGTCAAGGCCACACTCATGTGCGCGACACAAGGGTTTGTGATGTACTCATTGCTAATACTAATTAGATAAACGTCAACTGCCTTATGCTACGTCGCGACGCGCCAGTAGATCTGGTTTTATTCGTTATTCCATCCAGTGGTCGATGTTTACTTTGTAGAAACGGTAGGTCATACCGCCAACATCGGTGGACAAGACTCGACGATTATCGGGGCTATGCTCTGTAAATGCACCGGCAGACCCCCAACTAATAAGCAGATTCTCTTTTTTGTCACTTCGCGGCACGAACATCAGATATCCAGCAGTGCGCACTAACCTCTCTGGGTATGTCCACTCACGTTTGTAGGTCGCAGTCATCTCCTCGGTATCGAGCTCGTAGGCCACTACCCGCGTGTACGTGTGACGGGTCTGGATTGGTGCCCCGTAAATGATTGTATCCTCGCGATACTCTGGAGTGTCGTAGTGCCCATTATCAAAAACCAGTAATTCGTTTTCGCGCATGATGGCAGCGTGAATAGTGCTTATACCGCCTAAAGGATCGCCGATATAAGTAAATTGATTTAAGGGCGTGGCAGGGTCTGCGAGCACCCAGTTTACATCACCAGATGCGTATTCGACGTTAACGACTGAACGCATGTGTCGTGAACTTACGAGAATAGTCTTATAGTCTGGCGTAAACCGAATACCGTTCGAATGAAAGTAGTCCCACTCGCTATAGCGATCTTTGGGCAGATACGTGATCGATTGATCTGGCACAAAATGATCAATTGAATCCCATTCCCAAACCACTTCGCCCTGGCGGTTGAGTTCGAAGAAGTAGGTGCTCGTTACATTCTTATCAAGAATGTCGCCATTTTTGAGCTCAGTTCCTGCCGGATGGATACGATAGAACAGATTTTGAATGGTCTCCCAGGGGGTAACATCGATGTGATGGCCATCGTCGAACTGGTTTAGGTGTCGTGGTAGCTCTGTCGTCCTCCCTTCTTTGCGGGTGATGAAGCTTCGTGTGATTGCTTCAGCGAAGTTATCCTCGCTGTCCTGAACCAATTGTTTATAAATAAAGCCTTTTTTGGGGAGTAGACCCTTGTCTTCGGAAGAAGAAAATGGGAGGTATATCGTACGCGGAGCGCTGTTATTGTACTTCAGCGGCGTACCATACCGATCCAGCACGAAGTTCACCCAAGGCAGATATTCTCTATGCTCCAGATCTAAAGTCTTCGATAAGTCCACTGCCAAAAAATCGTCGAAGATCTGCTTTCTAGTTTTTTTCAGGAAGTCCAGAGTTCCACTGATACCGTTGACATGTAGTAGGAGGCGAAGCATGCGCCATCTTGCAAAATTGGGATTGTTGGGCGCCGCTTGCATACCGGTAATGACACCGGGCGCCACGTCTTCAGCAGCGCTGACTCGCGTTTTTAACGGGGGGAAAGTATGGGGCATTACCAAAATGACATAATTGGCAGTCCTACTACCATCAGCGGTTGTAGCCTCTAAGGTAAATTCCCTGCCGTGATCTTGCGCTTCTAGTTCGATTGTTGCTGATGGAGAAATAGGCCCTCCATTTAGTGAAACCTCTGTTATCTCGGTATCCCAGGATGGATTAATTATGAGTCGATCAGAATCGCGGTACGGATACCAGGCGTAGCGACGAATTGTGGGGAGGAAATTTGGGTAAACGTGGGTGCTCAGCGCTGTGACATTCTCTAGGTCACCACCTAGGACCTGCTTGAAACTCAAATCGTTCAAAAGTCCCGGATCGCCGGGATATGTTTGCGTCGCGCTGGTTTCATATAGATCAATCGACTCGAAATCATGCAAGTCTGGCGGAGTAGAAACCGTACTAACGCCAAGCAAGCCACCTACAAAAAATAGCAACAACAGCAGACCGCGCAAAGCAAACCGGATCACTAGCATCTCCTTATCACATAGTTTGAAGTTGCCTGCGTAGCATACTTCAGATCAAAAAGTAGGTGGCGTCATCATCACTCGACACCGCTTTATTCTTGCACGTCTAGCGCGGATGCGAAGCGAAGCGCTTCACCCTCTGTGGTATTACTGAGCTCATTTTCCCACATCGCCACATGACCGCGGACAATGGTGCCCATGACACGGCCTCTAAGCTCCATACCCGTGAAGGGTGACCAACCACAGCGACTGGCCAGCCATTCTTCTGTAATACTGAAATGACCATTACGATCAACGACGGTAAAATCAGCATCGTAACCCAATGCGATTCGTCCTTTCCCAACGAGCCCGAATACGCGCTGTACGGACGTGCTTGTCATCTCAATTAAGCGCTCAATCGATAACATTCCATTAGCTACATGGTCGAGCATAAGTGGCAGCAAGGTTTGAACACCGGGCATTCCGCTTGGACTCCTTGGATAAGCACATTCTTTCTCCGCAAGTTGATGGGGAGCGTGGTCAGAGCCGATGACGTCGGGTACGCCTTGGTTCAGCCAATGCCAGAGACCGTCCCGGTGCGCTCTACTACGAATAGGTGGATTCATCTGTGCCAATGTTCCAAGCTTTAGATATGCGTCCTCGCCTGCAAGCGTGAGATGCTGTGGTGTCACTTCGCAGGTCGCGATATCGCGATGCTGGGCAATATACTCAAACTCAGCTGGCGTGCTGATATGCAGAATATGGATGGGGCGCGCTGCTCTCCGCGCTAGTTTTACGATGCGCTTCGTAGCCAACATGGCGCTCTCATCATCTCGCCATACAGGATGACTGGACGGGTCACCTTCAACCCGAGTGTGTAGGCGGGACTGTAATCGCGCCTCATCCTCCGCGTGAATCGCTACTCTACGAGATCCACTCGCCAAAATACGCGCCAGAGACCTATCCTCAGCGACGAGTAAGTCTCCAGTTGATGCCCCCATAAAGACTTTAATTCCCGCTGTACCAGGTATGCGCTCTAGGTCCGCCAATTCACTTACGTTTGCATCGGTGGCGCCCACATAAAATGCATGGTCGCAATACATTCGATGATGAGCACGGCTAAGCTTGTCTGCCACTCGGCTCGCACTGTCAGTATTTGGCGTCGTGTTCGGCATTTCGAACACCGCTGTAACACCGCCGAGAACCGCCGCCATGCTGCCCGTTTCGAGGTCTTCCTTGTGCTCAAGACCAGGCTCTCGAAAGTGCACTTGCGAGTCGATAACACCGGGCAAGATGTCTAACCCCTTGCAGTCTATCCGCACGCCAGCCGTGGGAAAGTGGCCTATGCCAATAATTTTGCCACCCCGCACAGCTACGTCCGCAATGGCCGCACCCGAAGGTGTGTGGGTATTCCCGCCGGCAAGCACTAAATCTGGGGTGAGAGAGGTTATTGCTGTCTCCTTAGCGCTAGCAGCAGCATTCTAAGCGGGAGAATCATGGCCTTAGTTATGTTCCACGCCGTTATCATTCCGTGCTACCCCATTCGCATTTGCATTTGCATTATCTATTTAGTCTGTGCCCTAAATTTTCGCATTCGTGAAGTACTAAATCTTTGTCTATTGTTCAGATTTATATTTTCAGATTTAAGACTTTTTGCCGTGCCCTGATGTGGCATCACGTGCCAGGGTATAGAGTGATATAATGTACCATTCGACGTCAATCGTAGAGCAAAATATCAGTGGCGCTTCACCTCACCAACACCTTGAGCGGTCAAACCGAGAAGTTTGTCCCTGCAAATCGAGAACATATCAGTCTGTATGTGTGCGGACCAACCGTTTACAACTTCGCACACGTGGGCAATGCCCGCCCAGCTGTGGTTTTCGATGTCTTATACCGCTTACTTAAGCGCACCTACCCGCGCGTCACATACGCCCGAAACTTCACTGACATCGATGACAAGATCAACGCCGCTGCTGAAACCGCAGGGGTTCCTATTAGTCAAATAACCAATACGTATATCGAGGCATACCAAGAAGATATGGCCGCTCTGGGTGTTTTAGTCCCCGACATTGAGCCACGGGTAACGGACCACGTATCTGACATCATCGATATGATCGAGGATTTGATCAATAACGGGCATGCTTATGCAGCAGAAAATCATATCCTGTTTGATGTAAATAGTTTCGAAGACTACGGCAAGCTGTCTGGACGAAGCCTCGATGACATGCGAGCAGGTGCGAGGGTAGAGGTAGCTCCCTATAAACGTAACGCTGCTGATTTTGTGCTGTGGAAACCCTCTGCCGATAATCAGCCCGCATGGTGCAGTCCTTGGGGTCGCGGGCGACCGGGTTGGCATATTGAATGCTCAGCCATGATCGGTAAGCATTTTGGTCGTTCCATCGATATTCACGGAGGAGGGCAAGACCTTATTTTCCCGCATCATGAGAATGAGATCGCGCAGGGCACTTGTGCATGGCCAGGGGAAACGTATTGTCGATATTGGATTCACAACGGCTTCGTAACCATCGACGGCGGCAAAATGTCAAAGTCACTAGGGAACGTACGTTTGGTTCGTGAATTACTCGAAGATGTTCCAGGGGAAGCAATCCGGTTCGCCTTATTGTCAGCGCATTATCGAAGCTCCATTGATTTATCCGATCGAAGCTTGCGTGATGCACGACATGGACTTGACCGTCTTTACGGTGCTATGCGTGAACTTTCCAACATCGAGCCGAGCGATGAAGGAGGGCGCCTAACGCCAGTCCTAACCGCACTTGAGGACGACCTGAATACTCCAGTCGCCATTGCTGAGCTATTTGCACTTGCGAAAGCGGCTTTTAAAGCCACCACATCTGAGGAACGCGCTGCCATCAAGGCGAGCATGATTGACGCGGGCAACCTCTTGGGTTTGCTAAACGCCGATCCGGAAATATGGTTCACCTCCACAAGTGAGACCGATCCTGAGCTCCCTTTAATCAAGCGGCTAATTGCGGATCGCGAGGCTGCCCGAGTTGCGGGCGACTTCGGCGAAGCTGACAGGCTGAGAACTGTCTTGTTGACGATGGGAGTGCTATTGGACGATTCTCCCGACGGTACCTTATGGAGGCGAACGGCGTGACACAGCTTTTAATCAAGCTTATACGAATATACCAGCGATGGGTTTCACCAATGACTGCACCGCACTGTCGCTTTCAGCCCAGCTGTTCTGCTTACGCGGTGGAAGCCCTCGAGAGCCATGGTCTAGTGAGAGGTAGTGTACTGTCACTATGGCGCCTGTTGCGATGCAACCCGTGGGGGGGATCTGGATATGATCCGGTGCCGTCTCTGCCAGCAGAAAAAAAGCCAGCAGTATAGCAACGATACAGCTTTGTTAAACAAGAGCTCCCGAACCACGACTTGTGTAGCGTTTAGATAGAGGCGACAACTGTCGACATAAGATATGAAAAAACCAACAACCCCACTTTTTGCCTCACGCAGAAGCGTAGAACAGGTCGAATTAGGAAATGAACTTGCTCCCCGCTTTGATGCTGAGGGCTTACTTCCCGCCCTTGTGATTGATACGGCTGATAAGTCTGTACTCATGCTGGGTTACATGAACGCTGAAGCGTTGGAATTGACGCTAACGACAAAGCAAGCACACTTCTGGTCACGCAGCCGACGCGCATTATGGCGGAAGGGCGAACACAGCGGTTTTACTCAAAGTGTTGAAAGAGTCCTAATTGACGATGACCAAGACGCCGTTATCCTCTACGTGTCCATTGCAGGGCCTGGAAGCTGCCACGTCGGATTCAAGTCCTGTTTCTATCGTGAAGTCGATCTCGGTTCTGTCTCAACCAACGAGCCTGGAGAGCTTTTACCTATCGAAAGCCATAGAGCTTTTGACGCGGATTCTGTCTATTGCGGCCTTCCAAATCCAACAAAGCTCTGAGCATAAGCACCGAACCCATGGCTGAGGAAGTGCCTACGCTAGGGCGCGCTAGACCGGATTCAGCCAGAAACGTTCGGATCTAGTGTCCGGCTGAGGGAGGCAGACCTATGACGTTTAATAGGAGAAACTTGATTGTCCGCAACAGTGATCGGGGGCGTGCAGTGCCTGGCAACAGAGACAGCCAGCTCAACAGTTGGACGCTCCCAGCAATTTTTATTCTACTAGTCATGGTCAATGCGAGCGCGAGAAGCGACCCTGAACTCGCGGCCTTTTTAGAGGGGACAGCGGTTACGCCAGCGCTGAGCGGCATTCAGGTAGGAATACTCCAACGCAACGAGATTACAAAGACGTTCGCCTGCGGATTTGCGCAGCGAGTTGGCGAAGTAAAGGAGCCGTTGCGGGTCCAGCATAAAGTTCGTGTGGCATCAATTTCAAAATTACTGGTTGCCGTGGGCGTTATGCGGCTAGTAGAGCGAGGTTACCTGACCCTCGATAATGATGTCTCCAACTACCTTGGCTGGAAACTCCGCAATCCCTTGTTCCCACAGACTGAGATCACACTTCGAATGTTACTTGACCACACGTCATCAGTGCGAGATGGGGATCGTTACTACATTGCTGCTGGCGAGGGTCGACTTCAAGACTTCTTTGATCCAAATACTGACTTTTGGGACGCTGGTGCGCATTGGGCGGATCGGAG
>PKCZ01000070.1 GCA_002862405.1 Pseudomonadota bacterium
TACCCACCGATGAAACCGGGACTCAACCAATGGACTTGGGATATGCGCAAAGAGGGCCTGACGTGCATTGACGATATTAGACTATTCGCGGGTTTCGGTGGACCAACGGTAACACCAGGGCAGTACTCGGTATTGGTACGTATTGGCGGTCACTCGGACTCAGCTAGCTTTGCCCTGTCCGCAGACCCCCGAGTTGATGCGAGTCCCGAGGACTACCTCTTTTTAGATGCTAAACGATCTGAGGCAGCGACGATGCTTAACGAGTTGTTGGAGGCGCTTGATAATGTGCGAATCGCAAGAGCTCGCATCGAAGCGCTTGTGCTTGATAGCGGGAATAACGCCGCCCTAAAAGCGCTTTACGACAAAGCGATCAACAAGTTAAGTACCTGGGAAAATCTCGTGACACAAACCGGCTACAAGACCTACGAGGACGAGGACAGTATGCCGCCCATGTTAGATGTGCATATCCGGCACGTGTTTGACGTGATCGATCGCGCCGGCGCACCTGTCTCCGAGGGGTCGCTGCAACGCCTATCGGATCTCAGAGAGCAATGGCTTATTGCAAAGGCCCAGTTGGTGGCCATAACAGAAAGCGAATTAAGCCAAATAAACGAGTGGGCGCAGGAGAATAACGTACTGCACGTCGCAGCACCCATTGATTAATCGAGACAGCAATCTTCAATACGGGAAGTCGAAGCCTCTAAGGCAGAGCCCAGTTCTCTGCCTAATGTTTTAATAAATTGGGTATCACCAAGAGGTGACTTCCCCCTCTATGTGTGCGCATACTAATTGCAAAATCGATTATGTTTCGGACGGTGGTGGACGTGTACCATCAGCTTAGTCTGGTCTACAAAAACAATAATTAGCGCTAATTTCTCCAGGGACATTCTGTAATGACAGCAGTATCCAAATCCGATGCACAGGAGCCACAGACTGAAAACACAGGTTACGGTAGCAAGTCCTATCGAACCTTTGTTCTCTCCGCCCTGACTCTCATTTACATTTTGAACTTTGTCGATCGCGGACTCCTTGCGGTAGTGGGTCCTGACTTGGTACCGGAGCTCGGGATTTCAGACACCCAGTTCGGCTTACTTACCGGCTTTGGCTTTGCTCTGCTTTACACAATTGTCGGTATCCCCTTGGCTCGACTCGCCGACACCGGACACCGTGTGTGGATCATGACTATCTGCATCGCACTTTGGTCTCTCATGACTGCGCTGTGTGGCCTCTCAACGGAAGTCACCATTGGCTCAATCACCATCGGGGCGTTCTGGGTTTTGCTGATGTGCCGAGTCGGGGTTGGCGTTGGCGAGGCCGGGTGTACGCCCCCTGCAAACTCACTCATTGCCGACTACTTCACACCGCGTGAGCGCTCTCAGGCGCTCGGTGTCTACGCCATGGGCGTTACGCTGGGCGGGATGTTTGCCAACCTGATTGGCGGCTGGGTCACCGATGCCTTCGATTGGCGGACAGCATTTTTTGTTGTTGGCTTACCCGGTCTGCTTATCGCCGCTATCTTCAAGATGACGGTTAAGGAACCCCCTCGCGGCTATACCGACCCCGTCGGCACCAAACCGAAAGAGCGTGTCGAACTGCGCGAGGCCATTCGGGAGTTAATGACAAAACCGGCCTTCTGGTTGATGACGGCAGGCGCCACCATTGCCGCTTTTTGCGGCTACGGTATCTCCTCGTTCCAATCGATTTTCCTCGTGCGCGCCCACGGCATTACCACCGGCGAGGCCGCCATATGGATCAACACGCCCGTCGCACTCGTCGCGGCCAGCGGCACATTCGCTACCGGTTGGATGGCAACCCGGCTCTACAAGAAATACCCCGGTGCCATCGCCTGGGTGCCAGCCATTGGTTTAGCACTGTCAGTTCCCTTCTATCTCTATGCATTCACCACTGAAAATCTGCTCTACGCCGGCATATGCTTGGGCATCGGTGGCTTTGTTAAGTACGGCTATCTGGCTGCCCAGTACACGATTGGTCAGGGGGTCGTCACGATGCGCGTACGCGCAACAGCGACCGCTGTTCTGCTCTTTGTCGTTAACCTCATCGGCTATGGTTTCGGACCGCTCTTCATTGGCGCCATCTCCGACATCTTCTTCGTCAACGGAATTGTCGAGTTGGGCGTCACCACCGAAGAGCTAGCGAGGAATCAGTGCCATCCGCGGGTGATTGCCCAACTCAGCGAGCCGCTGCAGAACGTCTGCGGTGCGGTTTATGCCGACAGCCTCAGATCCGCCATGCTGATTACCGCGAGTCTCTATGCGGCCTGTGCCTTCTTCTTCCTCTTAACGTGGCGACGTCTAGATAAGGACATGGTCGATCGCAACCCTGCGCGGGCGACCTGATAGTCGCAACTTTTTTTAGCGGTGGAGTGAGTTCAGTAAGCGCTCAATGCCAGCTAATCCCAGTCGCTCGAGCGTATGAATATTGCGCTCGGGAATACGCTCCGGGTTCGGGTAAGTGTCCAGCGCGTTAGTCACCATAGTCTCACGGAGCAAATGAATAAGTGGGTACGGCGCACGGTTAGTGAAGTGACTTACCGCGTCTACTGGCTCTCCCTGGAAGCGGTAGTCAGGATGAAAGCTGGCGAGCTGAATTTCGCCATCCAATCCCATCTCCTTGAGTACGGTCTGCGCGTCATCGAGAAACCCAAGATAATCATCGAAATTCTCTAAACCCCTCGTAAAGACGAGTACTGACGTCGCGATATCCGACTCTGACGACCGGCTGAGCAGATCAAGCTCCGTGATCAGCAGTGTTGCAATGACCTTGGGGGATGCCGATTCGCAGGCAACGATGCGCAGTGCATCTGTTGAGACCACAGGGCGTGCAAAGGGGCATAAGTTGAGATCGACTACAAACAGCTCGATCCAAGCGCGCACGCGCGCGATCGCCCGTTCATTGGTGATTTCCGACACCGCACTCACCAAAGTAGCAATATCAACTGAATTGCCCAGAGTAAAGCACCCAGGACCAAGAACACTTCGATATCAATCAAATTGCCTAACACCACATACCACCCCGCGAATCAGCAAGACTGCGCTTTGCCGATAACAAACTCATATAACTAGATAACGCCCATTAAAGTCACAGCGGCGAGCATATCGATGTTTACTGAAAATTTCCTTTCTGTACGTAACACTTCTAAAACTAAATCTACCACTCTAGTCATATAGAGCGCCCAAGAGAGCATTATCTTTACATACAAAAGACGCGGGTTGAGATAGGCGCTCAAAGAAATCAATTGAGCCTACACTCCATCACCATAGGCAAAAAACCTCCTCTTGCATGCCGCCATTGGTGTAGGCAACCTACCAAAACAACGATTGATAAACGCCGGTAACCGTTTGCCTGGTTCAATGAGATAAAGAATGCAGGAATTACCCGATCTCAAACCTGAGTTGATAGAAGCGCTTCTCGAGAGCTTGGCGAGTTGGGATCCACGTGCCTCGGTCCCATTAACACTGACTTTCATGGAGCATGCAGACCCTGCTGCACTTGACGGATTTTCTCGTCTAATGGCATCTAGTCCCGGCGCTGAGTCCATGCTTTCCGATCGGTTTTTGAGCGAGTCACCCGATATTGACATGTTAAAACGATGTCCAAGCGGAAGCCTAGGACGGGCGTATTGGCACTATTTAGAGGACAACGAATTAGATGCGAATTTACTCCGCGAGTCCGACTTCATACCCGCTCACAAGTCGCGTGGCACGGACGAGGGACATCTGGCCGAACGCGGTTTTCAACTTCATGACTTATTTCATGTCTTGACCGGTTACGATACGACGCCGCTGGGCGAAGTGAAGGTCGTCAGCTTTACAGTCGCTCAAGCACCGGCGCCCTATCCGGCCATGATTATTGCGAGCCGCCCACTACAAATGGTTCTTTATCAGCCTGAACTGCTTCCGTTCGTAATGGATGCTATTACTGAAGGGTGGATCAGAGGTCGTACGGCTAAGCCATTACTACCTGTTCATTGGGAAAACCATTGGGATGAGTCACTGGACGAGCTCCGAGCGCGGTATAACTTAATCTGATGCGTGGCATGCGTTCAAACATCCGCAACTTTTTTTGAAAAACGCTAAGTTCTCAACAATACTAAGAAGGAAGAAGTAAGTTGCGCCGGGACAATAACTCTTATAAGGAAGAGAGGCAGTGGTGAGCGATACATTTTTTGACTACGCAGCGCACGATATCAAAATACGCTCGGATCTGGCCGAGTGTTTTAATATTTATTGGCGCCAACTATCAGCTGCTGGAACCTGGTTTACTGCGAGCGAACGAATCGCAATAGCAGCAGAATCAAGAGCCGCGTTTGATTGCGCTCTTTGTCTACGGCGCAAAAATGCACTTTCTCCAAGCTCCATCACGGGAACGCATACGGCGGTGACGGATCTGCCGCCCGTTATGGTCGAGGCGATTCATAAAGTCATTACCGACCAGGCGCGGATCACGGAGTCCTACGTCACCGAACTTCGGGAGAGCGGCTTATCTGAGGCAGCCTATGTAGAACTTGTTGGCATCACAGTGACGGTCTTCAGTATCGATGAGTTTCATCGGGCAATGGGACTGCCGTTGGAAGCCCTCCCCGAACCATCTGACACGTTGTCACCAAGTATGTATTCTCCACCGCAAGCCACGCATGGAACAGGCTTCGTCGCCATGCTTCCCTCCGACGGCGCGGTTGGGCACGAAGGAGACCTTTGGATTAACAGAACAGCCAACGTACACAGAGCTCTTAGTCTCGTGCCAAACGCCGTCCGCGAGTGGGTAGCTGTCATGAAATCTCAATATATGTCGATGACCGACATCGCTACCATGCAGCAAGAGTTTGATCGCTCACTCAGTAGAGCGCAGATGGAAATTGTCGCAGCAAGAGTGTCTTCATATAACGACTGCTTTTACTGAACGGTCTCACACGCCATGATGCTCAGGTTGAGTGTCAATCACGACGAAACGTCATCCGATATGGACCTTATTACTGGGGAGTCTCGCGATGCGCTGAAAGACGTTCCTTTGTCAGCGGAGCTGGCTGCCTTTGCCGAGTCAATCGCTAAACGAGACGAGGAAGATGCGCTCAGTATCTTTAGAGAATCTCTCGCCGCCGCTTCCAGCCAGGAAGTGGTAGTCGACGCCGCTGCGGTGGCTGCAAACTTTCAAAGGATGGTAAGAATCGCCGACAGCACAGGCATTCCACTAGACAGTCCCCAACGAACATTTAGTGAGACAGTCTGGAATGAACTGAAGCTAGATAAGATGTCGCGAGCCCATAAATAACGCCATCGTCGCTCTATCTATAAATCGCCCTCATGTACCTAGGTTTTTCTGCCTGGGCACTGCGCTTAGGTGATTAGACTGCGTAGCTCCCAACCTAACGCTTTAGTTGCTCTAAAATTCCTGCCATCGATGGTTTGTTCTTCGCAAGCTCATCCTGACTCAAGCCCTGCAGCTCGTAGGGTAGCACCAGCCACTCATCGACCTCGTGAACATAGTAGTCAGGAGACCTACCAGTTTTGTTTCTCGCCGGTTTGAAATACGGGGTTGCGACCCGTACGTCAGACGGCATGTTCAATCGCAGCTTTTGTTGAAGCTCAGTAATGACTGCCTCGATGCTATACCCGGAATTAAAAACATCATCAACTAACAACAAGCGATCATCTGCATTCAAGTTCTCGAGCAAATACTGCAATCCATGCACCCGAATACTCGAGGGGTCATCCACCGACTTTTGGTACTCGGGCAATCCCGCATAGGACGTTCGAATGGAGATGTGGTCGCTTTCGACACCCAGGAACTGCAGGCACTCTTGTACGTAAATGCCTACAGAGGAACCACCGCGCCAAATGCCTACGATAAAGGTTGGCGCAAAACCGCTTTCATAGACGGAAACCGCCATGCGGAACGCATCATTGAGTAGGGTCTCTTCCTCAACAAAGGTTTTTTTGATCATTTGATCCAAGGGTTGATTTCCTGAAAGTTGCTTGCTGATATCATAGGATTTAAGCGGTTACCAAGATCACATTCATGAGCGCCACGAAAAAATACCTGTCCGCTAACCAATTATTGAACGATTCGTTTCAATTGGGTACCCAAATCATAAACAGCGGCTTCAAACCCACATTCATTGTGGGCATTTGGCGCGGTGGCGCACCAGTAGGGATCGCAGTTCAGGAAATCCTCGCCTACGCGGGCATTCAAACTGACAACATCGCCATCAGGACATCGTCCTACAAGCAGGGTATCGATCAACAAAAAGGCCATGTTGAAGTCTACGGCTTGAGCTATCTGGTGAAGCGCCTTACGCACGAGGACAAGCTTTTGATTGTCGATGATGTCTTCGATACGGGCCGCACGATTGATGCGGTCATTGATCGGTTACACAAACTATTACGCCAAAATATCCCCCGGGACATTCGCGTTGCTACGCCCTACTACAAGCCCAGTCGGCGGAAGGTAGACCTAACGCCCGACTACTACCTTTATGAGAATGAGGACTGGCTCGTGTACCCCTACGAGATACACGGATTGACCACCGACGAACTCAGAGTAAACAAGCCTGCGCTTTTTGAGATTCTAAAGGATCACATCAAAACGTAGCTTTATCGTCCCGCCGCAACTCGCTTCAGAGCAGCGCGAATTTGATAACGAATAATCCGGCTATCACTAGCGCACCCCAACTCAATTTGCGCTCCTCGGACGCAAGCAGGCTCAGAGCGACATAGCTGATGAACCCGATGCCGATGCCATCTGCAATCGAGAATGTCAGAGGGATCATGATCATGATGAGCAAAGCAGGGATCAGGACAACCGGGTTGTCCCAGCTTAAGCGTCCCAGCCCTGAGCACATGAGTAGCGCCACGTATATCAGCGCACCCGAGACTGCAAAGCTGGGAATCATCATTGCCAGCGGCGCAAAGAAAATGGCCAACAAGAAGAAAACGCCGACCGCACAGGCTGTCAGACCGGTTCGACCACCGGCGGCAACGCCCGCCGCACTCTCAACATAAGACGTCACTGGCGAGTTACCGAGCAAAGCACCCAACACACTCGACGTACTGTCCGCTTTTAGGGCTTTGCTGAAGTTCTTGTAATTACCCTCTTCGTCGACCAGGCCCGCATTTGAAGCAACACCCACCAAGGTCCCGGTGGTGTCGAATAAGTTCACGATTAGGATCGAAAAGATAACGCTAGCCAGAGAGACATTAAGCGCCGCCATGATGTCGATTTGACCGACCAGTGGTGCGATAGATGGAGGGGCGGAAACGATGCCTTGATAGGTCACCTCGCCCAATAAAATACCTAGCACGGTGACGGCGAAAATACCGAGAATCAGGCCACCGGCTGCCAATCGCGCCGACAAAATGGCAACGAGTAAAAAGCTCAACGCGGCGAGCGCTGTGGGTATTTGACTGAAGTCACCCATAGTGACAAGCGTAGCCGGATGATCGGCGATGATCCCGCCGTTCTGAAGACCAATGATGCCAATGAATAATCCAACACCCGCGGTCATACCGATCTTCAAATCGTCAGGAATACTCATGATGATCCACGCGCGGATTCGCGTCGTGCTGATGATCACGAAGAGCACACCTGCAATAAATACGGCGCCCAGGGCAGTCTGCCATGGGTAGCCCATGTCGCCAACGATGGTGTAGGCGAAGAGTGCATTCAGGCCCATACCAGGCGCTAAACCTACTGGCCAATTGGCATAGAGCCCCATCAAGAGGCAGCTCAGCGCCGCGGCCAGACACGTCGCCACGAAGCTCGCGCCCTGATCGATCCCCGCGATGGCCATGATCTGTGGATTGACGACGAGGATGTAAGCCATGGCCGCGAACGTGGTCGCACCCGCCATGATCTCGCGTCCAATCGATGTACCGTGCTCATGCAGCCTAAAGAAATCGCTCATGCGCCCTACCCCAGTCAACTGTTGTTGCACCTCAGTCTGCCGATGACTGCGATCGATTGCCACCTACCAATAGCTCTTCCTAAGCTGAAAAAAAACGGCAGCCCAAGGCTGCCATTTTCAATCAACTCAGCAACATCTCAGAGGCACGTTGGACCGCAACCAGGAGACGTGTCTTAGATAGCTACTTAAAAGTCGATACCCGCACGGACCATGATCTGGCGTGGCTGGATGAACTGATCACCCGTGGCGCCCACACCAAACACATCAGTAAAGCGCGCGTTGATGCCCGCATCATCAGTAATGTTCTTCCCGATCAGCTCAACCCGCCATGACGCATCATCAGGTGAGAGTTTCACCATGACATCGAGGGTCTGGTATGACGCAACGTTGTCCGTTGTTGGGTTGTTAAACACTCGGTGCTTGAAATCACCTCGGTAGGTGTAGCTCAGGCTCGACCTAACATCACCCCAACCATCAATGGACGCGGTATGTGTCAAAGCGATATTTGCAGTCACTTTAGGGGTCTTAGGTAGAACGTTGCCGCGAACATCAGCAATCTGAGCTGCGCGAGCCACTTCAACCTCTGGACTGAACAAGTTGACGCCCTGAGCAAGCAGCGCATTCGTTGCCGCTTCAGATGCCACGTTATCCAGTGCAAGGTGACTCTCAGTGATTTCAGTGTTTAACCACGCAAGACGTGCATCGAAAAGTAGCGACTCGCTCAAGAACGCACCCAGCTCGAGCTCAGCACCAAAAATCTGAGACTCGGGAATATTACCCACACCGCCCTGGAATACTTCGGGGTCGGTGGCTTGATACTGCAGATTCTCGTAGTTATAAAGGAAGGCTGCCGCGTTCACTCGCACACGTCCCCCGTCGAGATCTGTCTTCAGACCCACCTCATACGCATCGATGGTCTCCTGCTCGAAAGTAGGAAGCACAACGATGGGTGATACTACGCTCTCGCGACCGTAAGTCAGATTCGAACCACCTGGCTTAAAGCCACGGGTGTATGAAACATAGCCCAAGGTCACCTCGTCAAAGTCTTTCTCGTAGGCGATACGACCTGTGACTTCGTTACTGTCTATCTCGAGGATGTCGGTACCACCGCGACCGTAGAAGTTGGTGACTTCGCTATAAACCTCATCCCGCGTGTAACGCAATCCACCAATGAGGCGTGTTGTGTCGGTGAGCGCGAGGGTGCCCTGACCGTATACCGACATCGATTCACGCTCTGGCTTCGAGTTTGAAATGAAGCCCGCATCGGCCGGACCGAAGGTTACAATGTCGTCCACCGTGAAGGGATCAAAGGTGCCATCAAAGCCAAAGTCGAGACGCTCGGTAATCGCTATATCCACCTCAGTATCGAGATAGAAAACACCGGCTACCCAATCTAGCTTGCCAAAGGCGGGTTCCGAAGAGATCAGATTGAACTCTTGTGTGGTCGTAGTTTGGTCGTTCGTTTCAGGGTCAAAGTAACTCTGCAGTAGGAAGAATGGTGGCAACGTCGTTGGGTCATGCCGGTCATTATCACGCAGCACTCTGATGTCATCGCTCTGGTAGCTGGTGATCGACTTGACAGTGAAGGCAGGAAGATCCCATTCAACCGTCGCGCTATACACCTCCGAAGTCAGCTCGTAAGCCGACAGAGAGTCCTGAGCCAAGCGGCGCGCGCCCGGCGTTGGGTCATAAATGCCCTTCTGAGCTTGTCCATTAACGCTCTCATCAAACAGCTGCGCACCTAGCTTCACGGTTACGTCGTCGCTAGCTTGCCACAACAGCTTAACTCGAGCAGAGAGGCTATCTGCGTCGTCAAGATCCTGCCCATTGGATACGTTTTCACTAAATCCCTCGCGGTTGTTACGAAGTAGTGAAACACGAGCCGCCAGCGAGTCAGACAGTGGAATGTTCATGCTTGCGCGAGCACGAACACCCTTATACTGACCGAGGCTGAGATCGGCCGTACCACTGAACTCTTCAAAGTCAGGATCCATAGTAATGACGTTGATTGCACCGCCAGTTGAGTTCTGTCCGAACAACGTACCCTGGGGTCCGCGCAGTACTTCGATCTGTTCGAGATCAAGAAAATCTGTCTGTAAGGCGAAGGGTGATGCAATGTAAACACCGTCGAGGTGATACGAGACCGATGGGTTGGCAATCGCATTCTGGTTTGCCTCGTTACCGATACCACGGATGGTAATTACTGTCTTGAAACCTTCGTTCTTCGCCACGTTCACACCGGGAGCGATAGCACTTAGATCAACGAAGGAAGTCAGTTGTCGATCTTCGGCGTCGGCGGCCGTCAACGCCGTAACGGCCTGCGATAGGTCCTGCAGGCTCTCGGATCGTTTTTCAGCGGTCACGATAACTTCTTCAAAAACGGGGCCCGACTGCGCGAGCGCACTCGCGGTGAACATGGACGATAAAATGGATGCGGTTAATAGTGCTTTAGGGAAATGAGGCTTCACCGGAATAAGTCCTTTTCTGAGTAAAAAAGTGGTCCGACTTGAGGTCGGATACATCGTATTATAAATGTACGGACATCAAGCACATTAGATGCCAAATACATAAAATTTATGCCTCACAGATAGCTAGGCTGTTTGTAAAGAAAACGTCTAACTATCGAAGCTAAATTTGACACAAAAACCGCACCAAATGAGAGCGATACCAAAGACCATGGCACTCAAGTTGTGCAAATTACGCGGCATTAGGCGCCTAGGGACGTGCATTGCTTCAACCATGACACTCGCGAATATTGTAGAGCTATGACCTCCGGCGGAAGTAGCTTTATGAGTCCAAAGAAGTTGCGTTGCGAGTAGATCTGCGACGCAAGCTTTTGAAGTTACTGCGATATTGAGCCAGATCACGCGCGCTCAACCTTATGCCAAACTCGCAGAAAGTTGCCTCCCCAAACTTTCCTGATCTGGGACTCGTAATAGTCACGATGCAGCAACCCCGAGGTAACATTCAGCTAGTCACTTGCGTCTATGTATCCAGGTATACCGCCTTGTCCCGCGACTAATCATCGACGGCACCCGCATACGCCACAAGGCCACTTGAGTACAACCAAGCCAGCGTCCCTAAACGGTCCCTACGAAGCCTTTTGGCCGCGCGCCAACTTTTACTCACCCGCTGCTTTTTTGACGAGCAGGATAAGGACATCGAATTCATTTCTAGCGAAGAGAGATTCAACCAGATGGCGGCGGATCTGAATGAGGTGATGGTTTGCTTAAGAGATCCCGTGACTCCTGCCCCAAAGCTGCGAAGGAGGCAGGTCAAACATTCACCCGATCATCACCTTTCCTTCACAGCTTGGCGCAGGAATCACGGG
>PKCZ01000016.1 GCA_002862405.1 Pseudomonadota bacterium
AGATCCTGCAGCCTGCGAACCTGCCCATCAGGCTCTTGTTCCATCGACATACAAATGGCTTCGGCCGCTGCTAGCGTTGTAGTGTAGAACACCTGATGCTGCTCGGCACTCGATCTGATCGAGGCTGAATCCAAAATGGCCGTGCGGCCCTCTGTCGTGTTGATAATCAGTGAAGCCTCATCGTTCTTGATCAAATCGACAATGTGCGGACGCCCTTCCGCTACTTTGTTAACAGAGCGGACGTCGAGACCCGCCTGCTGAAGCGCCTTTGCCGTGCCTTTTGTCGCAGCAAGGGTGAATCCCGTTGACACCAGTCGCTTGGCAACTTCAACGGCAGCCGCTTTGTCTGCATCGCGAACACTGAATAAGGCAAGTCCTGACTGAGGCGTCACATCGCCGGCACCCAACTGCGCCTTGGCGAAGGCATCAGCAAACGTGGGGCCCGTACCCATCACTTCGCCGGTAGACTTCATCTCTGGCCCCAATATGGGGTCAATGCCAGGGAATTTATTGAAGGGTAATACCGCTTCTTTGACACTGTAATAGCCCGGCACCACCTCGCCCGTAAATCCTTGCGACTCCAAGCTTTGCTCCGCCATACACCGTGCGGCGATTTTTGCCAATGACACACCGATGGCCTTCGACACGAAAGGCACGGTCCGTGACGCACGTGGATTCACTTCAATGACATAAATCTCATCATCCTGCCAGGCGAGCTGAACGTTCATCAGTCCCTTGACCTCAAGCGCCACAGCCATGGCTTTCACCATGTCGCGCATCGTGTCTTGCACATCAGCCGGCAGGCTGTAAGGCGGTAAAGAGCAGGCGGAATCACCCGAGTGAATTCCTGCTTGTTCGATGTGTTGCATGATGGAACCAATGACTACGTCGTCGCCGTCGGACACCGCATCAATGTCCACCTCAATTGCTGCACTCAAGAAACGATCTAACAGCACTGGTGAATCATCGGACACCTGAACCGCATCGCGCATGTACCGAAGCAAGTCATCCTCGCGGTACACGATCTCCATGGCGCGGCCACCAAGAACATACGACGGTCTCACCACTAGCGGGTAGCCGATCTCTCGCGCTGCAGCGACAGCCTCATCAACACTGCGCACCGTCGTATTTGCCGGCTGAAGCAAGCCCAAGGCCTGAATCATCCGCTGGAATCGCTCTCGGTCTTCCGCTCTATCGATCTGGTCGGGGGTGGTTCCAATAATGGGGACACCAGCCGCCTCCAAGGCGCGCGCCAACTTCAGGGGCGTCTGACCCCCGAATTGCACGATCACACCCGTAGGCTTCTCAAGGTCTACAATCTCCAAGACATCCTCAAGTGTGACCGGCTCAAAGAAAAGCCGGTCCGAGGTGTCGTAGTCAGTCGATACGGTCTCGGGGTTACAGTTGACCATGATGGTTTCATAACCATCTTCGGCCATGGCTTGTGCCGCGTGAACACAGCAGTAATCGAATTCGATACCTTGGCCAATACGGTTTGGGCCCCCACCGAGAACAATAATCTTCTCTCGATCGCTTGGCGCCGCTTCACACTCCTCCTCGTAAGTTGAGTACATGTAAGCAGTCGCCGAAGAAAACTCGGCCGCGCAGGTATCGACTCGCTTATAAACCGGTCGCAAATCTAAAGCCTGCCGACGCGCTCGCACCGATGCTTCGGAGTCACCCATGAGGGCGGCAATTCGCTTATCAGCAAAGCCTTTGCGCTTTAAGTTGCGCAACTCCGTAAACTCAAGACCCGTCACCGAGCGACCCTCAAGTGTCCCCTCCAGACGAACGATGTCCTGAATCTGAACCAGGAACCAGGGATCTACACCGGAGTAGCCGTAGATCTCCTCCATTTCAAAACCTGCTCTGAAGGCATCCGCGAGATACCAGATTCGCTCAGCACCAGGATGGGTCAACTGTTTTACTAGTTCAGCACGCGAGTCGTCGTCGGTGACTACCAATCGCGGCTCGAAACCCGCTGATCCGACCTCCAAGCCGCGCAGGGCTTTTTGAACAGACTCCTGAAAGGTACGCCCAATAGCCATCACTTCTCCCACAGACTTCATTTGCGTCGTGAGCTTGGCATCCGCTGTCGCAAACTTCTCGAAGGCAAAGCGGGGTACTTTCGTGACGACATAGTCGATCGAAGGTTCAAATGACGCAGGCGTCACACCGCCGGTAATGTCGTTGGCCAACTCGTCGAGGGTGTAGCCGACAGCGAGCTTGGCGGCGACCTTCGCAATTGGGAAGCCCGTGGCCTTCGATGCCAATGCAGATGATCGTGATACCCGCGGGTTCATCTCAATTACGACAATGCGGCCTGTGTCAGGGCATTGTCCAAATTGAACGTTGGAACCGCCCGTTTCAACACCTATCTCGCGCAGCACAGCGAGTGAGGCGTTCCGCATGATCTGATATTCCTTATCCGTCAGAGTCTGAGCGGGTGCTACTGTGATCGAGTCACCGGTGTGGACACCCATGGCATCGAGATTCTCGATCGAACAGACGATGATGCAGTTGTCGTTCTTGTCTCGAACAACCTCCATCTCAAACTCTTTCCAACCGATAAGCGATTCATCGATAAGCAACTCATTGGTTGGCGACAATTCAAGACCGCGCTTACAAATGGTCTCGAACTCCACACGGTTGTAAGCAATACCACCGCCGGAGCCACCCATGGTAAACGAAGGGCGAATGATGCAGGGAAAACCGACTTTTTCGAGGACACCAAACGCTACCTCCAGGTTATGCGCAATCTCAGCGCGAGGCGTCTCCAGTCCGATCTTCTTCATCGCGACATCGAACTTTTCGCGGTCTTCGGCTTTATCGATGGCCTCTTGTGTTGCACCAATCATCTCGACACCGTACTTTGCCAGTACGCCTTCGGCGTCGAGTTTCAGCGCGCAGTTCAATGCCGTCTGACCACCCATGGTCGGAAGCAAGGCACAAGGCCTCTCTTTTTCGATAATTTTGGTAACGGTCTGCCATTCCACAGGCTCGATGTAAGTCGAATCAGCCATAGCAGGGTCAGTCATGATGGTTGCCGGATTCGAGTTCACGAGGATAACTCTGTAGCCTTCCTCCCGAAGCGCCTTACACGCCTGAGCACCAGAGTAGTCAAACTCACAGGCCTGGCCGATAACAATCGGTCCAGCGCCGAGGATCAAAATGCTCTCAATGTCGGATCGTCTTGGCATTAGGCGGCTCCTCCCAGAGAGACGGCGGTGTTCATGGCCTCGATAAAGGCATCAAACAAGTACTTCGCATCGTGCGGACCCGGGCTCGCTTCAGGGTGACCCTGAAAACTGTAAGCGGGCGTGTCAGTTCGGCGGATTCCCTGAACCGTCCCGTCAAAGAGTGAGCGATGAGTAACGACCAGATTGTCAGGCAGATCGGCATCTGCGACCGTAAAACCGTGGTTTTGACTGGTCACCATCACTGTCTTATCAGCCAGGTCTTGGACCGGATGGTTGGCTCCGTGATGACCGTGACTCATTTTTTCGGTGCGAGCGCCACTGGCCAACGCCAAAATCTGGTGTCCGAGACAAATACCGAAGAGTGGCAAGCCTGAGGCCATTACCTTTTGCGCCAGATCAATGGCGTAGTCGCAAGGCTCGGGATCTCCAGGTCCATTGGAAAGAAAAACACCGTCGGGGTTGTGGGCCATGACGTCTTCATAAGAACTCTTGGCCGGCATAACGGTCACACGGCAACCAAGATCAACCAGAATTCGAAGAATGTTGCGCTTGACGCCAAAGTCGAGTGCCACCACGTGATAGGTGGGCTCCGGTCTCGTCGGCGATTCCACACCCAACTGCCACGAAGGCTCTGCCCACTCGTAGCTTTTGTTGGTCGTCACAACCTTGGCCAAATCCATTCCCTTGAGGCCTGGGAATGACTGCGCCTCCGCAATGGCCACTGGTTCATCGACCGCATTACCCGTCAGGATACAACCTGCTTGGGCACCCTTCTCACGAATAATACGAGTCAGCTTACGCGTATCAATGTCTGAGATGCAGACCGTGTTATTGGCCACCAGATAATCAGACAGACTCTGTTCGGAGCGGAAATTGGAGGCAATGAGTGGTAGATCTCTAATAATCAGGCCAGCAGCATGAACCGCGTTAGATTCTGCATCGGCCGCATTCGTGCCCGTGTTCCCGATGTGAGGATATGTCAGTGTCACCATCTGCTGAGCGTAAGACGGATCGGTCAAGATCTCCTGATACCCCGTCATCGCAGTATTAAAAACCACCTCTCCCACAGTTTTTCCATCAGCACCAACCGATCGGCCACGAAAAACTGTGCCGTCTTCAAGCGCTAAGACAGCAGGTTTATCCACTCGACATCCTCCAGAGAGTCACTCGCCTGGTGCCCGTGAAGCCTCTCTTTGCCTCACTATTCTTCAACCGGATTGGCACCAGATATGTTATTGTTTCGCGCACACAGCAAGGCACCGGACTGACCCTAGAGTCGCCGACTAAGTCATCAATGCGCTAAGACTCAAGTGTACGGTTATGCCGGTATGGTGTCCACGAAAAAGGACCGAATCGACGACTGTTTCAACGTCAAAATTTTGCAGTTTATGGGGGGGCGCTCAATGGCCAAGACAACAAGACTGACAGCCGCAATTACCGGCGCTGGCGACGGCATTGGACGCGCTCTTGCGATCAACCTGAATGAGAGAGGTATCGATCTTTACCTCTGCGACATCAGTCAAGAGCGCTTGGACACAACGGTGGCAATGTTGGACACAACCCGGTCGTCTGTCTTTATGGCTCTGGTTGATTGCGGCAACAGAAGGGATATCGAAGCGTGGGCAGCCTCGATCACAGCGGAAAACGACTGCTTAGATTTTCTATTCAACAATGCGGGCGTGGCCTACGGGGCGCAGTTTCGTGAAGCATCACTCGATAACTTTGAGTGGCTAATGAACATCAACTACTGGGGTGTGGTCTGGTGCACCAAAGCACTCCTACCCCTATTAGAGGCCTCACCGTCAGGCCATCTGGTTAACATCTCGTCGATTTTTGGCATGGTGGGAATCGCGACACAGAGCGCCTACAACAGCGCAAAGTTTGCAGTGCGCGGTTTCACGGAATCGCTACAAGCCGAATATCGCGGCACCTCGCTCACTGTTACCTGCGTGCACCCGGGTGGCATCGCAACCAATATTGCACTGCGCGCACGAATCGATGGCGAATCTTCAGAGGTCAGTGCCGAAGAGCGCGATGAGTCCTTCAAGCAAGTCGCGAGAACCTCCCCGACCAAAGCCGCGCAGGTCATCATGAAAGGCACATTGGCGGGACGTCGTCGCGTGTTCATTGGATGGGATGCCTGGTTAATGCATACCATCACCAAGTTCATGCCTACCTCTTACCACGCAATTACTGCTCGGTGGGGATCAAAAAACGATGACATTGGCTGAGGCTGCCCTGACAGCCGAGCCGACAAAGCTTAGTCGTTCATCGTTTTTCATTCTGATTGCGGGGCTGCTGGCGAATGCTGTCGGTCAGGCGTTTATTTTTGCCATTCTGCCGCCCTTGGGGCGGGAAGTTGCGCTGACCGAAATTCAAACGACATCGATCATCTCTTCGTCCGCCCTCGTCTTCACCTTTCTGTCTCCTTGGTGGGGTCGTAAGTCGGATCAAGTCGGTCGGAAAATTGTCATTGTGATTGGTCTGACGGGGTATGCGGTCGGAACGGTGGTCTTCGCCGGCGTATTTGCCCTCGGGATGAAGGGCATCCTGAGCGGATGGACGATGTACCTCACTGCCTTGGTTTGTCGTTGCATGCAATCATCACTCATGGCGGCTACCAGTCCTGGCGTCACAGCTTACGCGGCTGACCACAGCTCTCGCGCTTTTAGAACACAGACCTTGGCTCGAATCGGTACGGCGAACAGTCTTGGGTTAATTATTGGCCCTGTGCTTGCCGGGCTCCTAGCGGGTTTGGGATTGCTGGCACCGCTTTATATCGCTGCGGTATTCACGTTCATCGCCGTGTTTGTTGTCTGGAAATACCTGCCCGAGGGCGATAATGCGGGACCCAAGCGAAAACGCGCGCCTCGGCTATCATTTCTCGACGCGCGATTGCGAGTTTACTTGTTGAGTGCTATCGGGACCTTTACTGGTTTCTCTGCTATTCAACAAACACTGGGGTTCCGAATACAGGACAGCTTATCGCTGACAGGCGTTGAGACTGCGCAGTACACAGGAGCGGCCCTAATGGTCTCAGCCTTCTTTACACTGGCGCTTCAACTATCGGTGTCTCAGCGCTACAGGGGGCCTGCGCTTAACCTAGTGCGCATGGGATTGGTGGCTAATCTGATCGCCGCCGCCGTAGTGACAGCAGCCCAAGGTCTCGCTGGCCTATTGGTCGGAATGGCCTTTATGGGTGCAGGCCTCGGCCTACTTGGCCCCGCGATTGCAGCAGGGGCGTCACTTGCAGTGAGTCGCGATGAGCAGGGCGGTGCTGCAGGCCTCATAACGGCCTGCCCTGCCGCGGGCTTTGTCATGGGTCCCGTCCTCGGTGGCGCGCTTTACCAGATAAGCTCCACTTTCCCGCCGCTCTTCGCGGGCGTCATCACGATATTGGTCTTAAGCTACGCGATAAAATCGCGTCCAAGCCTTGTGGCTGAGGAAGACTAGTTCAGGCGTTCGATTGCGGTGCGTATGCCCTCGGGAATGGGCGCTGATCGATTGTTTTTCCGATCCACAAATGCATGGGTGAAACGTCCTGTCACACTGCTCTGTTCCGCGTCTTCAGCGAACACACCAATCTCCCAGGTCACAGACTTTTCACCCATACGACTAATGCGCAGTCCGAGCTCTAGTCCCTGCGGGTAACTCAAGGGTGAAAAATAATCGGCCGATGAGTTAACAACATAGCCAACAACGGAATCGACACCGGGACGCATGCCCCCTTTCTCGATCAGGAAACGGTTAACGATTGAATCAAAAAAGGCGTAGTAGGCAACGTTGTTGATATGCCCGTAAATGTCGTTGTCGGCCCAACGACTACTCAGGGGATAGAACACCGAAAAGTGCGATCTTGGGGCCGGCGTTGCTCGCTCAGTCATGCCCAACCACGCCAAGCTTCTCGATAGAGTTGCAATGCGGTCGGCTCATCGACCTCGCGCGGATTATTGATCAACAAGCGTTGCTGGAACATAGCATCGCTCGCCAACATGGGTAGAGCCGACTCGGGAATGTTGGCCTGCTCCAGAGTCGACGGTAAGCCGCTCTCGGTGATAAGCCGCTTGAACCAATCGATAAGACCCAGCGCGGAATGCTCGGCTCCGGGTAAAACGGCCGCAAGCTCCGCGTACAGCTCGGCGCAGGCTTTTGCATTGAAATTCAGTACTGCGGGTAACATCAGCGAGTTACTGAGCCCATGCGGTATGTGGTAGTGCCCCCCTACGGGATAGGCCAGCGCGTGCACCGCGCCAACAGGCGCATTGGCAAATGCTTGTCCTGCAAACATTGAACCCAAGAGCATGGCCTCGCGCGCCGTCCTATCCTCGGGCGAGGTCAGCACAGTTCTGATGTTCTCGGACAGTAGCTTTAGTGCCCTCAACGCCAACATATCCGAGATGGGGTTTTTCTTAATCTTCGAGGTGAAGGCCTCGATTGCATGCACCATGGCATCGATACCGGTCATTGCCGTAATGTGAGCAGGGAGCCCTACCGTCAACGCCGCGTCGAGGATGGCGACATCGGGCAGCAGTACCGGTGAACTCACGCCCGCTTTGGTCGTTTCACCGGTGGTAATAATCGCTACTGGCGTAACCTCAGACCCTGTTCCAGCCGTTGTTGGCGCCAAAAATAGGGGCTTTCGTGGGCTAGATACCATGCCCACGCCGTAGATTTCTGCGAGAGCCTGTTGATCGTTCGCCAACACGGAAACCACCTTGGCGACATCCATGGAGCTCCCACCGCCAACTGCAACAACCGAGTCACAATCGCCAGCTCTAAAAGCAGCGAGGCACGCACCCACGACCCGTTCGGATGGATCGGGCTCGATACCGTCAAACACTGAAACGCTATCGCAACCGTCGCGAAGATGATCAATTGCGGGGGTGACAACACCCAACTCGATCAGCATGACATCGGTCACGAAGAGTGGTCTTGAAAGACCTCGCTCGGAGAGCAAGTCAGGCAACTGCAAGACAGCGCCTGCCTGCACGAGTGTCGTCTTAACCGATTGGAAGGAGAATCCGTCCATCGCTTAAAAGGTGAAAATGACCTTGCCTTTGGCTCGCCGCTCCATCATTGCGGCGTAGCCAGCTTCGTAGTCTTCAATCGGGAAGACATCCGTTATAACGGGATTGAGCTTGCCGTCATTGAACAGCCCCCAAAGCTCTTCAACGTTCTTCTGCTGCTCAGCAGGCTCTTCGCCTAAGAAGCGTCCCCAAAAAACGCCGACCAAAGCGCAGCCTTTGAGAAGGGTCAGATTGAGCGGGATGTTAGGTATAGGCCCAGAGGCAAAACCGATAACCAGGTAGCGACCATTCCACGCCATGCTGCGCACAGCAGGCTCCGCAAAATCGCCCCCGACGGGATCGTAAACCACGTCGACACCTTTGCCACCAGTGATTTCCTTGATGCGATCTTTCATCGACTCATTACTGTAGTTGATGACCTCGTCTGCACCGAGCTGCTTGCATAGCTCAAGTTTTTCATCCGAGCTTGCTGCCGCGATGACGCGCGCACCCATGACCTTACCCAACTCAACAGCCGTACTGCCCACACCACCTGCAGCACCCATGACCAGCATGGTCTCACCCGCTTTTAACTGGCCGCGCTGTTTGAGCGCGTAGTACGACGTGAAGTAGGTCATACCTACACCCGCCGCGGCTGTGAAGTCGATACGATCCGGCTTTGGCAAAAGCGCGTTTTCGTTGACCACTGCCTCGTTGGCAAAGCCACCGACACCACCCAACTGAATGACACTGTCCCCTACTGACCAGCGCGTGACCGCGGAACCTACCTCAGTCACAACACCTGCAGACTCACCGCCTGGCACAAAGGGCATCGGTGGTTGCATCTGGTATTTGCCTTGAATGATCAGCACGTCGGGGAAGTTTAGACCGGCAGCCTTAACCTGCATTCGCACGTCATTAGGGCCCAGCTCAGGTGTTTCCCAGTCATGCACCAAATTGAGCTTGTCGGGGAGCCCATGCTCGCTACATACGACCGCCTTTGCCATCTTAGTAGACCTCAAACAAACCGGCAGCGCCCATACCGCCGCCTACGCACATCGTGATGACAACGTACTTAACACCTCGACGCTTACCCTCTATCAGCGCATGTCCAATCATGCGCGAGCCGCTCATACCGTAGGGGTGACCGATCGCAATTGCACCACCATCGACGTTCAGCTTGTCGTTATCAATCCCCAGCTTATCTCGGCAGTAGATAACCTGAACCGCAAACGCCTCGTTCAACTCCCAAAGTCCAATATCATTGACTGTCAGGCCGTGCTGCTTGAGTAGCTTAGGCACAGCGAATACAGGACCAATACCCATCTCATCAGGTTCACAGCCGGCTACCGCCATCCCGCGGTATGCACCCAATGGCTCCAGCCCCAGCGAATTAGCGAGATCACTACTCATGACAACTTGTGCTGACGCTCCGTCAGAAAGCTGAGATGCGTTACCTGCTGTAATTGTGCCGCCCTCAATGACAGTGCGAAGGCCTTTAACACCTTCCAATGTCGATGGACGTACACCCTCATCAGCTGTGACGGTAACCTCACCTGTGGACTGCTCACCCGTCGCTTTGTCGTAGACAATGCGCTCACAGGTAACCGGCACCAGCTCAGCGTCGTATCGACCTGCCGCGTAGGCAGCAGCGGTTCGCTCTTGTGACTCGAAGCCGTACTCATCCATCGCATCGCGCGAGATGCCATAGCGCGCCGCCACAACTTCCGCGGTTTGGAGCATGGGCATGTAGATATCTTTGTGCATCCCAACCAACTCGTTATCGACAAGACGGTGGCCATTCATGTGCTCGTTTTGCACCAACGAGATGGAGTCCAAACCACCCCCTACAACACAATCCATACCGTCATACATGACTTGCTTTGCAGCTGTGGCAACCGCCATGAGACCCGACGAACACTGACGATCGATTGTCATGCCCGATACGGTAACCGGCAGGCCTGCGCGAAGCGACGCATTTCGGCCAATGTTCATGCCAGAGGTTCCCTGCGTGAGGGCAGCACCCATGATGCAGTCTTCTACGCGATCACCTTCGATACCCGCGCGCTCGACAGCGGCGCGAATGGCATGAGCACCCATTGTGGGAGCCTGCAGGTTGTTGAACCCACCGCGGTACGCTTTTCCGATGGGTGTTCGTGCTGTTGAGACGATTACTGCTTCTTTCATTGTTATGCTCCGTGGCCCCGTGGGGCTAATGTCGTGTATGAATGTTGGCGTTCGTTAATTTATTCGAGCGAAATGCCTTTGGCCTGCGCAGCTTTGCCCAGGAATTTGAAGGTTTGCTCAAAGCCAGCCTGGAGTTGCTTTGGCTCACTGTTAGCAATGGCATCCCAGTTTTCCGCGATGGCTTCGGGCGTCTGATCAGCGTCATCCAGATAAATACCATCGGTTTCAACGATCTTGGCGACCGCATAGCCACCCGCACCCGCCGCCAATATCGTTCGCGTAGGCGCATCCTTCGAGACCAAATACAAAACAGCCGGCGTCACGGTGTCTGGGGTCATCAGATCAAAGGCTTTTTCAGGGATCAGTCCTTCGGTCATTCGCGTTCCCGCCGTGGGCGCCAATGCGTTTATTTTGACGTTGTTTTTGGCACCTTCCTGAGCAAGCGTATTCATCATCCCGATCACGCCCATCTTCGCAGAACCGTAATTGGTTTGACCGAAATTGCCATAAAGGCCAGAAGACGATGTCGTCACAACCACGCGCCCGTAGTTCTGCTCGCGCATAATATCCCAGACCGCCTTGGTGCAGTTAACGCTGCCCATCAGGTGGACATCGAGCACGAGTTTGAAATCATCGAGATCGCCCTTGCCGAAACTTTTGTCTCTCAAGATACCGGCGTTGTTGATGAGGATATCAACGCGGCCCCAGCGCTCCATGGTTTTAGCAACCATGTCCTGCACCTGCTCGAAGTCAGCAACGTTCGCACCATGCGCCATTGCCTCTCCACCAGCCGCCTCGATTTCAGCCACCACAGCCTGAGAGGCCGCGCTGCTGCCGCCGCTGCCATCAAC
>PKCZ01000067.1 GCA_002862405.1 Pseudomonadota bacterium
TTGCCATTGGCTCCGTGCGGAGACACACCAGCATCAGTACCAAACGCAATTTTGACCCCCGATTTGTATGCCGCACCAAAGGTGTCTTGTATCTGGGGGCCAATCGCAGCGGCCTTTGGACGCACTACCGCGGGCAATTTGTTGTCGAGCTCTGCCAGGTCACCTACCCACTTGCCCGCAGAGATGGTGGGAACATACCAGGTACCGTTTTTGCGCATGAGGCGCATGGCTTCCTCGTCCATGTACGTTCCGTGCTCCACAGAGTCGACACCGGCTCTAATGGCACGCTTCATACCGAGTGCGCCATGGGCGTGAACTGCCACCACGAAGTCGTAGTCCTTCGCCGCTTTAACCACAGCTTCCAACTCCTCATCCGTGAACTGCGGGTTATCGCCGCTCTTGGCAAGCGACAGAACACCCCCGGTCACCGTCAATTTAACAACGTCACTCCCGTCCTTGTATCGCTGTCTTACCGCTTTGTAAGCATCATCAGGGCCGTTAATCACGCCATCTTTTGGTCCGGGATCGCCACGCAAATCTGCCCTCACCCCGTTCGTTGGATCCGCATGGCCACCCGTGGTCGCCATTGCCTTGCCGGCCGCGAAAATCCGGGGACCCGGCACAATATTTTTTGCGATTGCATCACGCAGTGCAAAGCTGGCTTGAATGTCCCCAGCGCCTAGGTCCCGAACGGTGGTGAATCCGGCATCTAAGGTCCGTCGCGCGAATACGGTTGACCGCAGTGCAATATCCGCCGAGTTCATGAAGAACTCCTCAGAGTAACTCGCGGGCGGATCAAGCTCACCATCGAGGTGAACGTGCATGTCCATAAAGCCTGGAGAGACATAAGCAGCACTTAGGTCGATCACAGTACTCCCCTCGGGCGTCAGGAAGCCGTCGTTGACCGAGACAACCCGACCGCCTTCTATGGTTATTGTTTGCTTCTCGAGGAGTTCACCCTCCTTGGTATCAAATAGGAACCCCGCGTGTATCACGGTGGCGGCTATGGCAGATTGGGTGCCGAGGGTTGCTAACAGAGCGAGTGTTGTCCTGATCATAAAAAATCCATTTTTTTAGTGTTGTGACATGACGATAACGGCTAAAACAGGTGTCTACCAGTACCCAGTAGGAAACAGCTGAGATTAATTTAGGCATAACCGAATACCTTAGGTTTTATGCCTCTCTCGGGATTTAAACGAGGTCACTTTTAACCTATCCTCGTCCTTTCAAATTTGACCACGCCGCAGTTCATGCCGACGACCCCGGACACAAGTCAGCACACGCCGATGATGCGCCAGTTCCTGGCCATCAAAGAGGCGCACCCAGACGAACTGCTGTTCTACCGCATGGGCGATTTCTACGAGCTCTTTTATCGCGATGCGGAGATTGCAGCACCCGTGCTCGATATCACGCTAACGTCGCGCGGAAAGTCAGCCGGTGAACCCATCCCGATGGCGGGCGTGCCCTACCACGCCGCTGAGAGTTACCTAGCGAAGCTTGTCCGGGCGGGGTTCTCCGTCGCCATTGCGGAGCAAATCGGTGACCCCAATGAATCGAAAGGGCCCGTCGAAAGAAGGGTGGTTCGCGTTGTCACACCGGGCACACTCACCGATGAATCCCTGCTCGATGCCAGTGGTGATGCGCTGATCGTGTCCGTCTTTCGACACCAGCTCCGTGCCGGTATCGCGTGGATGGATCTGAGTAGCGGGCGATTTCTGGTTACTGAAGTTGAGGGCGATGAAGCCCTAAGTGCGGAATTACAGCGGCTGTCTCCCGCTGAGCTATTGCTTCCCGAAGACGCAAGTATCCCGGCACTGGCCGACCATGTCGCAATCAGACGTCTCGCGGTCTGGCAATTCGATGAAGACAGCGCCCGCACCCAGCTGAATCAGCACTTTCAGACACGCGATTTAAGTGGATTTGGCTGCGACGAGCTGTCGCTCGCCATCGTGGCAGCGGGTTGTCTGCTCGACTACGTTAAAGATACGCAGCGTAACGAGTTGCCACACCTTATTTCCATACGTCATGAGCGGCAAAGCGACTCAGTCATTCTAGATGCGGCGACACGTCGAAATCTCGAAATTGATCTGAACTTACATGGGGGCGAAGACAACACATTATTCTCCGTTTACAACTCGACCGTAACGGCCATGGGCAAGCGCCACCTCAAGCGCTGGTTACACAGGCCTGTAAGGGTCCGCTCTGTACTCGAGGATCGCCTTGATGCTGTCTCTTGTCTCGCTCAGAACTATGCGTTTGAGACAACGCGACAGGCACTCAAGCCCATCTCAGATCTTGAGCGCATCTTGGCAAGGGTCGCATTGCGGTCTTCACGGCCACGAGACCTAACGCGCCTGCGGGATAGCCTGTGGGCATTACCAGCACTGATCGCAGCCACGCCACAAGACACCAACCTACTTCAAACACTGCAAAGTGATGTTGGTCAGTATCCCGAGCTTTGTGAGCTTCTGAGAAGAGCGCTCGTTGAGTCACCCCCTGTTGTCATTAGGGATGGCGGCGTTCTCGCTGGAAGCTATGATGAAGAGCTTGATGAACTGCGCGGTATTAGTGAGAACGCAGGTGAATACCTCGTTGATATTGAGCGTCGCGAGCGGGAGGCCACCGGGCTATCGACCCTCAAAGTGGGTTACAACCGGGTTCATGGGTATTACATCGAAATCAGTCGACAGCAGTCGGATAAAGCCCCTGATACCTACCAGCGCCGGCAGACGCTCAAAAACGTGGAACGATTCATCACACCCGAGCTGAAGCAGTTCGAAGACAGAGCCTTGTCCAGCCGAAGTCGCGCCCTTGCACGAGAAAGATTCCTGTATGAAGCGCTGGTAGAACGAATCGCAGAGGATCTGGTGCCGCTACAAACGACATCGCGAGCCATCTGCGATCTTGATGTACTCGCCTGTTTTGCCGAGCGCGCTGATGCTCTATCCCTGAGCCGTCCCTCGTTTAGCGCCGAAGCACAGCTCGATATTTCGAATGGGCGACATCCCGTTGTTGAGCAAGTCAGCGATAAGCCGTTTATCGCCAACAATACCCTGCTCAACGAGCAGAGGCGAATGTTACTTATCACAGGGCCTAACATGGGTGGTAAATCAACATACATGCGGCAAAATGCGCTCATTGTTCTCTTAGCGCATTGCGGCGCTTTTGTGCCAGCTGACAGTGTTGGCTTATCACTGGTTGACCGAATCTTCACGCGTATAGGTTCTTCAGACGATCTGGCAAGCGGCTTGTCCACTTTCATGGTAGAAATGACCGAAACCGCCAATATCCTGCACAACGCCACGGAGAAAAGCCTGGTGCTCATGGATGAGGTTGGTCGAGGCACCAGCACATTTGATGGGTTGAGCATCGCCTGGGCATCGGCCGTCGCACTCGCAGAACGAGTCCGTGCGCTTACCTTTTTTGCGACCCACTATTTTGAACTGACGGCCCTTCCTGACGATCACGCATCAATGGCCAACGTTCATTTGGACGCTACAGAACACGAAGACCACGTCGTCTTCATGCATCACATTCAAGAAGGCGCCGCAAATCGCAGTTTTGGACTAGAAGTTGCTAAACTAGCAGGCGTTCCGACGGGGGTATTACTTCACGCGCGGCATAAACTTGGCGAACTAGAGAGTCAGCAGATGGTAGAGCGTCCACCGGCCATCGGTGGACAGGAAGATCTTTTCAGTACACCCACAGTCAATAGTCCAGTCCTAGACGTATTGTCAGACATCGATCCTGACCAATTGTCGCCCAAAGAGGCGTTGGACGCGCTGTACACGCTGAAAACTTTACTAGACACTTAGTTCGTCTTAATATTTTGACACTCACCGCAGTAAATCACTAAATAAAGCGGGTATTGGGGGAAACACTATGACATTCGTCGTTGGCGAAGACTGCATTAAATGTAAACACACAGACTGCGTGGAAGTGTGTCCAGTGGACTGCTTTTACGAAGGTCCAAATTTTTTAGTGATCCACCCGGATGAGTGTATCGACTGTGCGCTCTGTGAGCCCGAGTGCCCTATTGACGCGATTTTTTCTGAAGACGAGTTACCCGCAGATCAGGAGAACTTCCTTGAACTCAACGCGGAACTGGCCGAGATCTGGCCCAACATCACAGAAAAGAAAGACGCGCCAGCTGACGCCGCTGATTGGGAAGGAAAGCCCGGCAAACTTGCACTCTTGGAGCGCTAGTCGCTAGGCCAGCAATTCCTTTTCCGAGAGCCCATCACGCAACGCGGCGCGCCTGAGCCTAGCCAACGCGTCAATCTGTATCTGCCTCACCCGCTCTCGGGTGAGGCCAACCTCCTCTCCAACAGCCTCCAAGGTTGAAGCGTCGTAGCCCATCAGACCGAATCGCCTTGCCAGGATCTCGCGCTGACGATCTGGAAGATCGTCCAGCCACTCCTCGAGACACCCCTCGACCTTCTCATCATCGACGAGTGAAAGCGGATTGTCCTCCAGATGTGAGGAGACGGTATCAACAAGACTTCGTTCAGTGTCATCGGACAGTTGGTTGTCAACTGACGTGATTTTTTCGGACAGCTTGAGGAGTTTACTAACCTCCCCGGGGTCGCGATCGAGAACGTCGGCGATTTCACTCGTCGACGGTTCGCGCCTCAATGAGCTCCTTAACTCACGGGTGCACCGCACAACCGTATTGATGTCTTTTTGAATGTGTATTGGCAGCCTGATTGTTCTACCCTGATTCATTAAGGCACGCTCAATACTTTGCCGAATCCACCACGTAGCATAGGTAGAAAATCGAAAGCCGCGCTCCGGATCAAATTTCTCAACAGCGCGCATCAATCCAAGATTCCCCTCCTCAATCAGGTCCAGAAGTGGTAGACCGCGATTGGTGTACCGCTTCGCAATCATCACTACTAGGCGCAAATTACTATTGATCATCCGATGGCGTGCTGCCTCGTCGCCGGCTAGAGACGCCCTCGCAACAAAAACCTCTTCAGCTGCTGTTAGAAGTGGTGTCGATCCAATCTCGTTGAGATAAAGTTGTATCGGATCAGCGCCACGAGATAGGGCCGAGGGCGTCTGTGAATCGCGAGTTCCGGTCGTTTCAGTTTGAAAATTTAATGCGGCCTCGTTGGCTGCAGGTGCTTCAAGTGTTTCCAGATTTGCCATGAGAGTGTTCCCTCCCTTTGGCGACCCACACTCCTACCGACGTCTGGGAAGCAATGTCAGCGGGTCTATAGGCTGTCCCCGCCTACGCAACTCGAAGTGAAGTTTCACTGTATCTGTTCCACTGCTGCCCATGGTCGCAATCTGCTGCCCTGCCTGTATGTTCATGTTCTCCGAGACTAGCAATCGCTCGTTGTGACCGTAGGCACTCAAGTACGTATCATTGTGTTTAATGATTAGTAGCGAGCCGTAGCCCGTTACGCCCGTCCCGGCATAAACAACTTTTCCAGCCGCCACAGCCTTCACCGGGTCGCCCCGCTTACCGGCAATATCAATGCCCTTGTGGCGATTGCTCGAATAAGTTCGAACAACCTTACCCGCCGAGGGCCAGCGCCAGCGCGACACAGGTTGTGACTTATTTACGATATCACTTGGCACCTGCGACTTTGATGACGGTTTGGTTACCGATGCCACTTTTGACTGCTTCGAAGCCGTTTTATTGGTTTTTTTGGGTGGTGAAGCGGCTTTGAGCACAACTTTTGGGGTTTTTGTCGACGGCTGAGGCGCTGGTTTTGCTGTTCTGAGCGTCTGTCCTACCTTGATGATATAGGGCGACTGAATGCCGTTCCGTGCGGCTAACTCGCGGAAATCGATACCTAACCGAAAGGCGATGGAATATAGCGTGTCGCCTTTCACTACGACATACGGCTTTCCCTCTTCAAGCTTGGAACCGTAATCCTTAGTGAGGGTGGTATTACCGTCGCTTTGGTCTGTTTTTTCCCAGGGTCGCAAGTTATCGGGATCCGTTCCCGAGCACCCTGTAAGCCATGTCGTTAACACGAGGGTGGCTAGCAGCACACGCATGAAAGGAGGATTGACCAAGACCTAGTGCTCGACAGACCCGATTGACAGGAGCAGTGAAACGAGTCCAGCACCTAAACTAAAAGCAAGGAGGCACAGCCAAAGCATAGGCTCACCTACCAACCCCTCGTAGGTCTGAGGCAACACGGGCACACTCTGCACAACACGGTTTTCACCGTGCCGATCGATCACCGAAGAGATCGGTTGCTGCCAAGGCCACAACATAATGACCGACCCAAAGAGGATGCCATAGAGGACTGCCATGGTGGCCTTCTGAGCGCGCGCCAGCAGCGCTTTTAGCAACCGCGAAAAGACCAGCAGCCCACAGAGACACCCCAGCGCGAAAAGACCAACGGAAGCCAGATCAACATTCACGAGCGCACTGATCACCGGTTGGTACATCCCCATAATAAGCAACAGAAAACTTCCTGAAATACCGGGCAGTAGCATAGCGGATATGGCAATAGCACCGGCGAAGAAAACACTGATGGGGCCAACGGGTAGCTGAGTCGCCTGCATTAAACCGATGACCGCAGCAACCCCCACACCTGTGACCCATAGCGCGTACTCACGTCCTGTCCAGTCAATGCGGCTTGCATAAAAAAGATGTATCGCACTCGCCAAAATCAAACCACAGAACAGCGCCCACAACGGTAGCGGGTAATTCAGAAGCAACCAGTTAAGCAGTGAGGCTAGTGCGACGACTGACGAGATTATGCCCGCACCCACGGCAACCAAAAAGTTTCCATCAATATGCGCCCAGGCGTCTTTAACCCTTCCTGCGAGCACCATACGTAGGGCGTCGATGCCGACGCTGGCAATGGCCGATATAAACCGATCATAGATACCGGTGATGAGTGCGATCGTTCCGCCAGAGACGCCAGGCACAAGGTCTGCCGCACCCATGGCGATCCCGCGGAGATACAGCCCCAGCCAATGATGGCGACCGAGGCTCATCGTTGCAGTCCTTCTCGCATCGGAACGAAGAAAACATCTTCAATAGTCGTTTCTTCGAACCCTTTTTCGGTTAACTGAATCTGTATGAGTTTCTGTGAATCGCCACCTACAGGCAAAAGTAATAGGCCACCCGGTGCGAGCTGAGAGAGCAAATTCTCGGGGACTGTCTCAGGTGCAGCAGCGCCCAGAATGACATCAAAGGGCGCAAACTCCTCCCAACCCTCAAAGCCATCACCATGCTTACAGCGCACATTTCGCGCCCTGAGTTTGCGAAGTCGTACCCTTGCCTTGTCCAGCAGCGGCTTGATTCGTTCAACGGAGTAAATTTCATCCGCCACCTTCGACAAGACCGCACTTTGATAACCGGAGCCCGTGCCCAGTTCCAACACCCGTTTTGGCCTGCCAGCCAGTAGAGCCAACTCCGTCATCCTCGCAACGATGTATGGTTGACTAAGGGTTTGATTAAACCCAATCGGTAGTGCGGTGTCTTCATAAGCTCTATGGGACAGCGCCTCGTCAACGAACAGGTGCCTAGGCGTCTCTGTCATTGCTTCGAGCACCTGCTCGTCGACAATGCCCTGTGCCTTCAAACGCTCAATAAGTCTCAGTCGCGTCCGTTGCGACGTCATGCCGATACCGCGAAGATCAGTCACAGGGATGGACTCTCCTTCAGCAACACGACTGCGTGCACTGCAATCCCTTCCTCTCGTCCCACGAAGCCCAGCTTTTCCGTTGTCGTCGCTTTAACATTAATTAGATCTACATCGCCGCGTAGATCCTCGGAAAGATTCTGACGCATGGCGGCAATATGTGAGGCGAGTTTGGGTGCTTGCGCAATAATCGTGAGGTCGGCATTGCCCAATACGAAACCGCGCGCTTTAACCAGCGCAATCACCTGCCTCAATAGCTGTCGACTATCGGCGCCCTCGAAGGCTGGATCATCATCAGGGAAATGGTGCCCAATATCACCGAGTGCAAGGGCACCCAACAAGGCATCGGTGAGCGCGTGAAGTGCTACGTCACCGTCCGAATGCGCCGTCAAGCCATTTTGATGCGCGATGCGAACACCACAGAGCATGATGTGATCACCGTCGCCAAAGGCGTGCACATCATAGCCATGACCAATTCTCATGAGTCGATCTCCTCTGCCACGCGCCGCAAGATAACCTCTGCAAACTCCAAATCGACAGGTAGGGTCACTTTAATGTTGGTTGAGGGCCCCTCGAGAATAGACACAGGAAAGCCCGATAACTCCATGGCCATCGACTCATCCGTTATCGGCAAATGCTCGCTCAGCGCAGACGATAACGCTGTCTCAAGCTCAGACAACCGGAACATTTGGGGTGTTTGTGCCCGCCACACAACGCGGCGATCTAGCGACTCACTTACCCTCATACTCGAAGACACACGTTTCAATGTATCGGTGGAAGCTTGAGCAAGCACGGTACCCACGCCACTTGCGACCGTATGATCGATCAACTGTCGCAATACAGAAACCGAAATACAGGGACGCGCCGCATCGTGGACAAGTACCCAATCGTCGGAACTCGCATACGGCGCGATGGCCTGAAGACCCGATAGCACTGAATCTGCTCGCTCACTGCCTCCCGCTGCACGGAATACCCGCGGATCTGAAAGGCTTTCGATAGAGTCGGCACGTCGATCACTTGGGTCTAAAACGACCACTAAACCGCGTATATCGGGACAGGCCAACAAAGCGCTCAACGTGTGCTCTAGGATCGGTACGCCATTGACCAGAAGGTACTGCTTTGGCACTTCAGCCGCCATGCGCCTGCCGCTGCCGGCGGCCGGGACAACTGCCCAGATACTACTGCTCACGGCGACTTCTCTTTGGTGTCATCATCGACAAAAAGAATAAACTCCTCTCCTTGCCGAACCAATCCGAGCTCTTCGCGCGCGACGGCCTCTAGCATCTCGTCACCCTCTTGAAGCTCGAGTACCTGGCGCGCTAGCGCGTCGTTACGTTCTCTGAGCAGCTGATTGCCCTCCTCACCCACGCGGACCTGTGCTTCAAGTCCTTGTCGCTCGCGAATACCGCCTTCACCCAGCCATAGTCGGTACTGCACCAGGAGCAACAGCCCCAGAAGCCCTAGCAGCAGGGGCCGCATTGATTCAGGCGCCTCGTTCCAATTCCGCCCTGCCTCGATAGGGAGCGGTCATGCCGAGTTCAGCCTCAATGCGCAATAGGCGGTTGTATTTCGCCACGCGGTCAGATCGGCAAAGTGAACCAGTTTTAATTTGTCCTGCACCCGTGCCCACAGCCAGATCGGCAATCGTGGCGTCTTCAGTCTCACCACTGCGGTGAGAGATGACAGCTGTAAAGCCTTCATTCTGGGCCATTTTGATGGCATCGAGGGTCTCACTGAGTGACCCTATTTGATTGAACTTAATCAAGATCGAGTTACCAATATTCTCGTCGATTCCTCGTTTCAATATGCTGGTGTTGGTAACGAATAGATCATCACCCACGAGTTGCACTTTACCCCCGAGTTGCTGGGTGAGGTAAGCCCAACCAGCCCAATCAGATTCATCCAGACCATCCTCAATCGATACGATGGGATGAGCGGCAGCGAGATCAGCCAGGTAATCGGAAAATCCTTCGCTTGAGAAAGAGCGTCCCTCACCCGCCAGATGATATTCACCGTCTCGATAGAATTCGGAGGCAGCACAATCCAGTGCGAGTGTGATGTCCTCGCCGAGGACATAACCCGCATTCGTTACCGCCTCAGCAATGACCTCAAGCGCCGCAGCATTCGATGGTAAGTCAGGCGCAAAGCCTCCCTCATCACCGACAGACGTCGCCATGCCACGTGCACTAAGCACTTTCTTAAGGTTGTGGAAGATTTCTGCACCCACTCGCAGCGCCTCTGCGAAGGATGTCGCGGATACAGGCTGAATCATGAACTCCTGAATATCGACATTGTTATCAGCATGCTCTCCACCATTGAGAATATTCATCATGGGCACAGGCATCGTTAGCTGCGTGGTGCCGGCAAGATGAGCAATATGCTGATACAGAGGTATTTTTGCCGATTGAGCCGCAGCGCGAGCGGTCGCTAGAGAGACGGCCAAGATAGCGTTTGCACCATATTTGCTCTTGTTGGGCATACCGTCGGCATCAAGCATGCGCTGATCGACCGCACGCTGATCCATGGCATCGTGACCAATCAAACATTCGCGAATCGGTCCGTTCACATTGGCAACAGCGGTGAGGACGCCTTTACCCAAATAACGCGACGGGTCAGCATCTCGCAACTCAAGCGCCTCTCGGGAACCTGTGCTTGCGCCTGATGGCGCATAAGCTATACCAACGGTGTCGTCATCCAAGGTGACCTCGGCCATCACCGTAGGGTTACCTCGGGAGTCCATGACCTCAAATGCCCGAATATCGATTATTTCGCTCACCACTTACTCCACTTAGTGTCAGTTAATTTCCAGTTGAGGTAGCCCTTTGACCAGATCGTCGATGGCTTTTACTTGCTCCAAAAATGGCCGCAGCTGCTGTAATGGCAAAGCACTGGGCCCATCACACAACGCCTTATCTGGATCCGGGTGCGATTCCAAAAAAAGCCCTGCTAGGCCGGTTGCCATACCGGCCCTTGCTAGCTCTACGACCTGAGATCGGCGGCCCCCTGAGGCCGCGTCACCGGGATCGCGACGCTGCAATGCGTGAGTAACGTCAAAGATGACCGGCACGTCGCCTGTCGTTTTGCGCATAACGCCAAACCCCAACATATCGACCACCAAGTTGTCGTAGCCGAAGTTGCTGCCACGCTCGCAGAGGATCAAACGGTCATTGCCACACTCTCTGAACTTATGAACGATGTTGCTCATCTGTTCAGGGCTCAGAAACTGAGGCTTTTTGATGTTGATGGCAGCTCCTGTTTCAGCCATAGCTCTAACAAGATCTGTCTGGCGCGCCAAAAAAGCTGGTAGCTGAATAATATCGACCACGCTGGCGGCAGGTGCGGCCTCTTCCGGCGTATGAACGTCGGTAATGGTGGCAAGACCGGTGGTCTTTTTGACCACCTCAAAGATCGCAAGTCCTTTCTTTAGTCCGGGACCGCGAAACGAGCTGATCGAGGAACGATTTGCCTTGTCATAAGAGGCTTTGAACACCAGGGGAATATTTAGCTCAGCGCATATTTCCTTGTAAGTGCACGCAACGTCGACGGCAAATTGCTCCGACTCCAAGACATTGACCCCACCAACGAGG
>PKCZ01000003.1 GCA_002862405.1 Pseudomonadota bacterium
AACGGCGGCAAGCGCCTCATCAATCTCAATGTCTGTGGGCTCGCATAGCCCCGACGGGTGATACTTTAGGTTCTGGCGAGGCGTCATCGCGCCTTTTAAGGCGGCAGAGTGGCCGATATAGAGAATATCGTCACATCGTGAGAGGTCGCCATAAACCTCGATGCTCGCGAGGCGCGCGAAAGATCGCAGAAGCGACGTCTTACCAATACCGTTTCCACCCGCCAGCTGCCAGAGATCACCGGGCTCTACACAAAGCGTGACGTCCTTGAACAGTTGCCTCAGTCCCTTGTGAATCGATAGATCTCGAGCTTTGAGCAGCGCCGTGGTCACAACGACACCGTTTTAATGAGCGGCAACTCAGGTTCTTGACTGTCGTCACGATGCACCACCAACGACTCAAAATCGAATAACTCGCGATCAGCTAACTGTGATGGCGAGACGTTCGCCAATGACTTGAAAATTGTCTCGGTGCGTCCCGGATACTGCTTTTCCCAGTCACGAAGCATCCGCTTTACCTCCACTCGCTGAAGGTTTTCCTGTGAACCACATAAGTTACAGGGAATGATTGGGTAGGCTTCGTGGTTAGCGTAGGCCTCGATATCGCTTTCCTTGCAGTACGCGAGCGGTCTAATGACAACATTCTTCTTGTCATCGCTCAGTAGCTTCGGGGGCATGGCTTTCAACTTGCCACCAAAGAAAAGATTTAAGAACAGAGTCTCAACGATGTCGTCGCGGTGATGCCCTAGCGCAATTTTATGGGCGCCAATTTGCTCGGCAAAACCATACAGCGTCCCTCGCCGAAGCCGACTGCACACTCCGCAGGTTGTTTTCCCCTCGGGAATGACTGAGCGCACCACACTGTAGGTATCTCGCTCCAACACATAGTAGGCAACGCCTAGTGACTCCAAATACTCAGGTAATACATGCTCTGGGAAGCCGGGCTGCTTCTGATCGAGGTTGACGGCGATAATCTCGAATTGGATAGGTGCACTGCGCTGAAGGTGCAGCAAGATATCAAGCATGGTGTAGGAATCTTTTCCACCTGATAGGCAAACCATGACCCGATCACCGTCCTCAATCATGTTGTAGTCGGCTATCGCCTGCCCTGTGAGTCGTCGCAAACGCTTACGCAACTTATTGTGGTTGTAGGACGACTTTCGGTTATCCACGGCTGTTTGCCGAGATGCCTCGGGAACGAACTCCGCTACCGTGTCTGATGATTGGCTCATGCACTGACCACGCAATGAAAAACGCGATGATAGAGGCACCCACTGGCCGAATCAAAATTAACCGTTTAAGCCGAATCAAAATTAACCGTCTAAATAGAGGGCATACCTGCGGAAAACTCACTTGCAGTTTGTGTGCGAGAGGATGAAAATCCGCGTCGAATTATTGTCCAACCAGGCACTCACCACCCGCATTGAGGAGAAACCCATGAAAACACCCGTTACGGTCACTGTTACTGGCGCAGCCGGTCAAATTGGTTACGCACTGCTGTTCCGTATCGCTTCAGGCGCGATGCTTGGTAACGACCAACCGGTGAAATTAAACCTTCTCGACATTACACCGGCGCTTGATGCGCTCGAGGGTGTGCGAATGGAGCTCGATGATTGTGCTTTCCCTCTCCTAGCAGGTATCACTTGCAGCGATGACCCGAATGTCGCGTTTGCAGACTGTGACTATGCACTTCTGGTTGGAGCGCGCCCTCGCGGTCCGGGTATGGAGCGTAAAGACCTACTTGAAGCCAATGCGGCCATTTTTTCGGCTCAGGGTAAGGCTATGAATGCCGTAGCGAGCAGAGACATCAAGGTACTTGTGGTGGGTAATCCAGCGAACACTAATGCGCTGATCGCAATGCACAACGCGCCCGATATCGCGGGCACACAGTTTACGGCGATGACGCGTTTGGATCACAACCGCGCTATTACGCAGATTGCTCAGAAAACCGGTGTTGCCACCACGGACGTCAGCAACATGACGATCTGGGGCAACCACTCCGCCACACAGTACCCCGACCTCTTTAACACGCGTATCAAGGGGCAGTCAGCGATCGAGCTTGTGAGTCAAGACTGGTACGAGAACGACTTTATTCCGACCGTGCAACAGCGAGGCGCAGCCATTATCAAAGCCCGAGGTGCATCCTCTGCAGCGTCGGCGGCAAATGCGGCGATCGACCATATGCGTACCTGGGCAATGGGCACGGCGGATAGTGACTGGACTTCGATGGGCATTTTGTCGACCGGTGCCTATGGCGTTCCTGAGGGGCTGATCTACTCATTCCCTTGCACTTGCGCGGGAGGCGTCTATTCCGTCATCGACGGCGCCGAGGTAAATGACTTTAGTCGCGCAAAAATGGACGCAACCGCTCAAGAACTAAGCGAGGAGCGGGACGCTGTCCGTCACCTACTCGGTTAAAGAACGTTCTCGAGAGAAACTCAAGCGAGCTCGTTAGTTGCGATCTTTAGGTCACCGCTGTGAGAGCACTTAAAGCTCTCGCAATACCTGCAACGGCGGTACCGAAACGACGCGGCGGCACGCGTAGGTACCCAAAGTTCCGATAATCACGGCACCGAGCGCGATACCCATTGGCCACAGCACCCACTGGATCTGATATTCCAGATCCAGCATTTGGGTCTGCAACACCCATCCGGCGGTCTCAGATCCCAAAATGGCGAGAATGCCAGCCAGTGATCCCATGGTCGCAAACTCGATGGCGACCGCCCCCGATAGCGTTCCCCGCCCTGCGCCGAGCGCCCTTAGAATGGCACTCTCATGCAATCGTTCATCAACACTCGCGCTAACACCCGCAATGAGAACCAGCGCTCCTGCCACCAATACGATGAGCAGCACAAGCTCGATGGCCTGGCTCACCTGATCAATGATCGTCTTTATTTCCTGAATGGCAACGTCGAGCTCAATAATGGTGAGCGTCGGCATGACATCCAGAAGCTCCCCTAAACGGTACTTTTCTCCCGGTTCAAGATAAAAGCTGGTGAACAAGGTATTGGGAAATTGCTCCAATAACTTATCGGGGAAAATAACGAAGAAGTTGGGCTGCATCGACTCCCAGTTCACCTCGCGGATACTGGCCACCTCGACAGAAAATTCGTCGGCAGCTATCCGCAGTGTGAGCATGTCACCCACCTTTGCGCCAATATCGTCAGCAAAGCCATCTTCGAGCGAAACCAACGATAGCTCAGTACCAACCTCCCACCAGGCGCCTGAAACAATTTTATTACCTTCAGGAGCGGTGTCCGTGGAAGTAAAGTTGGCCTCACGCTGACGCGCCCCCTCTTCAAATCGATCCCAATCAGGCAGAGGCTGGCCGTTCACCGCCATTACCCGGCCTCGTGCCGCTGGGTACAGCTCGCCAACCTCGATATCCCTTTCAGCGAAGAAGGTGAGGAGTGATGACTCGTCGGTTGGAGCAACGTTGAGGATAAAGTGATTCGGCGTTCCCTCGGGAATCTGCAGCCGCCACTGGTCAAGCAGGCTGGTTCTGACCGACGTGAGTACCAGCAGTAGCATAATGGCTATCCCGAAAATAACGACCTGAAATGCACTGGAGGTTCCCCGTCGTTGCATTCCAGCCAAGGCGAGTCGCCAGACGCTGCCGGCACTGCTCCCCACCTGCCGACTCCCCGTCAATAAAGTCTGAGCGACCAAGAAACCAAGTCCGACCGTAATCGCTATCGAGCCGATGAGCGCACCTGTCAACTTCCAATCGCTGCTATACCAGAGCATCAACAGCCCCAAGGAAGCGGTTCCCAATACCAAATCGGTGGAACGAGTTGCGTCCGCAATGGTCTCTTCGCGGCGAATTACTCTGAGTGGCGATACACCACCCAAGCGCGCCAGCGGTGGCCATGCAAAAAACCCAATACAAACAAAGGCGGTGACGGCGCCCGTGATATACGGTGCAATACCAATACGCGTGATCTCGCTAGGAAGTTGCCCAGCAAGCGCATTAAACATCGCACTTTGGGCTAGCCAACCAATCCCACTACCCAACCCAATTGAAATCAAACCAAGCCAGGCCAGACTAAAAGCATATAGCTGCCGGATTGTTGCCCGAGTGGCGCCCAAACTTTTCATCACCGCTACCTGATCGGTGTGTCGTTCACCAAAACGACGTGCAGCGACCAGTATCGCTGCCGCCGCTAGCATAACACCGAGACTGCCTGCCAGCAGTAAAAAGCCACGTGCGCGGTCCAGCGTGGCGCCAATACCTGGCTGCGACTCATCGACACTCGACAATCGCTGCCCCTGCACTAGCTGTGGCTCAACCCACTCTCTATACGTGGTTAAATCATCTGTCTCACCCGCCACTAACAATCGGTAGGTCACTCGACTACCCGGTTGCACTACCCCAGTCTCGTCGAGATTCGCTGTGTTCATGACTAGGCGAGGGCCGTAGCCAAAAAAACCAGTGGTCGAATCGGGCTCACTCAACAGAGTGCCAGCAACGGTTAACGTTGCGTCACCTACGTAAACCTCATCGCCTACAGAGGCCGACAACTGTTGAACAAGCCGCGGCGCCAAAAAAACTGTCCCCGGCTCGGGAATGTCAGTGGATGCTTGAGACAAGCCTTTGTCGACTGACAGTGCACCACGCAGCGGATAGGCACCGCCCACTGCTTTAACAGAAGCGAGAAACATTTCGTCGTCCGCCGAGATCACCATGGAGGAGAAGGTGATGGTTTCGCCCTGGGCCAATCCGGAGGCGCTTGCTTCATCCATCCAGGGTGCCGGTATGGGTTTCGAGCTGGATACCACCAAATCCGCGGCCAAAAAGCTGGCAGACTCGCGCTCGAGGTTGAATTGTAGTCGGTTCACGAAGCCGCTAATGGCGACGACAACCGATACCGCCAACAGCAGTGCGCTGAACAGCACCCCTAACTCGCCACCCCGCCAGTCACGGATTAGTAATCGAATTGAAGCGATCACCGGGGACGTCATGAGGCCTCTTCGAGGTGACCCGCCGTCATGATGTACTTTCGCTGGCAACGATCTGCAAGGATGTTGTCGTGAGTGACCAGTACCAGGGTAGTCCCCTCCTCTTTGTTGAGCCCAAACAGCAGTTCAACCACCGTTGCTCCCGTGGTCGTGTCTAAATTTCCTGTTGGCTCATCGGCAAACAAGATAAGGGGTTGCGACGCAAAGGCGCGCGCAATGGCAACACGCTGCTGTTCACCACCTGACAGCGTTCGTGGGTAATGATGGAAACGCTCTGCCAAACCCACACGTGACAGGAACCCCTCTGATTTCTCGCGCGCACTGTCGATCCCAGCCAACTCAAGCGGCAGCATAACGTTCTCCAATGCCGTGAGCGCTGGGAGTAACTGAAAATTCTGGAAAACGAAGCCCACCTTCTCACTGCGAAGTGTGGCGCGCTCGTCCTCATCCAAATTAACAATATTGACGCCGTCCAAGGTGATCTCGCCTGAGCTCGGCGCATCGAGTCCCGCCAATAGACCAAGCAACGTCGACTTACCAGACCCCGACGCACCGACAATGGCCGCCGTTTCACCACGCTTGATTTCCAAGTCGATCCCTCGCAGGATTTCTAGCTCGGATTCGGCCGTGCTGACTCGCTTAATCAACTGGGATGTTTTGATCATGCATTTATACCTCTGGCATCACTTACGACATCGTCTGATCGCTGGATTTGTATTGCTGGCCGCTGCATTACCCTACCCCGCAACCGGTGAGACCCCGCCAACCATTCTTGTCATAGGCGACAGCCTGAGCGCCGCTTATGGTATGGACATGGAACAAGGCTGGGTTCACCTGCTAGCCGAGAAACTATCAGACCAATCACCTGGCGCTTCGGTTATCAATGCGAGCATCTCGGGTGACACGACGGGAGGCGGCGCGCAAAGATTACCTTCATTACTCGAGCAACACGAGCCCAGCATTGTGATTATCGAACTTGGCGGTAACGACGGGCTTCGCGCCTACCCGATCAAGCAGATGCGAAAAAACTTAGCAACCATGACTGAGGCATCCTTAGCAGAGGGTGCCAAAGTGCTGTTGCTCGCGGCAGAAGCACCACCTAATTTGGGAAGGCGCTATACCACGCTGTTCCGCGAGTCCTACAGCCAGCTCGCGAATGGCGATAACGTTGTAGCACTCCCCTTTATTGTCGAGAGCATTTTCTTATCCAGCGAACTCATGCAAAGCGATCAAACGCATCCGAACGCTTCAGCACAACCACTGCTACTCGACGTGGTCTGGCCGACACTGAGCAGCTTGATAGGAACGACTGACCGTGAGTGAGGCCAGACCTATCAGAGACGCCGTGGAAACCGTGATCTTTGGTACGGAAACGCGCGGTGGAAACCTTTTTGATGTGGCACTGCTCATCACCATCCTCGCCAGTGTGACGGTAGTAATGCTCGACTCGATGGATGTCTACCATGCGGTCTACGGAGATCTCTTTCGGACCTTGGAGATCAGCTTCACACTTGTCTTCACCGTGGAATACCTGGTCCGACTTTGGTGTCTTCGCAACCCCGTGGCCTATGCGATCAGCTTTTGGGGCGTTATCGATCTTCTAGCCATCCTACCGACGTTTCTCACACTGTTTGTCCCTGAAGCCTCATCGCTCATCGTAATTCGGGTGCTCCGTGTTTTGCGCGTCTTTCGAATATTACACCTCTTCGAGTTGCATGAGGAATACATCGAGATCATCGGACTTATGCGTGCTACGGCGCGGTCTATCATGGTGTTCTTCTCAATCGTCATGGTGACGGTGGTCGTATTTGGATGCCTGCTATACGTCATCGACGGACCTGAGCACGGCTTTGTCAGTATTCCAATGAGTATTTACTGGGCCGTCGTCACGATCACGACGGTCGGGTACGGGGATGTTGTTCCGGGAACGCCCATGGGGCGATTTGTCGCCTCGATTGGTATTTTGATCGGTTATTCGATTTTGGCTGTGCCGACAGCGATCGTAACCAGTAAACTGTGGGAGAGATTGGGATCGCGTCGAGCCGCTCAAACGCTGGCATGGAACTGCCCAGTGTGTGCGGGCGTAGATCATGCTACTGATGCGCAACACTGCAAGCACTGTGGTGCGGATCTCGAGGTCCCTGACGAGCTGAGAGAGCAGAAGCCACAACTCCCGTGAACGAAAAACCGACAGACATTTTTGCACACCGAAAATATTGGGCGGAGTGCTTTGGACCCGCACCTTGGCTACCCATGTCCCGTGCCGAAATGGATGCACTCGGCTGGGACAGTTGCGACATTATTATCGTGACGGGTGATGCCTACGTCGACCACCCTAGCTTCGGTATGGCTGTGGTCGGGCGAGTTCTTGAGGGTCAAGGCTTTCGCGTGGGCATTATCTCGCAACCCGATTGGCGCAGCGCAGAGGCATTCAAAGCGCTGGGCAAACCCAACCTATTCTTTGGAATCGCTGCTGGCAACATGGATTCCATGATCAACCACTACACCGCTGACAGAAAGCGTCGTAATGATGATGCTTACACCGCCGGTGATGTGGCGGGCCAACGCCCTGACCGCGCTGTCACCGTTTATAGCCAACGCGCCCGTGAGGCTTACCGTGATGTACCCATTGTCATTGGGGGCATTGAGGCGAGTCTTCGTCGGATGGCCCATTACGATTACTGGAGCGACAACGTTAGGCGCTCGGTTCTCGTCGACAGTAAGGCGGATATTCTACTGTATGGCAATGCAGAGCGCGCCATCGTTGACTTAGCGCATGGCTTGGCCAACGGCAAAGAAATCAGCGATCTGCACCATTTGCGAGGAACAGCCTTTCTCGTTTCAGAACCGCTACCCGGCTATCGAGTCATCGACTCAACATCCGTCGATGAGCCCGGAAAAGTCGAGCCGATGCTCAATCCCTACAACGGCATGGAACCTGAGGTCTGTGACAGTGAATCAGCATCAGTCAAAGAGGCAGTAGTTCAAGAGGCTCGACCCGTCTCGTTGATGGCAAGTAGCCGTCCCGATCGTGATGTCATTAGGCTCCCCAGCTTCGAGACAGTGAAGGACGACCCGGTTTTGTATGCGCATGCCGCGCGCGTCATGCATAAAGAAACCAATCCGCATAACGCACTGGCACTTATTCAGGCACATGGTGATCGAGAGGTCTGGTTTAATCCGCCGCCAATTCCGCTGTCGACGCCAGAACTCGACTGGGTATTCGAGCAGCCCTATCAACGTCGCCCACACCCAACCTACGGAGATGCCAAAATCCCAGCATTGGAGATGATTCAACACTCGGTAAACATCATGCGTGGCTGTTTTGGTGGTTGTACCTTCTGTTCGATTACGGAGCATGAAGGACGAATCATTCAAAACCGCTCTGAGGATTCCATTGTTCGCGAAATCGAAAAGATTCGTGACACCAGCCCAAACTTCACGGGCGTCATCTCGGATCTCGGTGGTCCCACTGCAAATATGTGGCGCCTCGCGTGTAAAAGCGAAGAAATCGAAGCAAAGTGCAGGAAGTTAAGCTGTGTTTTCCCCGGTATTTGCAAAAACCTCAATACCGATCAGACACCGTTGATACACCTTTACCGACGTGCTCGCGCAGTACCCGGGATTAAGAAGGTGTTGATCGCATCGGGGCTTCGCTACGACATTGCGGTTGAAACACCGGAGTACGTCAAAGAGCTTGTGACACATCACGTAGGTGGCTACCTCAAAATTGCACCGGAGCATACAGAGGATGGCCCGCTAGACCAGATGATGAAGCCTGGTATTGGGACCTACGACAGTTTCAAACAGCTATTTGATAAATACTCCAAGGCCGCGAACAAAAAGCAGTATCTAATTCCCTACTTCATCGCTGCGCACCCTGGAACCACCGACAATGACATGGTCAACCTGGCCTTGTGGCTCAAGCGCAACAAGTTCCGCGCAGATCAGGTGCAAACGTTCTACCCATCCCCAATGGCCTTGGCGACGGCGATGTATCACAGCGAAAAGAATCCTCTTAAAAAAGTGGGTCGCGACAGCAAACGGGTTCCTTCTGTCAGAAGCATTAAACAGCGCCGACTCCACAAGGCATTTCTGCGATACCACGACCCCGATAACTGGCCTGCACTGCGGGAGGCGCTCAAGAAGATTGGCCGTCGTGATCTCATTGGCAATGGCCCCATGCATTTGGTCCCGACTCGCCAGCCGCCAAAACGGCATCGCGTGGTCAAGAACACCAAAGGCACCACGCCCTTCCGAACCAAGCATACGAAGCAGTTCTAATGGGCTCATTTCCTCGTCACTACGCGGAAGAACCAGCTGTAACCCGACTACCAAAAACGCCAATCTGACTTTGATACATACATTGGGTATTTGATTAAGCCGGCCGAGGACTCCATTGGCGTTCACTGTATGAGCCCTTACCTCCCCCCCGAATAATGAAAAACCGCGGTACCAGAAGGTGTCTCTCAGGCCGCTGTGAGCTGAAAAAGCCGTTCTAGGTGTTCCCACTCAAACGCTAACCACTCGTTTTGGCTTTACTCACGTTTACTGCTAGTGTGGTTCGGCTACAGCGCAATTCCGTCAGCAAAAATCACTCTAAAAACAGTAATTAAGGTGGTCGTATGAAGTTTGTATCAAAATCTCTTGGCCTAGCTGTTATCACAGCTATAAGCGTTCCCTCTCTGGCTCAGCAAACAATGGAAGAGGTTGTCGTTACGGCGACAAAGCGAGCTGAGTCTATTCAGGATGTTCCCTTGTCGGTCAGTGTAGTGACGGGCGAGGTCATCGAGCGCGCCGAAGTGCGAGATTTACTGGATTTGCAGTCGGTCGTCCCCTCACTGCGCGTAACGCAGTTCCAGAACTCTATCCAAACCAACTTCGTTATTCGTGGCTTTGGTAACGGCGCGAACAACCCAGGCATCGAGCCCTCCGTAGCCGTTTTTGTGGATGGCGTGTATCTCTCGCGCTCACAGGCTCGCATTTCAGATCTGCCCAATATTCAACAGATTGAGGTACTCAAGGGCCCTCAAAGCACGCTGTATGGAAAGAACGCATCAGCGGGCGTGATCTCTGTAACAACCAAAGCACCCGAATTCGAGAGTCGAGGATCGCTGGAAGTGGGCTTCGGCAACTATAGTCAGGAGTCCGTTAGGGCTCTCTACACAGGTCCAATGTCTGATTCTGTCGCCTTCAGCTTGAGTGGCAGCATGCTCAAGCGGGACGGATACTTCGATAACGTGCCGACAGGTACTGACTTTAACAATCGTAATCGCTGGAATACTCGCGCAGACTTCCTAGCTGAACTCAGCGAAACCAGTGAAGTTCGTGTGATCATGGACTATGACGAAATAGACGAAGTCTGTTGTGGTACAGCTAACCTGGTGAATGGCCCCGCAGGCTTTGCTCTGTCGGCACTTTCAGTGGTCCCTGGAGAGGCTTACATCCCAGAAGATGGCTTCAATTTCAGGCATTACGGCAATTTTGACACGATAAACAAAGGCGAGAACAAAGGTATTACTATCGATTACAAAACCTCATTTGGTGATGTCGATGTTCGTTCGATTACCGCATATCGGAACTCATATTTCGACCAACCGCTTGCCGATGTGGACTTTACCGCCGCGGACGCCATTGGGAACAATACGGGCGAAACGGATATCTCAACCTTCACCCAGGAAATCCGCCTGACCGGCACGGCGGGGAATGCTGACTGGTTGATTGGTGGCTTCTACTTTGATGAGTCTATCGATTTTGAAAATAGCATCGAATTCGGCTCACAGTGGCGCAACTACATCAACCTATTGGTTGGTGGTGGTGACATCGCAGCGGGAGCTGCATCGACTGGTGGATTTGAGGCCTTGCTGGGACTAGCTCCCGGCACATTCTTTGCCGATGGGGATGGCGTCATTGAGACGGCGACTCAAGACAACGAGTCATACTCCGTATTTGGCCAAATGACGTTCCCACTATCTGAGAAAACTGACTTCACGGTAGGTTTGAACTATCTGAATGACGATAAGAACATCACGCTCAGCCAAGAAAACAATGATGTTTTCTCAAAACTTGATATCCGCGGCGCAGATGGGATCACAGCGCTAACGAACCTCGCCTACACCGGAGGATTCGCGGGCTTGGGCATTCCAGCTATCACAGCAATTCCCCCGGAAGCAGTCCCCGGTTATATCCAGACCGTAGCGGCGAC
>PKCZ01000130.1 GCA_002862405.1 Pseudomonadota bacterium
CCAGACGTGTTGTAATCGAGACGCCCCACAGACACCCAACGTCCGGATTTTAAGCGAGGCAAACCGTCGAAGACCGTTGCCCGCCCCTCGGGGTCCTTACGCGAGCAGACCTCTCCCACCGGCTTGTGGTAAAGCAAAATTCGGTTGTCCAACAGCTGATCATTGGCGACGGGACGCCCTTTGAACTTGATCTTGTCACCCGCGACAACCCGATCACCCAGTTTCGCAGTCTTACCGTTGACCGTAATGTCGCCCGCCTGGATGCTCTCCTCGAGTTTTCGCCGTGACCCGAGACCCATGCGCGCGAGCACCTTCTGAAGTTTCTCGCCGTCGGGCTTGACCGCCACGTCACCCACGATCAATTTTTCAGTCTGTGTGTCGGACTTACTCATTCTGAATCAACGGCCTCTTCGTCCTGCACAGAATCGACCGCAATACCCTGAGATTCAGCGACTTGAGGTTCATTCTCTTCGCCACGCGAGTCATGAAACTCCTCAAGAGGCAGTGCACTGGTCATGGTTTCAAGGTCTTTCACGTCGGCAAGAGGCGGCAACTGGTCCAGTGACTTTAGATTGAAGTAATCCAGAAACTCTCGCGTCGTGGCATACATCGCTGGTTTGCCAGGCACGTCGCGGTGGCCCACCACTTTCACCCACTCGCGCTCAAGCAGGCTCTTAATGATATTGCTCGATACCGCAACACCGCGGATGTCCTCAATTTCACCCCGTGTGATTGGCTGACGGTAAGCAATCAATGACAAGGTCTCTAGCAAAGCGCGCGAGTAACGAACTGGACGCTCTACCCAAAGTTTGCTGACCCATGGCGACAGGTTTTGTCGCACCTGGAAACGAAAACCACTGGCTACCTCAGCCAGTTCAAAGCCACGTCCATCGCATCGCTCTGCCACTTCGGCAAGCGCCGCGGTAATATCCGAAGTTGACGGTCGATCGAGCTCATCAAAAAGCTGTGCCAACTGCTTCTTGGACAAAGGCTCTCCGGCTGCGAGCAACGCGCCTTCGATAATTTCAATCAAATCGTGATCACCCATAGTCCGCTTTACTCGCTTCTCGCCTTGATGTGGATAGGTGCAAACTCATCTGATTGCACAATATCCACCAAAGATTCTTTGATTAATTCCAATATGGCCAGGAAAGTTACCACGACACCAAGCCTGCCCTCTTCCACCTTGAACAGTGAATCAAAGGAACAAAACTCCTGCTCTTGGAGAGCCTGCAACACATCTGCCATGCGCTCACGCGTTGATAAGGATTCACGTTTAATCTGATGACTCTCGTAAAGATCCGCGCGCTTTAGGACCTCTGAAAACGCAATAACCAGGTCCTGTAGATTCACCTCCGGCAATGGCTTAGTGCGCTCCATGACCGGAGGCTCAGCAGATCCGACCCAGGTATCGCGCTCAACGCGCGGTAGCGTTGCCATGTCCTCTGCCGCCTTTTTAAAACGCTCGTATTCCTGCAGCCGGCGCACTAGGGTTGCACGCGGATCTTCCTCATCATCATCCGCTTCATTGGAGCGCGGCAGGAGCATGCGTGACTTGATCTCGGCGAGCATGGCAGCCATCAGGAGATATTCCGCCGCCAGTTCAAACTGCATGGCATCCATCAGTTCGACGTATTGCATGTACTGCTCGGTAATTACGGCGACATCAATATCCAAAATATCGAGGTTTTGGCGCCGAATAAGATACAGCAGTAAATCGAGCGGGCCCTCAAAGGCCTCGAGAAAGACCTCTAGCGCCCGAGGCGGAATGTATAAGTCCTTTGGCAACTCGGTAAGCGCCTCTCCTTGCACAACGGCAAACGGCATTTCGCCCTGCTGCGGTTGACCCATGCGCTTCTCAACGGCCGAGGAGACACGTAACAAAGCCTCAGGCGCAGTTTCATTCGCACTGATGTCGGAGCCTTGTTGGGGATCAATCGGGTCCTGAGTCATGTTGTCGTTCGTGTCTGTCACGTCAATCTTAGGACCTAAGCAAAGCCTGTCGCATCACCCAAGCCCTGTCTCAGAACTTGTGTTTCGTCGCCACTCATATCGATCACCGACGTGGGGTCTAAACCGCAATAACCTCCATCAATCACCAAATCAACGTCGCGCTCGAGCGTCGTTCGTATATCGTACGGATCGCTGAGCGGATAGTCATCTCCAGGCAGCAAAAGTGTCGCGGACATGAGGGGCTCGCCTAGCTCTCTCAGGAGCGCTTGAGTAATTGCGTTATCCGGAACACGCAAACCAATGGTTTTGCGCTTCGGATTCATCAAACGGCGCGGCACTTCTTTGCTGGCCTCAAAAATAAAGGTGTAAGGCCCGGGCGTTGAATGCTTTATTTGCCGATATGCCGCGTTATCGACCCGCGCGTAACGCGACAGCTCCGATAAGTCCTGGCATACCAATGTGAAGTTGTGGTCATCTTCCAACTTGCGAATCTGCTTGATGCGCTCAGCACCTGACTTGTTATCGAGCAGACAGCCAAAGGCGTAAGCAGAATCGGTTGGGTAAGCAATGACGCCGCCAGCCCGGAGAATCTCCACCGCTTGATTGATTAGTCGCCCTTGCGGCGTCTCTGGGTGTATAGAGAAAAACTGGCTCATGCAGAAGCCTCCAATGCATCCCAGACATAAGCGCCATTGGGTAAGCGCTCGACATCGATACCGAGCTTCGGACCATACTCGAAATCCCGATGAAAATCGGATCCGACAGAGCACATCAATCCGTTGCCTTCAGCTAGCTGACTTAACCGTTTTAGATCAGTCTCGGGCTGACGACCGTTCAACACCTCTATTGCGCCCCCGCCCGCTGCTTTGAAATCGTTGATCAGCGCGCGAAGCTTCATGCCCGTCAGTCGATATTTCAGCGGATGAGCGAGAATCGCCACACCACCGGCGCGAGTTATCGCTTGCACAACGTCACTCAAAGGTGGCCAGAACATTTTGACGTCTCCTATTTTCCCAGCACCCAGATACTTATCAAACGCCTCGGCTGCCGAATCCACAGCACCGGCCTCCGCCATCCAGGTGGCAAAATGCGGTCGCCCAATTTGACTCCCGTTTGCAATCGCTTTGGCGCCCTCCAAAGCATCATCTATTCCAACGCCCGCCAGACGCGTTGCAATCTTCTCGGCTCGCTCCTCACGGGCCTGCGTCAACTGTTCGACCATTGCCGTCATTTCCGGTGCGTCTGCATCAAAATTCAGTCCCACAACATGTATCGTCGTGGTTGCCCATCGGCAGGACAATTCAACTCCCGAAATAAGCCCTATCTCCTCGGCCTCACTAGTATGTCTGACCGCCAGGTACCCCGCCGTGGTGTCGTGGTCAGTTAGAGCAAACTGTTGAACGCCAGCCGCCTTGGCACGCCGCAACAGCTCGATCGGCGCCAAGGCGCCATCGGATGCGAGAGAATGAGTGTGGAAGTCAACGATCACAATTATTAAACTTGAAGCCTGATTGGCTCGTAATGAATACAGAGTCCTATGGTACCAGAGCCAATATGAAGCAACTCCTAGAATTCTTACCACTGATCATATTTGTCATCGTCTTCCAAATGTCAGGTACGACGCTAAGCCTTGGCAGCTGGGTGTACACCTTTGATGGCATCTACACCGCCACCATCGCCTTGATCCTGGCGACGATACTGCAGGTACTGATCGTAAGGCTGGTCTGGGGTTCGGTTGAGAAGCGATTGTTGGGTGTTGCTGGCGCCGTCATTGTCTTTGGTGGCGCAACGGTCTTATTGAGAGATCCCGTATTTATTTTCTGGAAACCCACGGTGTTTAACTGGGCGCTAGCCAGTATTTACGTCATTTGGCATGTGACCCGAGGCAAATGCTTCTTCCAAGAGTTATTGCCAAAAGAGATCGAGATGCCTAAGCACGTGTGGACTCGGGTGACCGTGGTATCGACCTGTCATTTCTTTATGGTCGGTGCTGTGAACCTTTACGTGGCTTACAACTTCTCAATGGATACTTGGGTCTCGTTCAAGCTTTGGTCTGCGGTACTGTTCACGATAGTTTGGGCGGTAGTGCTTGGCGTTATCATGGGGCCTTTCTTAGAAGACGACTTGAAAGAAGCCAACAACGCCGACGACAACGAGACAACAAAAACCTTCTAAGGCCTTTTGAGGGCAATCAACCTATGCGAATTATTGGATTAACTTTGCTAAGTAGCTTGGCGACAGTGATGTCGGTAAGCGTACTGGCGCAGGAAGCCATAGATGCACCCCTAGCGGGCGAAACGCGCTATGTTACGGACCTTATTTTTACCCCGATTCGTACAGGTCCCGGTGGTGACTATCGAATCATCAATGAAGGCCTCCCCTCCGGTACCGAGGTGATGTACTACAGGTCTACTGAGGATGGTGTTTGGGCCGAGGTAGAAACCAGAGGTGGCACACGCGGCTATCTGAGGGCGCAGTATCTGCAAACAGACATCCCTCGTGCAAATAAGCTCAACGCACTGGAGGCGGAACTCGAAGCCAGTCGAGAACGGGTGGCGACGCTTCAGCAAGACCTCGACGAGGCAATGGAGCAATTAACCTCCAGCGACTCTGATATGAGCTCAACCGCAATAGCACTAACGGAAACACGAGCTGAGCTCGCCGAGATCAAACGCATCTCGGCCAATGCGATTCAGCTCGACCAATTGACCAAAGAGTTGACTGGCAAGTTGGAGGACGCGAGCGCACGCAACGACCTGCTCAAACTCGAAAATGCCCGTTTGGAAGATAGCGTATCGAGCAATCAGCGCCTCGAGGGCGTGCTGTCTTTACTTGCAGGTATTGTCATCGCATTGCTCATCCCTCGACTTACTGTCAAACGCCGACGCAATGATGGTTGGCGATAACCGCTAAAGGATACCGACGTGATAAATCTCAATACGCTCGTAAAGCACTTTCTGAGCCTGACCCTCTTTGTTCTGAGCTCATCGGCGCTCGCGGAGAACCCTATCGTTAAGCTTGAAACCAGTGAGGGTGACATCACCGTTGTTCTCTTTGCTGATAAATCCCCAAAAACAGTCGAAAACTTTCTCGCTCACGTCGATGAAGGTTTCTACGAAAACACGATCTTCCATCGAATTATCGACAACTTCATGGTTCAAGGCGGCGGCTTTGATGTCGACCTAAAGCAGAAGAAAACCGAGCGCAAAGTCATCAATGAGTCTAAGAACCGACTGCACAATAACCGTGGCACCTTGGCTATGGCGCGGACCAGCGATCCGGATTCCGCCGGTAGCCAGTTTTTCATCAATCAGCGCAACAACCCTCGACTCGACTGGACACCTTTCAAACCGGGGTACACGGTCTTTGGTGAGGTGATCACGGGCATGCGCATCGTCGATTTCATGGCGTCCACGCCCACAGGTAACGCTGTGGGTAAGACGGATAAAGGCCAGATGCCGTTGCAGAACGTACCACTGGATCCAATTGTATTAGTGAGGGTGACGCGCGTATCGCCATGACGGTTCTCAGCGTTAATTTGAATAAAGTCGCTCTGATTCGGAACTCGCGCGACACGACGTCCCCGTCGCCAGTAGACTTTGCCGCCGTTGCTATTGCGGCAGGCGCGGGCGGCATTACGGTGCATCCGCGGCCCGATCAGCGACATATCCGTGTCAGCGATTGCCTGGCTTTGGCGCAATCCGTCGATGTCGAATTCAATATTGAGGGCAATCCCTTCGCCGATCCGATGGTCAGTGATCGAGCGGGAGTCTCTGACTACCCGGGCTTTATGGCGTTGGTTGAAGCGACGCGTCCAGCGCAGGCGACGCTCGTGCCTGATGGCAACGCCCAACTGACATCAGATCATGGCTTCGACCTGCGCAAAGACGGTGATCGACTGGCGCCCATTATCGCTCAACTAAAAGACTGGGGCTGCCGCGTCAGTTTATTCATGGATCCGGAGCCTGAAAATATGGCGTTGGCGGCAGCAATCGGCGCCGACCGCGTGGAGCTGTATACCGAATACTATGCCGTTGCGTTTGCCGCAGGCGATTACGCACAGGTACTCGATCGGTTCTCTCAGTCTGCAACCGCAGCACACAATGCAGGCCTGGGCGTGAACGCGGGACACGATCTGAATTTAGTGAACCTCCCAGAATTCGCTATCCCGCACCTACTGGAGGTGTCTATTGGACATGCACTGACAGTCGATGCAATGCGGTTTGGATTTGCAGAGAGCGTCAAACGCTACATCGAGGCGCTGGCCGCTAGGGTCTCCGAGTGAGTGAACCAGCTCAGCCCACCGAGGCAATAGACGAGCTACCACCCTATCTCGTTCCACACAGCCAAGCGCCCATCCGCCTTATTTACGAAGACACGGACCTGCTGCTGGTCGACAAGCCACATCATTTACTGAGTGTCCCCGGCAGACACCCGCTCAATCACGATAGTTTGATTAGACGGCTGCAACACCGATACCCCGATGTGCAAGCAGTGCACCGTCTCGATCTCGATACGTCGGGCCTCATGGTGGTCCCAAAACGCCGCGAAAGCCTCTCAGAGCTGGCTCGGCAATTCCAGAGACGTCAGATCGACAAGGAATACACAGCGATTGTGTGGGGAGAGGTGGCAGAGGACAGGGGCTCAATCGAATTACCCATCGCGACCGACTGGCCAAACCGACCTAAACAAATCATCTGTGAGGAGCGCGGCAAACATGCGCTGACACACTTTGAGGTATTGAAGCGGGGTTACAACCGAAGCCTGATCAAACTAAAACCCGTGACAGGCCGCTCGCATCAGTTGCGTATCCACATGCAGTCTTTCGGACATCCCATTATCGGCTGTGATATGTACGCCCATCCCAAAGCGTTGGAAGCTTCCGATCGCCTGCTACTTCATGCGACACGACTAAAGTTGTGCGCGCCCTCAACAGGCAATTGGCTTTCAGCCTTTGCCCCGATACCGTTTAATTTAAAAAGGTAAGTGGCACCTCACCGCACCGTAGGGAAGCGAAGTGATTGACGAATTTACAGAGAGCGACGCCAGAGTCATTGTGGTCAAGCCGAATAAAAGCTCGACTTGGCGCGCCAACCTCTATGTGCTGATTGCCATATCCATTCCGTCACTGGGGGCAGCGATTGGTTTCACGCTTCTTGGAGCCTGGCCAATACTCCCGTTCGCAGGCGCCGAACTCATCGCATTATCAGCAGCGCTGTATTACGTGAACTGGAATCTTGAATACCGACAGGTCATTACTGTCTCCGATAGTAACGTCAAGATTGAGAAGGGCTACTTTGTGCCGAAGAAAACCTGGATTTGGGAGCGTGATGACACGGCGCTAAATGTCATTACAGCGAAAAACCAGTGGGAAGGACCGGCGCTGTGGCTTCACAACAGAGAAACTAGGACCAGCTTGGGGGAATTCCTCAACAAAGATGAGGCCGAGGATTTACTCAAGCGATTGCGTGGACAAATACCGGTCCGCACCTTCGGTAGCGAACGAAACCTCACGCTGTGAGACAATAATCACTGCGTTTTTCTCGGACTGATCGTCATGCCCCACCCGCAAAAAGTTGGCTTCGTTTCTTTAGGATGCCCAAAAGCACTCGTTGACTCAGAGCGCATCCTGACGCAATTGCGATTCGATGGTTACGAGGTATCCTCTTCGTATGAGGACGCAGGCGTTGTCATTGTGAATACCTGTGGCTTCATCGATAGTGCTAAAGAGGAGTCTCTGGCCGCGATTGGTGAAGCACTTGAAGAGAATGGCCGCGTTCTGGTGACGGGCTGCATGGGCGGTGGTGAACAGGCAGACTTAGTCCTCGAGCGTCACCCAAAAGTACTCGGTATCACGGGTCCCGCGGCCTATGAGGAAGTTTTATCAGAAGTCCGACGGGTATTACCCAACCAACACAGGCCTGATCCAAAGATCGATCTCATTCCTGCGCAGGGCGTCAAGTTAACCCCGCTTCACTTCGCCTATTTGAAGATCTCCGAAGGCTGCAATCATCGCTGCCGATTTTGCATCATCCCGAGTCTGCGTGGCGATCTAGTGAGCCGCCCCATTGGTGACGTCATGCGCGAAGCCGAGCAATTGGTCCGTTCAGGTGTCAAAGAGCTACTCGTGATATCGCAGGACACCAGCGCTTATGGGGTCGACTTAAAATACAAAACCGACTTTTGGGATGGCCGTCCTCTCAAAACCAATATGCAAAGCCTCGCCACCGCACTTGGTAATTTGGGTGCGTGGGTGCGGATGCATTATGTCTACCCGTACCCGCATGTCGATCAGGTCATTCCGTTAATGGCTGAGGGTAAGGTCCTGCCCTACCTCGACATCCCGCTTCAGCACGGCAGTCCAAGCGTATTGAAACGAATGAAGCGGCCCGCTTCCTCGGAGAAGACACTCGATCGAATACAGTCATGGCGAGCGGTCTGCCCAGATATCACGCTGCGCTCAACCTTCATTGTCGGCTTCCCCGGTGAAACGGAAAGCGAGTTCAACGAGCTTCTTCACTTCATCAAAGAGGCAAAGCTTGATCGGGTGGGCTGCTTCAAATACTCCGCCGTTGAAGGCGCCGCCGCCAACGAACTCGACAACCCGGTACCTGAGGAGGTCAAGGAAGATCGCTGGCATCGCTTCATGACACTGCAACAGGAAATCAGCGCTGAACGCCTGCAGCAGAGAGTCGGACAATCGATCGATGTGATGATCGATGAGACTGGGGCAGATGGCGCTGTAGGTCGCTCAAAAGGCGACGCACCGGAAATCGATGGTGTGGTCTATGTTGCCGATGCTGCAAATCTGAAGCCGGGTGATATCGTCAATCGACGTGTTCTTGATGCCGACGATTACGACCTCTGGACAGCGTAAACCGGCAACCATGAACATTATCTTGCTGCGAGAAAGCGATTGGACTGGTGGTCAATCGGTCTGTCTGAGTGACTACCGGGCGCAACACATTATTAGCGTGATTCAACCCGCGGTGGGACAAAGCCTCCGCGTCGGTTTGATTAACGGCCACACGGGCATCGGCACCGTCACCGCCATTGACCGAGCGACGGTACAACTCGAGGTAGCGTTGACTGACGTGCCCCCAGCGCGCCACCCAACGCGGCTGGTGCTGGCCCTACCGCGCCCAAAGATTCTTAGACGAATACTGCGCACAGTGGCCGAATTTGGCGTTGATGAACTTCACCTCATCCACTCCTACCGCGTCGAGAAAAGCTTCTGGCAGTCACCCTACCTACAAAAAAACAAGGTAGAAGCGGCCCTCATTCATGGTTTAGAGCGGGCGGGCGACACGATTCTTCCCATCGTCATCGAACACCGGCGCTTTAAACCGTTTATGGAAGACTCGTTGTCGCGCGTCGCAACCCAGCGCGACCTTGTCATAGCACACCCCAGCGGTGAGCATCGTATGCAAACCGAAGAGGGGAAAAAGCGCTGTCTGCTAGTTGGGCCAGAGGGTGGTTTTATCGACTATGAAGTTGAATTGGCGAAGTCGCTGGGTGCGGCGGTTGCAAATCTTGGCAACCGCATCATGAGCGTCGATACGGCCGTTTGTGCTGTGCTCGCGAGAGATCTTTACTGAGTCGGGGTCGGTTCAAACAGTCCATCTTGCGTTGCATTAGCAGTTACTGGCTTAGGCCGTGACACCCGTACCAATACCGCAGGCCACGCCAGTGCCGCCAATACCGCAATAACCCGTCGGGTTCTTATCCAAATATTGCTGATGATACTCCTCGGCGTAGTAGAACTCAGTTGCTGCTTGAATCTCTGTCGTGATACCGCTGTAACCTGCCGCTTTGAGCCGTTGGTCGTACTCATCCCGACTCACTTGTGCTGCCTCCGCTTGAGCATCTGAATACGTGTAAATGCCGGATCGATATTGTGTCCCCCAGTCATTACCTTGGCGCATACCCTGCGTCGGGTCATGGCTCTCCCAAAATATCCTAAGCAGATCGGCGTAACTAACGAGCGTGGGGTTAAAAACCACGAGTACAACCTCGTTGTGTCCCGTCTGACCGGTACACACTTCTTGGTAGGTGGGGTTAGGGGTATGACCCGCAGCGTACCCAACCGCTGTGGTGTAAACGCCAGGGACCTTCCAGAGGACGCGTTCAGCACCCCAAAAACACCCAAAACCAAACTGCGCGGTTTCCAGGTGTTCAGAAAATGGCCCCATCAACGGCGTCCCAAGCACGGTGTGATTATGGGTAACCGGCATCGCAAACTCGCGCCCAGGGAGGGCCTCCTCTGCCGAAGGTAATGCATGCTTTCGTCGAATATTCATGATGTCCATGATGAAACCCCAGAAACAAAAAATTCATCAAGGCGTAGTATAGCGCTGAACTTTTGTCATAAAACGGGTCTAATCTTTTCAACATAGACAAAAAAGTGCATCGGCCGAGACAGATGGTAGGCCGAGAGAGAGTTTAGAATGCCAATTGCAGTATCCATACCCAACAGATCAACTAAAATGCCGGTAAGCAACCTCTCGAGCCGAAAACTGCTTGCGATTGCGGTTGCAGAGCCTCGGCTCAAAAGCGAGATCGACGTCCAATCAGCCATTGTCGAACTGCAAACGCGTCAGCACTACCTCAAAGAGCTCGAGGCTCAGGGGCTTCTTAACGAGCGCTAGTCGGCTACTATCAGCCT
>PKCZ01000074.1 GCA_002862405.1 Pseudomonadota bacterium
AAGGAGCTCGATATCACGGTCTCGGCGGGTGTCTCAGTAAATAAGTTTATCGCCAAGGTCGCCTCGGACTGGAAGAAGCCCGACGGACTGACCGTTGTGACGCCCGAGCAGGTCGACGCCTTTGTCGGCGCATTGCCTGTGAAAAAGATACCCGGTGTCGGCTCGGTGACCGCTGAAAAAATGCATCGCTACGGCCTCAAGACCTGCGCGGATGTCCGCGAGTGGGAACTGCATGACCTCATTCGCCGTTTTGGCAAGTTCGGTGTTGTGCTTCACGAGCGCGCCCGTGGCAAAGACGAGCGCCCGGTCCAACCGAGCCGTATCCGCAAATCGATCAGCGTTGAAACCACCTTTGGTGAGGACCTCGCGGGACCCACAGTGTGGGAGCCTTACGTCGACAAGCTCTTCGAGCAATTACTGGGCCGCATTGAGTCAGCGAATGCCAGCGAAAGCATTCACAAAGCCTTTGTGAAACTGAAATTCTCCGACTTCAGCAGTACAACAGTCGAGCGCGTGGGGACCGCAGCCGTCGAGTCTGACTATCGTCAGCTACTCATCGAGGGATGGCAGCGGCGCGAGATGCCGGTGCGTCTCATTGGCATCGGCGTCAGGCTTCAGGATGGTTGGGAGCACGCATCGCGGCGGTTGCCATTTGAGCAGAATGAGGACTAGACCGCTCACACGTGCGATTGCCTTAGACTCAACACGATTGGTCTAGACTCACGTAGCTTGGCGAAACACAGCGAGACGCACAAGAAACTCATTCTCTCGTCTGAAACGGGACGGTGAACTGGCAAGCCAATTGAAATTTCCCATTGGCAGGCGATAACCCTTGGGTTTGAAAAAGCAGCCACGTATCCTTGCAGCACTGACTTAGACAATCAAAACTAAGGAAAGGCGCTATGTCCCGAATGATTTCTCAACTCGATTCTGTCGTTGTTGGTGTCAACGACTTGCCTGCTGCGGCGATTGATTATGCGGCTCTGACGGGGACTGGCGGGCAGGAGGGGGAGTTCCGAGGCGGTGCTTCAGTGAGTTTTCAGCTGGCAAATACCTGCCTCCGATTGGTCGAAACCTCTGAGAGGCAGGGCCTCAAACAGCTGGTCTTTGGCTGTCCTGACTTGGACGGTGCGCGTCACCGACTGCCCAATGTAGGCATCGAGATCGTTGATGATGCGTCGGATAATCACTTCCTGGCTCTCAATCCGGAGACTACTCGTAGCGTGAACTTGGCTCTGACGGCCGCGCGTGACATTGAGTCCGGCGATTTGCCAAGCCCGGGGGCCTTATCAGGTCTTGACCATGCAGTGGTTGCTAGTGGGGATGGAGACTTCACCTCTGCGTTACTGAGTGGTCGGTTACAGCTCGATATGCGGCTCGATCTCACCAACGAGAACTGGGATGCGCGTCTGATGTTCTTTCGCTGCGGTGATCTCATCGTTGAGGTCTACCAGCCCATATCGAAGCCTCTAGGTCCCGAGCGGGATCGCTTCTTCGGTTTGAGCTGGCGTACGGACAATATCGAAGCGACCCATTGCGAGCTCACTGAGCGTGGTTTTGATGTCTCAGAGGTCCGCACCGGCCGACGCCCCGGCACTCGGGTGTGCACGGTGCGTGACAAAACTCATGGTGTGCCCACACTCATTCTAGGTAGGGACTAACGTTTGATTGCAGCTTGAAGGTTTGCCGTGAGCCGTGCCCCCTTGTCTAAAACCGTTTTTCAAAAACCGTTGCCCAAGAAAAAAAGGTCGCCTTAACTAACGTACACCTCTTGAGTCGTTGAAAGTCAGAGTTTACGAGCCGAAAGACGCCGCAATTGCCTTCATCGCAGCATCGGCATGGGCGTGGTAGTTGGTTTCCACGGCAGCAGGCGCATTGCTGTGCATCGAGATCACGACATCATTATTTGGATCGATGAAGATGAACTGGCCAAAGATACCCGCAGCCATATAGCTACCGCCGCCCTCTAGCCACCACTTGTACCCGTAGCCTTCATATCCTTTTGAGGGTGATGTGGCCTCGGCCATCCAGCCATCGGGCACGATGGACTCACCTACCGCATTCACCGCGCCGTTTTTCACGAAAATACCGAGTCGCGCGTAGTCACGGACGGATGCACTGATGCAGCAGCCGCCGGTTTCGCCAGCAAACGGGGCGGACTGCATCCAATTACCCCAATGCTCCATGCCAAAACCCTGCCAGATTTTGGCGTTCATATAGTCAGTGGCCGAGTTGCCGACTGCCGCTCTCAATACCTCACCCAAGAGATTGCTTTCAGCTGTGTTGTAGTTAAACACCTTTCCGGGTTTGTGCTTTTGCGGCAGCGTTCCCAAGTAATCCGTTAGCTGGGTCCCTTGGTACGTACCCGCTTTCGCGACGTCAGAATCCGGATCGGCGTAGTTCTCATTCCATGCCACGCCCGAAGACATTTGAAGAATGTTTTTAATCGACACCGCGCCGTAAGCCGTGCCTTTGAGCCGCGGCAAATAGGTCTCGACCGTGTCATCAATACTGCCGATGTACCCATCTTTTACCGCGGCACCAATGAGCGTTGAGGTAAAGGACTTGGTTACCGAGAACGAGACCCAGACAGACTCCGGACTATGGTCTTTAGCGTAGTGCTCAAGCTTGATGGTGTCGCCCTTGACGACCGCCATACCCATGAGGGGTTCCCGCTTCAGAAAATCCCCAACCGTGAATGTCTCACCACCGACTTGATAACTCACATTTTCAAGATCCCCGTCAATCTCTGTGGTCAGGGCATGGGGATTCTCGGATGGAAACAAGGGACGCGTCGGCATCCAGGCGTTGGTATGCGCAAAGGCCACACGGCGATCAGCGGTGGGGTAAAGCAGAACATTGGCGTCAAGATCGCCTGATTTGAGTCGCTCGAGGAGACCTTCTACTTCTTGCTTTGTCGCGGCGCTCGCTGGCAGCGCTACAGCACTTAGCGTGATGGCCCCGAGAGTAAGGGCAGTAAAGAATGATCGCATGGGTTTACCTTCTTAAAATTATTTCTTTGGGTTGTATTTGGACCGCAGTTGTCTCGCTTTCGGCGTGTTGGTGCGGGTTATTTATCCGCACCGTCCTCTGCATCACTCACATCATCCCTGTAGCGCTCAAACCACGCCAAGATATTGTTGACCTTCGCGATGAGGTTGGAGGGCCGCGCATTAATGCTGTGGCTTGCGCCGGGGATGCGAACCATCAACGTATCAACGCCCCGGTGCTTCAAGGCTTGATAGTACTGCTCGGTTTCGCTCATGGGCGTTCGGTAATCCTCCTCGCCCGTGAGCAACATTGTGGGCGTCGAGACATTACCCACCAGTGACAGGGGTGAGCGCTTCCAGTAACTCTCGTAGTCTTCCCATGGGGCGGCATCGAACCAGGTGGTCGCAAAGAAGTAGTTGAGATCGGCCGTTAACACGAAACTCGCCCAGTTAATGACGGGCTTTGCGACCACGGCCGCTCGGAACCGATCGGTTTTACCGACAATCCAGGCGGTTAAGACGCCACCACCGGAGCCGCCAGTAACAAACACTTGGTCGCTATCGACATAGCCTTTGTCGATGAGTGCATCCACGCCTGATATCAGGTCATCGTAGTCGTAGCCGGGATAGGCCAAGTCGATTTCATTCGCGAACTTCTCGCCATAGCTCGTGCTGCCCCGAGGGTTGGTGTAGAACACCACGTAGCCTGCGGCCGCAAACAGCTGCGCTTCGGTCGAATAGTTCGGTCCATAGGCCGAGTGCGGACCGCCATGAATCTCCAGAATCACCGGGTACTGTTTTTCGGGATCAAAGCCGGGTGGTTTCATCACCCAGCCTTCGATTTCCATGCTGTCGTGGGAGGAGGGCCAGACCATGCGCTCAACCCGCGACATTTCACGTTGCCCCATGAGGTCACTGTTGAGGTCTGTCAGCTGCAGCGGTTGCTTGCCAGACCGCATTAGCGCGAGATCTGCGGGTCGATCGTCGCGACCTAGCGTGTAGGCAATACGGTCTTTACCCCCGACCGAGAACGTGCCACTGGTGTAAGGACGTCCCAGTGCCGTACCACCGAGAACAACATCGGCTCGCGTGAGGTTGCCCTTCAGATCAACTTCGGCAATGCGGGCCATGCCCAGATCGTTGTAGCGAATCCAGACGCTTTTGCTGTCGGCTGACCATTGGATATCAGACACCGATCGATCGAGGTCGGCTGTCAGCGAACGGCTCTCGCCCGAGGTTAAATCCATGACGCGGAGGTCCGCGCGGTTATAGCCCTGCCGTGTATCGGCGGCTGACGTGTAGGCAAGGTATCGACCATTGGGTGATACCGCGGGATTGCCTTCAGGACCCGCATGTTCCGTCATTTGAGTGAGCTCACCCGTGGTTATTGAAGCGACATACAAATCATTTTGACGTGGGTGGTACTCAACATTTTCGCGTCGATTGCTTGAGAAGACGATCGACTGGCTGTCAGGCATCCACGAGACCGTCCCGCTGATGGGGTAATCCCCTGAGGTCATCTGACGCGGGGTGCCGCCGTCTGCGGGCACAACGAACACCTGCTGGTTGCCGGTAGGTAGGTAGCCGCCACCATCAAATCGGAAGGTCATGCGATCAACCACGGTTGCTGGCTCTGCCCACTTCGCGCCTTTTGGCTTGGCTGGCATATCGGCCAATGTGGGAGGTGGTGCAGGAACAAATCGAGTAAAGGCAATGTGTTTACCATCGGGTGACCAGACAATACTGCGTGGCGACTGGGGTAGGGTGGTTACCTTGGCGGTTTCACCACCCTCGAGCCACTGCACGAACAACTGGGTTTTGCCCTCGGTATTCGACAGGTAGGCCAGCCGATCACCGGAGGGCGACCAGCGTGGTGAGCTGAAATTCCCGGCGCCACTGACCAATGGGCGGTGACCGCTGCCATCAATATCAACTACCCAAATGGTGCGTCGCGTGCGGTCAGTCATGATGTCCATGGAACTTCTCACGTAGGCAACACGAGACCCATCGGGCGATACCTGAGGGTCGTTAGCGTATTCCATCTCAAATACGTCCTCAGCACTGAAGGCTGGAAGATCGGCGGCAGGTGCTGAATATCCAAACAAGGCCATGGTGCTGAGCGAGCTGACGAGTGCGCCAAAAACGAGGGTGTATCGGGTGCGGTGCGTTGTTTTACGGGTCATATGAGGTGGTTCTTATACTGGTGTTTACAGCAGAGTATTACCGAAGCCGATTCCACCGAAAAGGCCCAGTGCGACGAAATGTCCTCGCTGTGTAAAAGCGGGCATAGGTGACATTGGGTGCTCACTTTGCTCGGGTTCGGCATATAGGCAATGCAGTGGCTATTTCAGTAGGTACTAGGCTGCAGTAGGTTTAAGGCAGCGTGCAGGGCACGGCACGTGTCGGTCCAGTCATGTCTCAAGCGCAATGCGCTTCCAGATACCCTTAACCACAGCACCACCTTGGCGTCTATTCAAGAGTCTGCCCTCGTAAAACCCGTAATGCCGTACTAAGCTGTGAGTAATCGAGCAGAGGAATTGCCCATGCGCTTCTCCGTTGGTCTTATCGCCATCATCACAAGCTTCACGCTAGCAGGCTGTGCCACACCCGAGCAGCGCGAGGTCGCTGCGCTCGAGAAAGAACTGGGGCTCGACAGCACACCGTATTTCCCAAAGTGTTTGAGTAAGGAAATTGCACCAAAAGCAGGTGTGGTGGCAGGTCAGTACAGTCTGGGCAACACCATCGACAATCCTCAGGGCAATGTGGCCATTGATCGATGCGTGCGATGGGAAACGAACGAGCCGATTGGAAAGTCGAAGGATAAACCTCAAAAACTTATTTTGACGCCGCCGGAGAAGGACGATGCCGGCAATGAAGACTTACTGGAAGGCGACAGCTAGAAACGACCAAAAGCCGTTAAAATTCGCTATAAGTCGAGAAAAATAGCGAAAAATCCCTAAAAGTTCGAAAAGTACCTGCTTAAGATGGTGCTTCAGTCTCTTGCTGACACCCAGATAGGTGAACTCCATGCCATTTCGGTTATGGCGGCCGGTACGTCTGTCGGCGGCGCCTGTCCTAGCCGCAAACTGTCATAGGTGGTCCAGCGGCAGCTCGGTATCTGAATCACTCTCGCGTAATAAAACGCGTTTTGCGCGGCATCGTAGTCCGGGTCTATCCAGTCCGCGCGAAGTTCAGGTGCACCTGCGATCGGAGACCAGGAGCAGTTACTGAGATCGACTGGCGCTAGCGTGGAAACGCAGGCACCACTGGCATCGATATCGGCGCAGGCAACATCAAAGACTTTCTCGCGCGCCTCACCGCCCTCGAGCCAGCCTTTGATGATTTGTATTTTCGCTAATGGTGCATGGTCAGGGTCTTGCGTTACCCACACGAACAGTCTAGGCGCACCCTCATCAGCATTGAGGGTGCCTCCCATGGGGGCACCGTTTTCATACGCAGCTTCGAGATCGCCTGTTTGCGCGAGGTCCTCGGGTAAGTTGGCACCCGCAAAGAAGCGAAGGGTTGGACGTGTTCCACTGGTCGCATAGACCTCGCGTCGGCTCATGGCATCAAACAATGCGTCGCGCGTGTTTTCTGGTGCCCATACCGCGGCTAGACCGCCGGGATTGGCTACTTTGGGTTCTCTCAGTCCGTCTTGAAGCCGTTCTCTAGCCGGCGAGCCCATGTAGGAGTTTGCACCGCGATAGTCCCATTCTTCGGTGTCACCCGGGTTTGAGTTGTGGGTGTCAGTGGATGCCATGAGGCCAAACTTCATGGGGTTAAAACCGAGGGACTCCTCCAGTATCAGTCCTTTTTTTAGACCGTCTCGAGCCATCGATGTCGGGTGAATGCAGAGCGTGACCTGCTCTTCCTCACAGACGGGGAAGAACTGTTCGAAGCCACACTCCTCGTCGGTGGCACCAAAGCCAAGCACGCACTCGGAATTGCCTTTGATCTGGAACATCTCAACCAGGGGCTCAAATTTCTCCCTAAGGCGCCAGTCATCGCGGGTGTAGGGGATACCATCAATGGTTTCGCTGGCGAAAGCCAAGCCCCAACTCTTGTTGGGGTTGTGGGGAATCGTCAAAAACTCACAGCCTTCACCGCAAGACGCATCTAATTCTTTCCAGACTTCAATCTCCGAGTCGGCGTCAAAGGCCGAGATGGCGTAGTCGGGCGTGACACTGGTGCGGAAGATCACGTTACGGTGGTGCTTACCCCGATCGACCATGGCAGGGGAGTACTCGTAGGCCGCGAAGGTGGTGAAGACGCCCGGTTCGTTGTGTCGCTCAGCCGCCGCTTTTATCGCCTCCCACGTATCTAGGTGATACTGACGCTCCACCGCTTTGTCATCGCCAAAATAACTGAGGTTTTCGACCAAGGGCCGGTTCTCAACATTGGCTCTTAGCTCCATAAACGACAGTAAATTAGGGCTGTTGACCAGCTCACAGCTCTCCGCAATCTCTGACGTTGCAGGATCAAAGCACGCCATCACGCGCCCAAAGCCCTCGGCGTGGTCGGTGACCGCCGCGAAGTCCAAGGGCCTTGTGATTTCGATGATTTCGCCGGTCTCAATGGTCGCAGACTCACCTTTAGCGAACCGGTAGGTCGCATCGAGATCTCGCCGGTTACCAAAAAGGTAAGCATCCGCAGACAGGGTAGAATGGATGTGTAGGTCCCCGAAGTAGACGTTGTTAAGTGGGTTTGTCGGCTGAAGTGACCTTGGACCCTGTGCAGGTTTGTGAAAGGCCTTCTCATCTTGCGCCGCTAACTCAGCTCGAATCGCCGCGCGCTCCTCTGCAGTGGTAGGTATAAATTTGAGTTTGGTCATCACGTAGTCGTAAGCAAACCACCCACAAAGCAGGACCACGGGGGTTGCGAGTAGGGTTTTTTTGACGGTCGACATCAATCTTCGTTCCTATCTTTTAAATTTGGATTTTTATTTTGTTGACTCGCGGACCACGTTTAGCTCCCTTCCCGTGAGTAAACGACAAGTCACTGGTGACTGCCAGCGCTTTTACTTTTGTAGGTGACAGGCCTATGGTGATGACGGAACCAAAGCGAACTGTCCACACGCTTCGAGAAGCAGGTGATCGCAGCCACTATGAACATAAAGAGAGTTCAGAAAGGGTTAAGACGGCATTCGAAGGGAGTAACGACTTAAGCAATGAAGCGCCCAGTAAACCCAAAACTCAGACGCCGCGATTTTATCAACGGCATGGCTGTTGGTGCGGCAGGGCTCCACCTGTCGCCACTCGAAGCACTCGCGCAAGGTTTACTCCCGTTCCACTCACTGGGCCCCGACTACTATCCGCCCGCGCTCACCGGCATGCGGGGCAGTGTGGATGGCACGTATGAGATCGCTCACGCGCTAGCACGCGAGGGTAGGGCATTCACTCTTCCCAAAGAGCAAACGGAGACGACCTACGACCTGGTAGTGGTGGGTGGCGGTATTTCTGGACTGGCGGCTGCCAAGTTCTTTAGAGACCGGCACGGAAGCGACAGCAAGATCCTCGTATTGGACAACCACGATGACTTTGGTGGGCACGCGCGTCGCAATGAGCTCTCGGTCGATGGCGACACACTGATTGGCTATGGCGGGAGTCAGGCGATTGACACACCCTCAGCCTACTCACCGGTCGCGAGTCAGCTGCTGAGGGATCTCGGCATCTTCGTTGAGCGCTTCTACGACTACCACGACCAGTCTTTCTTCGATGAGCGCGGTATGACCCGCGGCATTTATTTCGACGAGGCGACTTTTGGAAAACGCGCCATTACCGAAAACCCTATTCAGGATTGGTGGGATCGCTGGGGTTTTCAGCTCAATAAAATCACCGGCGATATGCCCATTTCTAAAGAGGACCAACAGGCCTTTTCCAGCCTTTTGAAGGGTGGAAAAGATTATTTAAAGGGCCTTTCAAACGCGGAGCGTGAGGCGGTTCTGCGTGAGACGAGTTACCTCGATTTTCTGAAGGACTACGCGCAACAGCCCGATTCTGTCAGGCGCATTCTGCAGGACTCCTGGCTCCCGATGATGGGCGCCGGTTGGGAGGCCATTTCGGCGTGGGAAGCGATGATTTACTGGTTCCCGGGTACGGACGAAGTGGGGGTGCGACCACCGGAGGGAAAAGAAGAGCCTTACATCTTCAAATTTCCAGACGGTAACGCCAGCATTGCGCGCGCTCTGGTTCGAAACCTGATTCCTGACGCTATGCCAGGCAGTAACATGGAAGATCTGGTCACCGCAAAAGCTGACTACAGTCGGCTGGACAGACCCGATAACAAGCTCAAGATTCGTCTCAATAGCACGGTTGTCAGGGCGCAGAACACGGCTGACGGTAAATACGTCGATGTCGCTTATGTTAACGGCGGTAAAACCTATCGGGTGCGGGCAAGGCACGCAATCATGGCGTGCTACAACCAGATCATCCCGTACCTGTGTCCCGAGGCAAGTCAGGCTCAAACCGAGGCGATAGGGCAGTCCACCAAGATTCCGTTCGTGCTGGGCACCTTCGCATTAAGAAACTGGCAGTCGTTTAAAGACGCAGGACATTTCATGTTTTATTCGCCGGGCGATGTTTATTTCAAGTACTTGCACTTGGACTACCCGGTCAGCATTGGTGACTACGAATATGCCCAATACACCGACAGACCCATTGTGGTTACCGCTTGGTATTCGCCGACAGCGAGAGGGCTGCCCGCCAAGAACCAATACCGGGCAGGGCGCATGAAACTACTCGAAATGTCTTATCAAGATTTTGAAGACGACATTATCAAACACTTTGATGGCATGCTCGGCCCTCATGGGTTTGATGTGGACCGCGACATGGCCGGCATTACGCTCAATCGCTGGCCCCATGGTTACGCCTTTGAGTTCGAGGGGATTGGAATTAACCCCAGCTATAACCGATACAACGGCCCGCATATTGCGGGAAGAGCGCAAATAGGGCGCATTAGCATCGCCAACTCGGACTCAGAGGCACACGCCTATGTCGATGGGGCGGTGGATGCTGCGGATCGGGCGGTCAACGAGCAAATTGAATTGGCTAAGGGCTAATGAACAACACTCATGCGACGCCCTGATCAGTAGCGTGAATGCACAGGGGCGAGGCATCTCAAATCCGAGAGGGTGCAAAAGCTTTGTGAGCGAGCTGAGTGGCCCCTCGGTGATAAATAATGAGCCTGTGCGGAAGGAGGAGTATGAATCGATGATGAGAACTATAACTGGAACAGATGCTTTGATGACTCGCTATTTGAAAGGTCTCGCGGCCTCAATCTTCTTGACGGCTGCCAGTTCACTGACAGTCGCCGAGACAATCCATCCCGCCAAGCTGTCGAATGCCGATCTGATGGGTAAAGCCTTTGATAATCCCAAGACCATCGTCACTGAGACACCGACCGGCAATATCCTGGACATCACCGCCCTGAAGTCGTCTGACGGCAAGTTCGCCTCCGGTATGTACAAAGCGGGTAAGTCGCGTTCTGAAATTACTAAACCCTACGGCGTCGATGAGTTCATGTTTTTTCTCGAG
>PKCZ01000078.1 GCA_002862405.1 Pseudomonadota bacterium
ACAAAACCGTATTTGGAGCGGCGCTCTGAGCCGATGTTGCCGGCAACCACCTCACCGGTATTGAGCGCAATTGCCATCTCCACTTCAGGGAGTCCATCAGCTTTATTTGCTGCATTGACCTCCGCCATGGCCGCTTGCATTTCGATGGCACAGGTAACGGCTTGTGTCGCGTGTTCTTCGGACTCTGTGGGCGCACCAAAGGCGGCCAGTACGGCATCACCCAAAAATTCATCAATGGTGCCACCATGACGCAAGATAATATCGGTCATTTTGCCGAGATAGCGATTCAGTAGCGCGACCACTTGCTCGGGTGGCAGGTGCTCAACTAGTGTTGTAAAGCTCCGGATGTCGCTCATCATTAACGTTACATTCCGAAGGTCTCCGCCAAGCTGGAGGCCTTCAGGTTTTTCCAGAATTTCTTCAACGATCGCATCTGAAATATAACGTCCGAAGGTTTGGCGGATGAATTGTTCACGTTTCTCAAGCTGCTCGCGGTATTGCTCTTCTTTGTCGTGCCAGCGCTTGCGTTCGATGCCTGACTTAATCCGCGCACTGAGTAGCACTGAATTAACGGGTTTGAGCAGGTAATCGTCAGCACCCACCTGAATGCAGTCAATAATCTGGTCCATATCCTGGCGACCCGAGATCATGATGACCGGCAGTGCGCGCAGGTATTCGTCGGCTTTAATCTGTGCCAACACTTCTCGGCCATCAATATCAGGCATGACAAGGTCGAGTAGCACAATATCGATCTCAGTATCTCTTAATCGATCCAGAGCCTCACAACCTGACTTGGCAGTTATCACCTCGCATTGCATTTTCCCGAGCAGGCGCGACATGAGGTCGAGATTTTCAGGCAGGTCATCGACCACTAGGATGGTGCAACCTTCAAACGTGTCCAAGGAACGGGTCGCCTTAGGCAGGCTCTCCGGCGTTTTTGGTGCCCCCGAGCTAGCTGTTAGCTCATCGATCATCTTTCTAATGGCAGGGCGTATTTGTCCAACGAATACGTCGTCCGAATCCAACAGCATTTCGGAGTAACCCTTTACCGCCGCAACGGCATTCAGCAGATCATGTCGGTTGGATTCGCCACGTGAGACCATTGTATTTAGGCGCTCAATGGAAACAGACAGGGCAGAGAGATCATCGGCCAGCTCGTCGGTGCTTTGCTTTTTGAGCTCGCCTAATTGCGGAATTAGCTTCATTCCAAGCTTGGAGGCGCGATTTAAGTCAGTTTCTGACACTAATATTGAGCCAATTCGTGAGTTTCTTCAAAGTAAAGTATATCGCGCTTAAGACTTTGCACTAGTAGGGATAGGCGAGAGCGAAAGCTTAAGTTAGAATTGTAAATATTGCACAAAGAGTAAGTTGTCATGCTAGATCAAGTCGAAATATTCCACGGCCTGAGTAGAGAAGAGTTGGCAGCGCTCGAAGATTCGAGCTCGTCCGAAAATTACCCAAAAAATACGGTGGTCATTCAAGAAAATGAGCCCGCCGACGCGTTGTATGTCATTGAGTCGGGTCGAGTGAAAGTCTATTGCAGCGATAAGAATGGCAAAGAATTCATTATGAATTCTTTAGGTGTGGGCGAATACTTCGGTGAGCTTGCACTGTTAGACGACTCTGCGCGATCAGCTTCGGTAAGAACGGTAGAGCCGTGTCAGTTTCGGATTGTCAAAAAAGAGGATTTCTCGAGGGTCCTCACGGACAATCCCGGCATTACCCAGCAGTTGCTCGGCAATCTTGCGGCGCGCGTTCGCAAGCTGACGACCGATGTTAAGAACCTTGCCTTGCAAGACGTTTACGGACGGGTCGCAAACGTTCTGATGGATTTATCCCACGAGCGCGGCGATGGCACTTTGTTTGTGCCTGAGAAGCTGACTCAGCAGGATATCGCTGATCGTGTTGGCGCATCCCGTGAGATGGTCGCTCGGATACTGAAAGATCTCACCATCGGTGAGTACATCCGGTTTGAGGGGCGCCACATCGTCATCAATACCCGGTTGCCTGCAAAGTATTAAGTAGGGCCTCGCGGGCCACTAGTTTTCAGTCCTGAGTTTCCGAAATCACGGTTGTCAGTCCACCGCGATGCAAGCGTACCGACACCGTATCCCCTACATTCGCTACACTGCTGTCTGTGATCACCTGGCCCTGTTCGCTGCTGACAATGGCATAGCCGCGCTCGAGCGTGGCCAGTGGGCTGAGGCTTGTTAGTAATGTTTTTAGATGATCAACGCGCTGAGAGTCTCGTCGAATGACTTTCTCAATTTGCGATGGGAGGCGTTCACCCATTGCACTGACCGCTTCCTTCCTCGCTTTGATGATCATCTGTGGTGATGCCGCAGAGAGGGATAGGCGGGCTTGGTTTAGGCGCTGCTTATCTCTCGTTAGATGTTGCTTAATGAGCAGGTTCGCGCGCTCCTTTGAACGACTCAGTCGCTCCTTAATGAGCGTTAATCGTTGTCGGGGGTGAGTTAGGCGCGCTTGCAGGTTTGCCACTGTGGCTCGGCGCTCGTTCAGTTTCTGCTGAGTCAGTAGTTTCAGTCGAGCGGAGTGACTATCGATTAGCTGTAACCATTCGAGGCTGTCGCGCGTCACCAGCTCAGCGGCTTGAGAAGGGGTCGCGGCTCTGATGTCCGCCACTAAATCCGACACACTGAAGTCAATTTCATGCCCCACAGCTGAAACGATGGGTACGGTCGATCTGGCAATCGCTCGAGCGACGATTTCTTCATTGAAACACCATAGATCTTCGAGCGATCCACCACCTCTGCCGACGATTAAGACATCGAGTGCACGTTGCCTAGTGGCGACCAGCCTATTCGCTTCATCAATCGCATATGCAATTTGCTGCGCTGCGACCGATCCTTGAACTTGCACAGGAAATAGCGCGATATGGCTGGAGGGCGAGCGTCGGCCCAGCACACTGATGATATCCTCAATGGCAGCACCCGTTGGTGAAGTGATGACGCCAATTCGCTCACAATGTTCCGGTACAGGTAGTTTACGAGCAGCGTCTAACAGCCCTTCTGCCTGTAGTTTTTGCTTTAGGGCCTCTAGTTGGCGTTGAAGAGCCCCGTCTCCCGAAGCCTCCATATGATCAACAATAAGTTGATAGTCACCTCGGGCTTCGTAGATGGACAACAGACCCCGCACGATGACGGAGTCACCCACTTTGGGCTGAAATTTCACCGATAGATTGGCACGTCTGAACATGGCGCATCTCAGTTGAGACCGGCCATCCTTTAGTGAGAAGTACCAGTGTCCCGAATTAGGTTTTGATAGATCACCAATCTCGGCCTCGACACACACTTCGCCCAGGTGATTCTCCAAAAGCGACTTCGCTTTTCGGTTCAGTTCACTGACGCTAACAGGGGTTGGTTTGGGCAAAGGCATGCGTGTTTTTCAAATTCGTCGAGATTGTTCAGATTTAACCTTAAGCGTACAATATTGGGTTTACTCAAGGCGACAACCACGAGGTATTGATGTTACGAATCGCTCAAGAAGCGCTTACGTTTGATGATGTACTCCTTCTCCCTGGTTACTCCGAAGTAACTGCGAAGGACGTTTCGCTCGTCACGAAACTGACTCGGAACATCAATTTGAACCTGCCACTGGTGTCAGCGGCCATGGATACCGTGACTGAAGCGGGCCTAGCCATTGCACTCGCTCAAGAGGGCGGCATTGGTATCGTCCACAAGAACCTCACGGTGCAAGAGCAGGCTGAGCAAGTCCGACGCGTTAAGAAGTTCGAAAGTGGTGTCGTTAAAGATCCGATCACTATCGATCACACGGCGACGATTGCCGAGCTCATTGAGTTGACACGAGCGAACGGTATCTCGGGTGTCCCCGTCATGAAGGACGGTGACCTCGCCGGTATAGTTACCCGACGCGATCTACGATTCGAAACGGATACCTCGCAATCAATTTCGGCGATCATGACGCCCCGAAATCAGCTAGTAACCGTTAAAGAGGGTGCCAGCTCGGACGAAGTGCAGCGGCTCTTACATCAGCACCGTATCGAAAAAATTCTGGTTGTAGATGACGCCGGCGCGTTAAAAGGCCTGATCACAGTCAAGGATTTCGACAAGGCAGAGTCGTTTCCTGACGCCTGTAAAGACCAATACGGGCAATTGCGGGTAGGTGCCTCAGTCGGCACTAGCGCAGACACTGATGAGCGTGTGGACGCTCTGGTGACCGCTGGGGTTGATGTGCTGGTAGTCGACACGGCTCACGGCCATTCTATGAATGTTCTTAGCCGTGTTCGCTGGGTAAAGGACAACTACCCAACAGTCGATGTAATCGGAGGCAATATTGCGACGGGAGACGCAGCACTAGCGCTGGCTGATGCGGGTGCAGATAGTGTGAAAGTCGGTATTGGCCCCGGCTCCATTTGCACCACGCGAATTGTCACCGGCATGGGTGTGCCGCAGATTAGCGCCGTGTCGAATGTGGCGGATGCTCTGATCAGCACGGACATACCCTTGATTGCCGACGGCGGTATTCGTTTCTCAGGGGACATATCAAAAGCGCTGGTAGCTGGTGCTCACTCGGTCATGCTGGGTGGCATGTTTGCGGGCACCGAAGAGGCGCCCGGAGAGGTCGAACTGTTTCAGGGGCGGACTTATAAGTCGTACCGTGGCATGGGTTCGATTGGCGCTATGGCGCAAAAGCAAGGCTCGTCCGATCGTTACTTTCAGGACTCCAGTGCGGGCTCTGAAAAGTTGGTGCCCGAGGGAATCGAGGGACGTGTTCCATACAAAGGGCCTGTTTCAGCGATTATCCATCAGCTAATGGGTGGCGTGCGGTCGTCGATGGGTTATGCGGGATGTGTGAGCATTCCAGAAATGCGGAGCAAGCCGCAATTTGTGAGAGTGACATCTGCGGGCATGTCGGAATCGCATGTGCATGACGTCTCAATTACCAAAGAAGCACCCAATTACCCGGTTCGCTGATTCGCGCTGCGAGTCAGTCCATACAATTCAACCGTGAGGACACGATGAGCGAGGATATCCATCGGCATCGCATTCTTATTCTCGATTTTGGCTCCCAATACACGCAGCTCATAGCGCGCCGCGTTCGAGAAATTGGCGTTTACTGCGAGATCTATGCCTGGGATGTTACTGAGGCCGACATACGTGGTTTTAACGCCTCGGGCGTCATCCTTTCCGGCGGCCCTGAGTCGGTTACTGAACAAGATTCACCGCGTGCCGCCGATGTCGTTTTTGAACTCGACCTTCCTGTCCTTGGCATTTGCTACGGCATGCAGACCATGGCCGCTCAGATGGGTGGTGCGGTCGAGGGCTCTGACACATCTGAATTCGGCTATGCCGAAATTCAAAGCGTGACTGAGGATCGACTGTTTTCAAGTCTAGCGGATCGAACTGACGAAAATGGTCAAGGGATTCTCGATGTTTGGATGAGCCACGGAGACAAAGTGACTCGACTTCCTGAGGGATTCGTTCGTACGGCGGAAACCGACAGCTGTCGTATTGCCGCTATGGCTCACGCTGATAGGCCCTGGTTTGGTATTCAATTTCACCCGGAGGTGACACATACCTCGTTGGGCAAAGAGATCATGTCGCGGTTTGTCATCGATATCTGCGGCTGTGAGGCGTTGTGGACGCCTGCCAATATTGTTGAAGACGCTATCCAAACAATACAAGCGAAAGTGGGGTCGGATAAAGTGCTTTTGGGCCTGTCGGGAGGCGTTGACTCGTCTGTGGTTGCTGCACTGCTCCACAAGGCTATCGGTGATCAGCTGACCTGTGTCTTTGTTGACAATGGATTATTGCGCCTTAACGAGGGCGATCAGGTTATGGAGATGTTCGCCTGCAACATGGGTGTGAAGGTTATTCGCGCTGACGCACAGGCGCGATTTCTTTCCCGTCTTGCCGGTGTATCCGAACCAGAGGCAAAGCGAAAGATCATTGGAAACACCTTCATTGACGTTTTTGACGAAGAGGCCGCGAAGCTGACTGAGGTCAAGTGGCTAGCACAGGGCACGATCTACCCTGATGTTATCGAGTCTGCCGGCTCTAAAACTGGTAAGGCGCACGTCATTAAGTCGCACCACAATGTGGGTGGCCTACCTGAGGATATGGCCCTCGAGTTGGTGGAGCCTCTGCGTGAGCTCTTCAAAGATGAAGTGCGTCAGATCGGCCTAGAGCTTGGATTGCTAGAATCGATGGTCTTCCGTCATCCGTTCCCGGGACCCGGTCTGGGCGTACGAATCTTGGGTGAGGTGAAGCATGAGTATGCCGAGCTGCTTCGTCGTGCTGATGATATTTTTATCTCTGAGCTCAGAAAGTCGGGATGGTACGACAAAACCAGCCAGGCATTTGCTGTATTCCTGCCCGTCAAGTCAGTAGGAGTCGTGGGCGATGGTCGTCGTTACGAGTACGTTGTCGCGCTGCGTGCAGTCCAAACGATCGACTTTATGACGGCAAAATGGGCTCATCTTCCTTACGAACTGCTTGAGACCGTTTCCAATCGCATCATCAATGAAATATCAGGCATCTCACGTGTTACCTATGATATTTCAGGGAAGCCGCCGGCGACTATCGAGTGGGAGTGAAGAGAAAACATCTGGACTGCTTCTGTAACATCGGGACTTAAATGGAAAATAAATACGTTTATTACATAATTTTTATCGTCTCTTTTTTGCTGTTTCCCATAGTCCAAGATTACATAAGACCAAATTATGATGGTGCTAATGAAGTACTCATTTATCTTCTTGGAGTTGCTCCAAATTTTCTGCCAGGAATTGGATTGCCTGCTCTGTTATGTGTAGTGATTCCAGAATTATCCAAACCTAATTCATCTTTATTCAAAAATAGACTCTATTGGTCAGTAGGAATCTCAATATCTGGATTAATTGCTAATGAGTTCATTACAATTTTTACACCCGGAAGAGGTGTCTTTGATTGGAATGACGTTCTATGGACGTTAATTGGCGCCGGTTTTTTTGTGCTGATTTACAAGAGATTAAATCGAACAATTTAGTATTTTTGTAGTGCGTGGAAAGGTCTTTCACAGCGTGAAAAAGATACAGGTTAATAGAGGGTTATTTGAGGTTAGGGACTAAGTCTTTGCTTCACACTTGTTTCACACATCGTTGAAACTCAACAATCACAACATTGCCAAAATAGAGTGGGAGTAGTCGTGTAGGTGTAACCCATTGATTTATTTAGAGTTGAGAGTTACAAACTTGTTACACCAGTGGGTTGGCATCGAGCATCCTTGCCTGCGTTCTGATGAACTGATCGTGCCAGTGTTTTCTGTCAGCAGGTTTTTTGGCGATTCCGGCCAGCATCATAGAAACGGTTGCTTCTGTTTCAAGTCTGAACTGCTGATCTGTCACCTGCTGCGTAACCCAGCGCTGCAGTAAACCCAGGTATGCATTCCTGATGGTGTGCGCCACGAGTACCGTGCTCATCGCCGTGTCAATCTGACCCTGAACTGCGGCATCTTTCAGCCCGTCTTCCCACAAGGCGAGCCAATCCTCCGCATCCTGGGTTTCCGGAGCTGACCCTGGAGCCAGCTTGAACAGGGTCGATAGAACCGGGCGGTACAGGGGGGCATCACTGATGTACCGTTCGACCCGGCTCATGGCAAATGCCATGGACTTTGTGAGTCCATCACTGTGGTCGGCGCTACCGCTCCACGAAGCAGCTGCTTCGAGGGCGTGTTCGGGGTCCAGTGCAGCAGCAAGGACACCGGCCTTGGACTGAAAGTAGCTGTAGGGCGTGACCAGTGCGACCCCCGCTCGTTCTGCCAGTTCCGGCATCGTGAAGTCTGCGTGGCCATGCTTCAGGATCAGCCCGGTAGCAGCTTCTATGATCTGCGTTTTCTTGCGTTCCTTGTTCTCGGCTCGCTTCGACACGTTCGGGAGATCTCGCATATTACTGCCGGTCGGTACCGACCAGTACAACAGCCATCCGGCAGTGCTCCTCGACACGCCAGGCGTGGCGGGTACCGTTCTGCACGAACACGTCACCTGCCGTGAGTTCCACCTGCTCACCGTCGTCGAGTTCGAGCTTGATTTTACCTGAGATGATCACGCCATAGTCGACGCTGTCTGTTGTGTGCATGCCGGGGTCGTCCTGCTCAATGTGACTGGCAACACCGGGTAGCTGGGAAACAACCGCATCGAATTCGTCGGGTGTTAGCGCGTCCGCCGCAACCCCCGGTTTGAAATCCAGGACCCTGAACATTGACTGGTTCCGTGCCGGAAATACGTTATGCACATCGGCGGTGTAGTGTTCTCTCGATTTGCCAGCTGACGTATCGACCGGGATCTTGTCATCGGCATGTGTGGCCCAGATTTCGTGCCAGTCAACGGGCGGGGTGCCCACCGTGACTGCCTCGGATTCAACTTTGAAGAATACGGATTTACCCTGTCCATCATGGCCGGTGATAACTTTTTTCATTGTAATGCTCCATGGGTGTCTTTACCTGATTGAACAAATTAACATAATTAATTATACTTTTTTAAAAAAATAATGAGTTATGGTTTTTACTCTAGAGAGGGGAGTGCCATGGAAAAGACTGTTATCCGCAATGCTTATGTTGCATCGCAAGACCCCCTGATCGGCAACCAGGCAGACCTGGACATTCTGATAGAAGGCAATCAGATTGCAGCGGTGGGTCGCGATCTTGAGGTGGGAGATACCGCAGTCGTCGATGCCACCGGCTGTATTGTTATGCCGGGTTTTGTTGATGCCCATCGCCATGTCTGGCAGGGCGCCATCCGTGGCGTGTGCGCTGACTGGTCAATCATGGATTACGCTACCCGCATCAGGATGAACGCGGCACGGTTCTTTACGCCGGAGGATATGTATGCCGCGCAGTTGCAGGGGAGTCTGGAGGCTCTCAACGCCGGTGTGACCACGCTGACCGATTACTGTCACAACATTCTGACGCCCGACCACGCCCATGAGGCGATCCGTGGCAGTGCGGAGTCAGGTATGCGTGCCGTATGGAACTACGGCTTTAATTTCCCGCCGTCCGAGTCCCCTCACTTTAAGTCGCTGGATCAACGCGTCGCTTTCCTGGATGAGATCGCGGCGGGATATTTTTCCTCACCGGATAACCTGTTAACGCTCGGCGTTGCGCCTGAAGAAGCCATGTTCGCCGGCTCACCGGAGGCGCTGGACCGTCAGATCAATGCTGCGCGCAACGTCGGTGCGCGTATGTTCTGGCACGCCAACAGTGGACCCTCGCCCGAAGGCCAGGCACCACGAGACGTGGCCGCGCTGGCAGAGCGGGATATGCTCGGAAGCGACATCACGTTTGTCCACATGGCAGCGACAGAACCGGATGAATGGCAGATGCTGGCAGATGCCGGTGCATCGGTTGCCTTCACACCGGAAACAGAACTACAGATGGGCATGATGTGGCCAAGCAGCATTACGGCGAGAGAATACGGTGTGAACCAGGCCTACGGGACCGACATCGTCTCCAACAATTCGGCCGACATGTTCACGGCACTGCGGCTTGGTCTGCAGGCAGTCCGGGGCAGGGTGCTCGAACTGGAAGGAGCAATGGAGACCGGTGTGCCCGTTACCTGCCAGGAAGTCCTGGCCTGGGGAACGATTGATGCCGCGAAAGCACTTGGCCTCGACTCGGTCATCGGCAGCATAACCCCGGGCAAGCGGGCAGATCTGGTGCTGCTGCGCGGCGATACCATTACCCTCGCAGGATGGGATCGATCCAATGTTGCGGGCGCTATCGTCATGCAGGCGCAGTCAACCGACGTCGATACGGTCTGGGTTGACGGCAGAGTCGTTAAAAAAGATGGTCAACTCGTGGCTGATACAAAGAGACCCTGCGCCTTGCTTGAGGCGGCCAGTGAGCGCCTGCACGAGAAGATTTCAGCCGCAGGGGGCTTCGCGCTGTCGCAGGCGCAAGCTTTCGGTCGCATTATGGCGGTCGCGGGCAGTGAGCATGGCGAGTACGTATTTGACAATGAAGTCGTTTGAAACCGGGTTGGCGACAAACAGGAATAGTCTGGGGTGAGCGATATAGATCTTCGAGAACACATTGATCAGAGTTACAGAGCGTCGGTTGCCGGGATGGATATTCCCTGGATGCTCGGGCAGTGGGCGGAGAAGCAGCCGGAAAAGATCTGCCTGATCTGGCGACCGTTCACTGGTGAGCAGCAGTCCTGGACCTACCGTGAACTGTTCGATGCGGCACGCAGATTGGCAGCCGGTCTGAAGAACAGAGGCGTGAACACTGGCGACTTTGTCTTCATCCACATGGATAACTCGCCGGAGTTCATCATCAGCTGGTACGGCTGTGCCATGCTGGGTGCGGTGGCGGTATCGACCAACACGCGGTGTGTCGCCCGGGATCTCAGCTACTTCGACGAAGTGGTTGAACCTGTGTGTGCCCTGACGCAGCCGAAGTATGCCGAGCTGATCAGGGCGTCATGTTCCCACCTGCGGTTTATTGCCGTCACCGACACGGATTCCGGTGAACCGCGAGAAGATGTCGGCGAGATCATCAGTTCGAT
>PKCZ01000137.1 GCA_002862405.1 Pseudomonadota bacterium
GTGGGTCAAGGTTGGCAAGTGTCACTGACTACGCTCATGAACGAGCGCGCAGCGATTGGCGCGGGTAGCAGCGGCGTGAACGTCAACTTGGCCATCCAGCTCGCCAAAGAGGTGATGATCGATGGCAAGCCTGCGATTGAAGACAGTGCAGTGAAAGCGCGTCTTGCCAACTTCTATGTGGAAGAGGCGGGACTCAAGTTCACTAGCTACCGAACATTGTCAGCGCTGTCGCGCGGCGATATCCCGGGACCCGAAAACTCGATTGGTAAGTTAGTGGGTGCGCCTAAGATGCAGCAACTGGCGTCGTTCTGTATGGACTTGCTCGAGACGTCCGGCGCCATTTGGGATACCAGTCGCTCTAAGTTGGCCGACAACATCATTGGTTCCTACATGGGCGCACCGGGCCTTCGCATCGCCGGCGGTACCGATGAGATCATGACCAATATCATTGCCGAACGCGTGCTTGGCTTACCTCAGGAGCCGCGAATGGATAAAGGTATTCCGTTCACGGATGTACCTACGGGTTAATGTCAGTATGTAGTTGAGAAAAAGGGCGCAGCGGCGCCCTTTTTTTGGTCGCCATATTGATGTTTGCCCTCATAAGCATGGTCAACGGGGTCTGAGCCACGGTCGCCGGGAAGACCTTTATTGAACTTCCGTGTAGGGTGCAGGGATGACTAAAACAATAAACACCGCATCAGCTCACCCCGATGTCATTCGCTACGTAAAGCTTCTGTTCCTCATAATGGCGGGCGGAGCGATCTATCCGCTTTTGTACCTGCGTCAAAACTTTGAGCTGACCTTGCTCTCGACCTTCGGGATGACCCTCTCCGAGCTCAATGTGGCCTCCAGTATTCTCGGTACATCGTTTTTCATTAGTTACATCCCGAGTGGTTGGCTAGCCGATCGCTTCTCTCCCAGAGCGCTGCTGACGTTCTCTGTGGGGATGACTGGGATTATCGGTCTCTGGTACGCAACCTTGCCCGCTGCCTCCTGGGTGACGCTTATCTTTGGTTTATGGGGAGTCACCACGGGACTGACGTTTTGGGCGGCGTTAATCAAAGGCTGCGCATTGCTCGCGCCCGAGCATTTGCAGGCACGCTACTTCGGTCTGCTGGAAGGCGGGCGTGGCTTGTTCGAGGCATTGCTAGCCACCATCGCGGTCGCTTGGTTTGCCTATGCCGTCGGGTCTCTGGGCTCGGCTGACGAGGCCGCCATGGTGCAAGTCATTCACTTCTACAGCATCGTGTGTCTCGTTATCGCTGCCTTCTTGTGGTTTGTCTTGAAAGAAGACAACCCTGATGAAGCGACGGATACCACCGAGGCCAATAGGGGTTCGGAAACGTTCCGAAGGACACTTAGCGATGTTTGGAGTCTTTTGACCAACGTTCGTGTGTGGTTGGTCGCACTGTGTATCCTCGTTGGTTATCAGGTGTTTTGGTCGACGTATTCTTACTCACGGTTTTTTCAAACCCAATTTGGTCTCGATGCCGTGGCTGTTGCAGCCCTGACAACTGTGCGACTGTGGATGCGCCCTGTCGGCGCCGTGCTTGTCGGCTTCATAGGGGATCGTTTCCACCCGGTGCGCTCATTGGGCATTGCCATTGCACTGGCGGGGGTCTCACTGCTGGGTTTATTGGTATTACCCGCAGATTCTCCTTACACCCTGCTTTATTTCGCGGTGGCTACCTCGTCGATTGTGATCTATGGGGTTCGCGGCATTTATTGGGCCTCGTTCAACACCACACGCATTGAGCCCCGACGAGCAGGTCTCGCTATTGGGATGGTGTCGATGATTGGATACGCCCCCGAGATTTATATGCCTATGTTGAATACGTACTTGATTGATATGTATGGGGACAGCGTTGGCTACCAGCTCTACTTTGGCGGCGTGGCGTTAACAGCCTTTGTTGGCACCGCCAGTGCGTTTTACCTGCTACACCTGAGCCGCAACGACGAAAATGACAGGTCTCAGATTCGCGACAAAAACTAGACAAATGCGGTAGCTAGGTTAATCTCGACTAGGCTGGAAGGGTTGTAATAAAAGAAATAAAAATAAGTTAAGACTGGGGGAAGCATGCAACCTGGCGAAAAGACCAGGGCGCCGCTGCGAACATGGGAGTCAGATCAGGTCCACGCGTCAGCACATTTGAGGCTGACGGTGGTTTTTCACCCTGATTTGACCCGCATCGGTGCATCTATGAAGCTGGGGGTAGTCGACGCCTCGGGAATCATGCGTCTTGACGCCTCAGTTATCGGTCGAAATGCACCCCTTTGCAGAGACGATCCAGCCCTTGCTGAGCAGCATTTGAGCCGTCGTGCGCTGATACATAGTCACCACTCGAAAATCTCGCGGGCAGCCATTGCCCAGCGACTGAAGCAACTGGGAGCGAGCAAGTGAGCTGGCTGACTCGCTTTAAGGGCCCTTGGGCGACATTGGCTTCGTTGCGGCGTATGGCCTTTCTGGAACACCTGGGTCTTGGTGGACAAGGAGGTGTCTGGCTAGCCCGGGATCGCCTATTGAGCCGTTTGGTCGCCGTCAAAAAAGTGGACACTGCGGATGCGGCCTCGCAGGGGAAGTTGCGAAGCCTTCAGGCACGCGTTGATGTTGCTCATCCTGCCATTCCCACCGTGTTCGCAGTCATACCTGACGGGCGTAAAACCTGGCTTGTGGGCGAGTTCGTCAAGGGTCTACCACTGTCGGAACTGGTCGATGAGCTCAGCCCAGAGAGTATTTACCTAATCGCCCGAGATTTGTTGAGCGCGTTAGGCTGTCTCGAGCGACTGGGCTTGGTGCACGGTGATTTATCGCCAAACAACGTGGTTGTCGACGTTAACGGTCAGGTGCGACTGCTAGATTTTGAATCCTGCAGTCGGGTGGGCCAGCCACTGTCGGACAGCGCAACAATTGATTTCTCAGCGCCCGAGCGGCATTCCCGTAGGGTGAGCCTGCCCACCATCGACACCTGGTCTGTGGGTGCACTCATTATTTGGCTCATTACTCAGGCTGCGCCGTCGGTGCTCTATGATGATACGAGAAAGCCCGTGTCAGTAGAGGTCAATGAGGGTCGCAACCGCGCCGATATGCTATCGGACTTGCTCAATTTGGCGGTCGCTGCGAGCCGTATCGATCCCGATCTTCGCCCCTCTGCTACGGATCTTCAGCACAAACTCAAGCTCAGCTACCGTTGGCTGGAGCCACTGAGTCGCACGAATTTGGCCACCGTTGTTCAGACTCGGACGCCGCGCGAGCCGTTGCCTAAAACGGTGTTCGATTTCCCTGAGTGGCGGGGTGAGCGACAGTCTTGGTCATCACTGAAATGGTCACTACCCATAGCGGCTTTGGCGATATTAAGCTTGGCGGCGTATCAGCCAGTTCACAGTTATTCCTTAAGCGTCGATACATCGGGTATCTCGCCGGTAACGGCACTACCGACGAGCTTTGATGGTCGCTGGGTTCGAGGGGCGTTCAGCAGTTCATTACCCACTGCCTGGACTCACACACAGGCTGCCAATTCTGAAGCGATTTCGATAGCCATTAATTGCGATCGGGGTGTGTGCGAGCTGCTTCTCGAGCACCACCCTAATGAATCGCTCTGTTTGCATCACTCGGCGGTCATTAATACCGATGACGAGCGCGTCTGGCGGGCCGCGTTTACTGATTTGGCTCGAGCGCTCTCAATTGAGTAGCAAGGTCGGTTAAGGCCGGAAGCTCTCGTTTCGTCTGTCTCATTAACCAACCCACAATGGCGTCCGCTTCTGTGCGCCGACCAGCCATCACATCATTGAGCATTGATGAGCGATTTTCAGCGGTGTCGGTCATGACCTCGTGAACCCTCCGCCCAAGCTCTATAGAAAGTGCCGGGTATCCCAAGTCATCGAGCACTGAAGACACCTCACCGATGACGGTGGTTACCTGGTCCCTGTAAATCTCAGAGAGAAGTTCACCGTTTTTGACACGGTGAACGGCAGTCAGTGGGTTGATGCAGCAGTTGATAGCGACTTTCTCTACCAATCGCTCGGTCATATCTACGCGCCACGAGAGGTTAGGCACACCCAGTTGCCAGCAGCCAAGCCATGGCGGTGCGGGTCGCTCAGTATCGGTCCCGATAATGGTCCTTCCAGTGCCGGCGGGTACCCAAGTGTCACCCGACCGGTGGCACCCTGCGGTTGTAGAAGCAAGAAATAGCTGGGTTTCGGGTATTAAGGGTTTTAAATTATCGACATGCTGCATGCCGTTCATCATGGCAACAACAACCGTGCGCTTTGTGAGGCGATGCTGAATACGCGTTATGGCGTCATGGGCGCCCCAGCTCTTGGTGGTTATCAGCAGATATTCAATCTCAGCGGTGTCATCCACCGACTCGCATGCGAACAGATGAGCCGCGGAGTCCGATTTAGTGGCCAGTGTAAGCTGTCGATGGGACTCTGTGGCATCTCGGCTGAGCAATCGGACGTCTGCGCCGCCCGCCTCGAGGCGATGTGCAAAGAGACCGCCAATACTCCCGACGCCGAGAATGTGCCAGCGATCACTCATGTTACGTAATGCTCTTCAAAGACGGCTCGAAGTGATAAGGCGGTGTCGTGATCTTCCGTTGCCAGCGCCCACAGGTAGTTGATCAGCGGCACTACCCGGCAAGCCGTGGACCATAGGTTCTTGTCAAATGTGTCTTCTAACACGCGTATGGCGAATTCTTGTCTCTCATTGTGCTTCATACCTTCACTGGCGGAAGCAACATCGTAATGAGGGCTTCCCATCGCCGCATATTCCCAGTCAATCGCCAAAAGCCGGTCTCCGAGCCACCCTACGTTGTGTGGCGATAAGTCATTGTGGCAAAAAACGGGTGATTCGCTGTCCAGTTGCGACAAATCCTTTTTGATGGGTTGTTGGTCTGTTTCTGACGCGATGTGCGATGATGTCTCACTCGCAGCCGCGCGGTACATGGCCGCAACCTCAGTCAGTCTGAGTCGTAACCCCCTGGGCCGGAAATGATGAATCTGTTTACACAGTTCTGCATGCGCCTCAGTGGAGACATCACTAAATGACAGGCGATCCGTAATTACAACGTCACCATCGTCAGAGTGGTAATACACGGTAGGTGCCAGACCTTCATTTGCGACCAGTTTCCAAAGTTCTATTTCCTGTAGCGAGGGGTTCACGCTTAACTCATGCGATTTGTATGTGAACCGAAGCACCTGTCGCCGCATAGGGAGTAACTCATAGACACGATTTGCCGAGCCTTCACCGAGTAACTCTCCGAGCGTAGGGCGATCCTTGGTATCTCCAAACGTCCAGAGGCGCGACTGATCGAGAACGGCCTTTATCGACGGGTCATGATCAGTGTGGACTGCCATATCAGGTTTGCTGAGGTAAGGATCGACGCCAGGTGAAGTAGCCGACCACAGAGAGAGCGGCGTAAAGACCGAAGAGTCCAGATGTGAGGTCTAAGCCGCGATCCATGAAGAGCCACACCGATACAGAGTTTATAACGATCCAGTAGAGCCAGTTTTCCAGAATTTTTTGTGTGACCATCCAAGTGCAGACAATCGCTGCCACCGTGGTCGTTGAGTCGACGTAAGGCCTTGCTGCGTCGGTGAAGTGTGATAGCAGAAATCCGGTGCCTGCAGCAGCGCTTGCTATGCCGGAGATGGCGATAAAGTGAAACTGCAAAGGGCGCGTTGTCACCGCGAGTGCTTCGTCGCTGTCATCTCTGCCCCAGAAGATCCAGCCCACTATTGCCATGGCGATATAGACCAGCTGAAGGCCCGCCTCCATGTAGAGCTTCACCTCGATAAAGATCGCGATGTAAATGGCGGCGCTGATAATCGCAGCCACCCAGCACAAACGACTCTGCCGCATAGCCAGCGCGATGTATGCGAGCGCCAGACCCACCGCTGTAGTTTCTAGGGGGTTCATTGGGCGGCAGGTGGCTCTACGTCAGTGTGATGCTCGGGTATGAATTTTGCGACAAGTACCTGTCGTCCAAATGCCTCGTAGCTCTTCTCGAGCGCCTGTCTGACCGAATAGAAAACATCGGCACTTTCACCGCTGATCTGTGTGCTCATTGAGTTGGTTGCCACGCCGCACCGGTTAGAGGCAATGATGTGCTCGATGAAGGCCCAAACGGGCGCTTCAACATCGCCAGCTAGTGGGTACAAACTCAGCTCAGCCGTAACTTTCATTGATTACTCCCCGAAGCGATAACTGATTGTCGCACCTACTGTACGCGGCTCACCGAACTGATAGTAGGGTTCCAGTGCGTACTCTTTTCGCGGGTCATTACCGAAGGTCCCAAAACCGCGCGTCACCGTCAGCTCGTCGGTAAGATTGCGTCCCCAGATATTTAGAGACCAGTCCCCGTTTTCCCAGAGGATGTTGGCGTTCAGCATATCCGCTTGTGGCGACTGCACATCGTGTCGATCCGACAGATAAAAAGTGTCTCGGCCAGTGGCCTCGAGACTTGCCGATAGTTTGGCTGATAGTCGCCACGTAGCGTTTGCTCGATATTGCCAAGCAGGCGCCTGCGGCTGATCGCGACCGGATAGGCGGGTACCGTCTACATTGATGTACTCATCGAATTCGGCTTTAAGCCGGCCGATCGCGAGATTCAACGTGAGACGCTCTGATGGCAGCCAGTCGACCGCAAACTCGAGGCCCCGATTGGTGCCGGTCGCAGCATTGTCGGTAAAGTCGGTAAACGAGGTGCTACCGTCAGCGCGAGGAATAACCAGTGACCCTTTGACCTGTTGGTCGTCACGGTCCATGGAGAATACTGCGAGTCCAGCACGTAGGCGACCATCGGTGCTACGCAGGCGCCAACCCAGCTCACGATTTAAGACGATTTCTTCATTGAAGCGAGTCCTACTAGCGTAAGGAGTCACATCAATCTCGCTTGCAAGCGCGAGGAGAGTGGAAGACAGCGATGCATTCACGCCGCCAGCTCTAACACCCCTAGCAAGTGTGGTGTAAAACGACTGCTGGGTACTCATCTGCCATTCAAGCGAGGCATTACCCGTCCAGTATTGGTCTGAGAACTTCTCTGAGACCTCAGCCGAGTCGCGGTAGTCGACCTCTCGCCGCTCGATGCGTCCACCTATAGTGGCCGTGATGGTTGCGCTGACAGGGGTGGAAAACTGCCCGAAGGCTGCCCAGGTTTCCGTGTCATTGCTGCTATCAAATGGACTGGCTAGGTAGGTGTAATCTCGACCCAGCGCTTCACTGTCCTCGCGCCCGTATAGGCCCAGCACCCAGTCTGGGTCACCAGCCTCAGACGGGCTCAAACGCCATTCGACTGTGGTGCGTTCGATATCTCGCTTGTAGGCGTCAAAGGAGCTGTACTCCCAAAATGGACGAATACCGACAAAGCTCCAGTCCTCGTCGTAACTGTAAATGGAATCAGCATCGACGCTGCTGACTTGGAGCTGTGAATCGATGACTTCACCACTCTGTCTCCATCGGAGGAAAGCCGAGGTCAGCTCCAAGCTGTCCTCGCCGGGCTCGTCACTCAGCGTTTGCCGCGTGTTATCCAAGGAGAAAGCGTCGTATCCGTTATCAATGTCGAGGCGTGTTACGCCCACATCAATGATGTCGGTCCCGTAGTAGTGGCGCATGGAGAATCGGCTTGTACGCTCGTCACGATGATTCGTGTTGCTAACACCAAGGAAAGTATTGTCGATCCAGCCATCTGATTCGTAGCGTTGATGAGCTAAACGCACTGACAACGTGTCTGTGAGCCCTGTGTTGGCAATAACGTTAGCGCGTCTTCCGCCATAGCTCTCAATGCCAACCCCCACCAAGGCTTCTGTTTTATTAGTGGGAGCGGTTGTGGTCATGTTGATGAGTCCGGCAAGTGCACCCGCACCCATGAGGGACCCTTGAGGTCCTCGCAATACGTCAATCTGCGCGGTATCGAAGGTGGTGAGTGCGGCTCCCAAGCCACTGATATCGACACCGTCCCGCAATATTACGACCGACGGATTGATGGGTTCGATAAATTGGGAGCGTTCGCCAATGCCCCGAATCTGAAAAAAGCGCTGACGTGATGCACCAGCACTGGCGGAGACATTGGGGATTGCCGTTAGTAGATCTGCAAAGTGGACCGCCGCTCTGAGTGTCTGCTCGGCGTTACCTAGACTGCTCGTGCTGACTCGGTTGCCATCAGAGGCCATGAGAGCGGCCGTAATAACCACTTCCTCAAGTGCGGATTCTTGTGCATGAGTCAGGTTCGGTGCGGTGAGAATGACCAATGCTGTGGCGAATTTGTGTTTGAACGATGAGGTCGATTTCAATGTGATAATTCCTTTGTCTGCGACAGAATTTTTTCGGCTGGTAAAAACGGAGGAATCATCGGAGGAAGCGAGCGATGCGCGCTCGAAAGTCCTGTTCCTACGCCGGTACTAGCCGGTTCAGGTTCAACGGGTTTGCTCTTTGAGCATCTCAGGCGTCGCCACCCCGCAGGATCTCAAAATTGTATCAGACCGACGTCCAAAGTAGTGTCAAATCATCGGAGATTGTGAACACTAGGAGCGGCCAAGGCGGGTGTGCAAAAGCAAGGCAGAGAGCTAGTTCACGTTCAAGGTTGACTTTTAAGCGATGGTAATCATTTTTTCGTCACCTTTTTGAACCCGACCTCGGCTACACTAGAGCCACAACAAAATCGGCACACCGCATGAACAATCCAGCCAAGTTGCTAACTCGACTCGACATAGACGCGCGATTTCGCGGGGTCTATCGCTGGGTAGCGGATGAGCAGCGGCTACCCATGCTTCAGAGAGGCTTGATCGTGGTTTTGGCCGTGTGGGCGGTGAACAGTATGGCGAATACCGTGTGGGCGCTTATACCGAGCGCGCCGGTAGAAGTCTCAAAATCGGTGGTCATCAATCCGCCACGATCCACTGCAAACGCGTCGGGTGGTGTTGAGACGATCGATGTGTCCTCGATTCTGGGAATGAGTGTCTTCGGTGCCGTTGAGCCTTCTGAGGTTCAGGAGCTCGCACCTGTGGCTACCGCAGTGAACCCACGTGAGGGAATAGAAAACGGCGCCAGAGAAACAAGTCTCGCGCTCACCTTGACCGGTATCGTCGCCTCGACGGCAGATGGGTTGGGTAGTGCGATGATCGAAGCGCGAAAGAAGCAGGAACTCTATTCGGTTGGTGATGACCTGCCGGCCAACGGCAAGGTGACCCTGGCCAAAATACTGCCAAAGCAGGTCGTGATTGATAACAACGGCACTTACGAGCTGATTACCTTGTTTGACGATATCGGTATCGTCGGCATCGTCCCGTCGACCGCGCCAGCCGCTAGGTCTGAATCATCTGAGGGCGCGCCATCATCAATGACTGCGGCATCGGCGACTCAAGCAGAGCGACAGCGCCTTGCCGCCAATTACCGCGAGCAGCTCTACAGCGACCCTCAATCCCTGACCGGTCTTGTATCGATAAGCGCCGTCCAGTCGGATGGCGGACTTAAGGGGTATCGGGTGGCGCCGGGAAGAGACGCGGCACAATTTACAGCGCTTGGCTTTCAAGCCGGTGATATCGTCACAGCGGTGAACGGTTACGCGCTCAGCGATCCCACAAACACGGTACGTTTGTATCAGTTGATGCGAGATGCCACTGACGCCACCTTTGAAGTCGAACGGGACGGATCACCTGTATCGATAAGCGTAAGTCTGAGCAGTCTTCAGTAGGAGTAACAAATAACATGCACGCCATGCTTACCAATGCAAAAGGCTTTTTCATCACACTCGTGGTGAGCCTGCTGCTGTTGTTTGCCAAACCTGTGTTCAGCCAAGAGTTCACCGTAAACCTTAAAGACACCGATATTCAGGAATTCATTGAGTTTGTAGCCGATGTAACCGGCACCACAATCGTGATAGACCCTGCCGTCAAGGGTAAAGTCAAAGTTGTATCGAGTAAGCCGGTGTCGCGCGCCGAGCTTTACGATCTCTTCCTTTCCATTTTGGATGTTCACGGCTACACAGCGGTGCGCAGTGGTGAAGTCGTCCGCGTGATTCCGAATAAGAACGCGCGTTCGGCGCCAGTGGATGTCATTTCAGGCACTTCCGTCATTAATGACGAGTACGTCACCCAGGTCATCCGGTTAGATAACGTGTCTGCAGCAAAGCTGATTCCCGTTTTACGACCCTTGGTACCGCAGCAAGCCCACATGGCGGCTTATGCACCGAGTAATGCAATCATCATTTCAGATATTCGAGCCAACATCGATCGCATTGCAAAAATTATCGATCGCATGGATCAGTCGGCCGTCAAAAAAACCGAAGTTGTGAAGTTACGCTATGGCGTGGCTACCGATGTGGTGGAGATGCTC
>PKCZ01000164.1 GCA_002862405.1 Pseudomonadota bacterium
CCCTCCAGCGGAGCGAATATTTCGCCAAATAGTCCGCTCAAATATTTTATCGCCACTATTTTCAAAAAAATCTGCAAGATCGTGCGCCGAGTATTTTGGCGCGCCCGCTGTATCCGCCTGAGCGAGACCAAGCGCGATAATGCCGCCCGAAGACGTCCCAACACAAAGATCAAACAACTCAGAGATGGGCTTGCCTGATTCACGTTCCAAGTAATCCAGCACAAGCGAAGGAATGATCCCTCTAATACCACCACCATCAATGGATAGAACTTTTCGCATATTCAATTATTTAAGTTATTCGCGTTATGCAAACTGTGTCTTATATTTTAAATACGAGTTTATTTTAAAACCGGCTAATATTACACTACGACAAAAACGACATTTAAGGTTTCATTTTCATGAACGAAGCACTTGCTCTTCAATCTATCGCTAAATCAAAAGCTGCAGCAAACCGCGCAGTTAAATCGCTCGACATTCAACAAATTGAGCGAGCTCTCGCTAATTTATCAGCCGCTGCAGAAATAATTAAGGAGCGCGAATCAATACGCGCTCAACGAAAGAAAGAAGTGGCGGTAAAAAAACTAAAATCGATGATGGACGAGTTGGGAATATCCGCTGCGGATATTACTGGGTCATCGAAACCAAAAACTAACGGTAAGCGGGCGACCGGTCCGAAGAAGGGCAACAAGGTCGCACCCAAATATCAAATTACGGTGGACGGCGTAACTTACCAATGGACAGGGCGGGGTCGCACACCTGTCGTCTTCAGGTCGCATCTTGAAAACGGTGGCTCGCTCGACGACTGTCTCATCTAAGATATAGACGTCCATGCCTAAGGCATCAAAACGCGGCGGCGCATCGCGGGCGAAAACGCATGCGCCCCGAAAGCGTTTTGGTCAGAACTTTTTAACCGATCAAGGCGTTATTTCTGCCATTGCCCGTGCAATCAATCCGCAGAAAGATGACAACGTCGTGGAAATTGGGCCTGGGCAGGGTGCATTGACTGATGCGCTGTTCGAAAGTGGTTGTGCCATCAAAGCGATTGAAATAGATCGTGACTTGCAATCTCAGTTGCGAGTCGTGTTTTTTAATCGGGACTTTACACTGTTCAATTTCGATGCGCTTAAATTTGATTTCAATGAATTATCGGATGGTCATCACGATTTAAGAATAGTCGGAAACCTTCCTTATAATATTTCGACTCCGCTGATATTCAAGCTACTCATGCATTTGCCTATCATTCGTGACATGCACTTCATGTTACAGAAAGAAATGGTCGATAGATTAGCGGCGCGCCCCGGTAATAAACACTGGGGAAGATTGAGCGTTATGACTCAGGTCGATTGCGATGTAGAGCATTTATTCGACGTACCACCAGAGGCTTTTTATCCGCAACCCAAAGTGCAGTCGGCGATCGTTCGACTAACACCCAAGATGACATATCACCGTCCCGAATGTTCTCGTGAGGAGCTTGGAAAACTCGTTCAATTGGCGTTTGCACAACGACGAAAAACACTGCGGAATAATCTTCGGAGCGTTATTGATGATTCTGTGATGCAGCGGCTGGGGATTGATCCAGCCTGCCGTGCGGAGACACTGACGCTGGATCAACTTATGGACTTGAGCCTGGAGCTTCCTCGAGCGGCTGTCTGATTCTCCGCCGCCCAGTTACACTTTGGGCGAACCAAATCTAAACCAACAGGATTGAACATGGCGACCTACGTGGTGGGTGACATTCAGGGATGCTTTGACCAGTTCCAGTGTCTGCTGAAAGAGATCAGTTTTAATCCTGACAGGGACGTGATTTGGAGTGTGGGTGATTTAATCAACCGCGGATCCAATAACCTTGCAACACTGCGCTGGTTTCACGAACGGCGTGATAATGCCGTCGTTGTCCTAGGTAATCACGACCTACACCTGATGGCTGTTTCAGCAGGCGCACGGAAAATGAGTAAGTCAGATAATTTTGATGACATTCTCGATGCGCCAGACCGAGAGACTCTGATCGAATGGCTTCATCAACAGCCGCTGATGCACCACGAGCATGGTGTGACCCTGGTACATGCAGGCATTCCCCCCATGTGGTCGCTTAGCGAAGCGCTTGATCGCGCAGCCGAAGTTGAGAAGGTCTTGCGAGGGCCTGATTGCATTCGATTCTTCAATGCCATGTATGGCAATGATCCAATTGCCTGGGACGATCACCTCACGGGTATGACTCGGCTTCGAGTGATCACGAATTACCTCACCCGCATGCGCCATTGCACAAAGAAAGGAAAGTTGGACCTTATTAGTAAAGGGCCAACGCCGACGGCCAATGCGCTCAAAGGAAAGAAAGTCGCGCCCTGGTTTAGCCACGAGGGTAGACGCACAAAAGACGATGTGGTGATTTTTGGTCACTGGGCGTCTATTGATGGCGTGACTGACTCACCCAACGTCATCGGACTTGATACCGGCTGTGTTTGGGGAAACAAAATGACACTTATGGCGCTCGAGTCCCGGACCTTCTATCGGTGCAATTGCTAATGATGACCTTTGATCTAGCGCCGACAGCACAGATCTATAAGGTAGGCGGAGCAGTCAGAGACACCCTCTTGAACTACCCACATAGCGAGACCGACTGGGTAGTCGTCGGTGCCACTCCCGAGGCACTGCTGGCATCGGGATTTAAGCAGGTGGGCGCCGATTTTCCAGTTTTTCTCCATCCTGAAACAGGCGAGGAATTCGCTTTGGCGAGAACGGAGCGTAAGTCAGGTCAGGGTTACCACGGCTTTACGGTTCATGCTGACCCATCGGTGACGCTTGAAGAAGATCTTCTCCGGCGCGACCTCACCATAAACGCCATGGCGTTGGATGAGCACGGTGATCTCATCGACCCCTATGGAGGGCAGCGTGACCTCGACGCAAAGGTGTTGCGACACGTTTCCGCTAATTTCTCAGAGGATCCGTTGAGAGTACTTCGCACTTGCCGGTTTGCTGCACGCTACCACCACCTAGGTTTTACAGTGGCCAAGCACACCATGACGTTGATGCGCGATATTGTCGCAAGTGGCGAGTTGTCGGCGCTGGCACCCGATCGAGTATGGCGCGAGACAGAGAGAGCGCTTCACGAGAAGACCGCGCGTGCCTATTTCTCGCTGCTGCGGACACTAGGCGCGGACAGCATCGCTTTCCCCTTTTTAGTCACCGACGACTCGCTCGATGCGCTTGACTCAGTGGCCAATCTCTCGCCGATGAGTCTTCACCGCTGGGCTGGGCTCGCGTCATCCGCGGCAGCGAATAAACAAGCAGTCACGCCAGTCATCAACATTCCAAAACCCTACGACCAATTGGCCGCGCGGGTTCAAACTTATCGGGGCAGCCCCCCACTAACCCCTGAGGATACACTCACATTTCTCAAGCATTTCGACGCATTTAGGCAGGGCTCGCAGTTAGCAGATGGACTTGTGGTACTTGGCGCCATCGATGAGACTTTTCACAAGACACAGGTGGCCCGTATTAAGAAAGGACAGCAGTTGGCGGCGAGTATTCGCGGCGAGCAATTTATTAAGCAAGGTTTAAAAGGGCCAGAGATAAAGGCAGCCATCTCGGCAGAGCGCCTGCGTCAGTTGGATGCGCTGCTTAATGACTAATCCTTCACATTAAAGACTGCGAGGAAGCGTCAGTGATACGCCAACGCATGAAGCGGCTGGAACGGCGCCCGGCTTATTGATATGTACGGTGACCTCACTTACCGGCCAACAGTCAAAAAGCTCATCGATGATTGCCTTGGATAAGGCCTCGAGTAATTCGAATTGCGAGGCGGAGACGAACGACATCACATGTTCGGAAATTGCGGCGTAATCGAGCGCGTGACACAGGTCATCGGTTTCTGCAGCCAAACCGAAATCTGCCGTCAACTCCAAGTCGATTTCGAGACGCTGCTTTACGCTCCGTTCCCAGTCATAGCAGCCAATAATTGTCTCGGGCTGCAACCCGCTGATCCTCACTACCCCCTTCATGCGGCCTCACCATTAATCGGTGGTACCAGCTCAGTGATTGGCCAGCGCGCACGAACCGATGGTGACTTCGAATCACGCTCACCACGAGCAAGGCGCAGCGCCCCTGCATAGGCGATCATGGCGCCGTTATCAGTGCAGAGGCTAGGGGCGGGATATATCACCTGCGCTCCATCTTTGCCCAGTGCCTCTGCCAGACGCTCACGCAATCGCCGGTTTGCACTGACACCGCCTGCCATGACGAGCGTGGATACTCCCTCCTGCTTGAGCGCCCTTCTGCACTTAATGAGTAATGTATCCACAACCGCCTCCTCGAAGCAGCGAGCAACATCAGCCCTGGCTTGCTCATCGAGTGAGCCAGTATCCGATAGCTGCTTGATGCAAGCACCTACATGGGTTTTTAACCCTGAAAAACTAAAGTCCAGCCCAGGGTGCTTCACCATAGGCCGGGGGAAATCAAAGCGATCCGGATCGCCTATGTGAGCCAAGGCTGCCACATGCGGACCGCCCGGATAGGGTAAGTCGAGCAATTTAGCCGTCTTGTCGAAAGCCTCCCCTGCCGCATCGTCAACAGACTCACCCAACAGCCGATAATCTCCGAATGCATCCGCTCTAATAAGCTGCGTATGACCACCTGACACCAGCAGCGCTACGAAGGGATAGTCGGGCGGTTCGTCGGATAAAAGAGGCGCCATTAAATGTCCCTCCATGTGATGAACTCCCAACGAGGGCACCCCCAATCCTGCGGCAATGGATCGAGCGACAGTTGCACCAACAATAAGTGCACCCAATAACCCGGGGCCCGACGTGTAAGCAACCGCATCGATATCAGTCTTTTCGAGACACGCATCAGACAGAACGCGGTCGATGAGCGGCAAGGTCTTTCGAATATGGTCTCGAGACGCCAGCTCCGGCACCACGCCACCATACTCTGCGTGCAGTGCCACCTGCGAATAAAGTGCCTCGGACAATAAACCCCGCTGAGTGTCATACAGTGCAACACCTGTCTCGTCGCAACTGGTTTCCAAGCCCAAAACAACCAAAATTCAGTGTCTCTCAAAAAATGCGGAAGTTAGCACGATGTTAGCCTTTGCAAAACGTCGCTGGCCTACCTATACTGCGCGCCCTTAAATTTGATGTGGCGACTACCCGCTCATCAGGAAACGACAGGATTAGTTTAATGCCTTCAGTAAAGGTAAAAGAAAACGAGCCCTTTGACGTTGCTTTACGCCGATTCAAGCGTTCGTGCGAAAAAGCCGGTCTTCTGGCCGAAGTTCGCAAGCGCGAGCACTACGAAAAGCCGACTACGGTTCGCAAGCGTGCCGCTGCTGCAGCTGTGAAGCGTCACCTCAAGAAAATGTCTCGGGAAAACCGCAAGCGTCAGCGTTTGTACTAAGACCCTACCGACTAGCGAGATGACTGATTCCGAAAGTTTAGTCGCCCGAATCAAGGCCTCAATGAAAGAGGCCATGAAGGCACGCGAAAAAGATCGTCTCGCCACCATCCGGCTGATTCAGGCCGAATTCAAACGCGTTGAAGTTGATGAGCGAATCGAAATCGATGACGCAAGAGCGCTTGCGATCATGGATAGGATGGTCAAGCAGCGTCGGGATTCCATTAGTCAGTTTGAGAGCGCAGGCCGTGACGAATTAGCCGCGATTGAGCGAGCCGAAATCAAAGTCATTCAAGAATTCCTCCCACAGCAACTCAGCGAAGGTGAAATCCTCGCTATCATCAACGATGCGCTGAGCGGTATCGACGCGACAGGAATGGCTGCCATGGGGCCGCTGATGGCTGTCATCAAGCCCAAATTGCAGGGTCGAGCCGACATGGGTGCCGTATCCAAGTTAGTTAAGGCTAAACTGACGTCTTAATCACCGGCTAAGGTCATCTAACATGGCCCGACTTCCACAGGCATTTATCGACCAAGTCCTTGACCGGACCGACATCGTTGATGTGGTTGATCGGCGGGTAAAACTAAAAAAAACGGGAAAGAACTACTCAGCCTGCTGCCCATTCCATCAGGAAAAAACCCCTTCCTTTTCTGTTAATCCCGAAAAGCAGTTCTACTACTGCTTTGGTTGCGGTGCAGGTGGCAATGCGCTGGGCTTTCTAATGGATTACGAGCGGATGGAGTTTCGGGAAGCCATCGAGTCCCTCGCACAAGCAGCCGGCATGGAAATGCCAGCAGAAGAAGCTGACGCTACGCCTCAGACAGATCATCAAAAACCCCTTTATGAGTCCATGGAGAAAGCGACGCGATTGTATGAGTCGCTTCTGCGGAAGCATCCCACTCGGGGGCGTGTTGTCGATTACCTGAAACAGCGCGGTTTGTCAGGTGAGATCGCCCGAGACTTTCGACTGGGTTTTGCGCCTGAAGGGTGGGATAACCTCATGAGCACCCTGTCGTCGGAAGAAGATATTGAGCATGCACTAACGGCAGGGCTCTTAATTGAAAATGACTCGGGGCGAAAATACGATCGTTTCAGAGATCGCGTTATTTTCCCGATCGTAAATCAACGCGGTAAAGTCATTGCCATGGGTGGCCGAGTACTGGGAGATGGAAAACCCAAGTATCTCAATTCACCCGAGACGCCGCTGTTTTCAAAGTCGCATGAGCTTTACGGTCTCCACCATATCCGCAAATTTGCGAAGAACCTCTCGCGCATTGTCGTCGTGGAAGGCTACATGGATGTTATTGCGCTAGCGCAATTTGGCATCCATTACGCCGCAGCGACATTAGGAACGTCAGTAGGCAAGCCGCATTTAGAAATGCTTTTCCGGCGCGTAGATCAAGTCGTATTCTGCTTCGATGGCGACGAAGCCGGCAGGAAAGCCGCGTTCAGAGGTATGGAAGCTGCCCTACCCATGATGGAAGACGGACGCCAAGTGAAATTCCTCTTTCTCCCAGAGGGCGAGGATCCGGACAGTGTAGTGCGCAACAAAGGCTCCCAACACCTCGAGCATTTGTTCCATAACGCTGATCCTCTGGAGACTTTCTTGTTCGATCAAATGGCACAGGGAATCGATCTCGAAACCATGGATGGCAAAGCGCGGCTGTCAAAACTGGTAGCGCCCTACATCAACCTAATTCCTGATGGTGTGTTTAAAACGCTTTTGTTCAAAGCGCTCGCCACTCGCACGGATATGGATGTCGAGAGCTTGCGGCGATTGAGAGAAATCGAAAAGGCCGACGCAGCAGACTACGACACCGCTCCCAATAAAGAGCCTGGCGAGAAGCAAAGCGAAGCCGACGCGCCCTTTGATTATCCTGAGGGGTACGAGCCGCTTCCCGACAGTGAAAATCACTATGGGGCTCCGACGCATTTGGAGCCCCAAAGTGCTGTCCTCTTGCGAGCGCTGGGCTTAGTTGTCCTCAAGCCATCATCTGCCAGCGCGATAACGGATGAACTGCTACCTGAGCAAGGCGGGATGCTCAGTAACTTGCTTCACGACCTTGTAAAACAGGTGCGTGAAAGTCCCGACCTCAGCACTGCCGCGCTACTCGGCTACTGGATGGGCACCGATGAGGGCGAACTGCTGAGCGAGGCCGCGGCGAAAGAGGTCATCGATGATGAACAGCACATTAGTGAACACCTGATGGCGATCCTAAATAAGCTCTCGAGAGATCGGGATGTCACTCTTTTGCGTAAACGCGCTGCAACATTGAAATCTGTGGCCTACACTGACTTGAGCAACGAGCAAAAGCGCGAGCTCATAGCACTGACGACTGAGATAAGACAACTCTCTGGACGAAATTAACGCGCTGATCGTTCAGGGCGCGGAAATACTGATAAAAATTGAATAAAACGCTCAAAGTCCAAGTTTTGACATGGCTTATTGCACCTGCGACAGCTATGATTGCGGGCTTATTTTTTTTCGACCCCTTTTTCTCCGGACCGATACATGTCTGATTCGCTACAACAACAATCTCGCCTTAAGCAACTGATTGCAAAAGGCAAAGAGCAGGGCTACCTGACTTATGCCGAGGTGAACGATCACCTTCCTCAGGATATTTCAGAGCCGGACCAGGTCGAAGACATCATTCAGATGATCAATGACATGGGCATTCAGGTGTTCGAACAGGCGCCTGATGCCGATGAACTGTTGTTAACAGAAGGCGATCGCTCAGCAGACGAAATGGCTGCTGCCGAGGCCGCAGCCGCACTGGCCGCCGTTGAGAACGAGGCGGGAAGAACCACCGATCCTGTGCGCATGTACATGCGCGAAATGGGCACAGTCGAACTACTCACGCGCGAAGGCGAAATCGTTATTGCCAAGCGTATCGAGGAAGGCATTCGTGAACTAATGGCTGCTTTGGCCTTTTACCCGGGCATTGCTCGCAAACTGTGCGATGAGTACGATCTGGTTGCCAAAGAAGAGCGAAAGCTCGCCGACATTCTGGTGGGTTATCTGGACCCGGCTGACCACGTGCCCTCAGCGCAGGAAATTGCCGAGCAGAACGCGAACAACAACAGCGACGATTCTGAGGAAACAGCCGATACAGGCCCCGATCCTGTTGAAGCGAAAAAGCGTTTCACGGCATTGAAGCGCCAGTGCACGAAGACAGAGAAGACGCTGGGAGACAAAGGCTACGACAGCAAAGAAGCTCAGAAAGAGATGGCCAAGTTGGGTGAACTCTTTAAATTCTTCAAGCTGACGCCGCGCGTATTCGATCCACTTGTCGAAACACCCAGGGCAGTACTGGCTATCGTTCGAGAGTCGGAGCGAGAGCTCATGCGTATTGTGGTGCGCGAGTGCCGCATGGATCGGAAAGACTTCATCAAGAGTTTCCAGGGGTCAGAAAGCAACCTCGAGTGGATCGATGGTGCTACGAAAAAGGCAGACGTCGCGGAGCGCTTAGCAAATTATCGAGAAGACATTGTTCGACTGCAGAAACGCATTGCCATCATCGAAGACGAAGTGGGCCTATCCACGCTCGAGATCAAAGAGATTAACCGTCGCATGAGCATGGGCGAGGCGCGTGCGCGGCGGGCGAAGAAGGAAATGGTAGAAGCCAACCTTCGATTGGTTATCTCTATTGCAAAGAAATACACCAACCGCGGTCTTCAGTTCCTGGACCTCATCCAAGAGGGAAATATTGGTCTCATGAAGGCGGTTGATAAGTTTGAATATAGACGCGGCTACAAATTCTCTACCTACGCGACGTGGTGGATTCGTCAGGCGATCACTCGATCGATTGCTGACCAGGCGCGCACGATTCGAATTCCTGTACACATGATCGAAACGATCAACAAACTCAATCGAATCTCTCGTCAGATGTTGCAAGAGATGGGTCGTGAGCCTACGCCTGAAGAGCTGGGTGAGCGCATGGACATGCCGGAAGACAAAGTTCGTAAGGTCCTAAAAATTGCCAAAGAGCCTATCTCAATGGAGACACCCATTGGCGATGATGAAGATTCGCATCTTGGCGATTTCATTGAGGACGTCACGATCGCAAGTCCCGTTGATGCCGCCACCGATGAAGGCCTTACCGAAGCGACTCGTGAAGTGCTAGGCGGCCTGACTGCCAGAGAGGCCAAGGTACTCCGTATGCGGTTCGGCATCGATATGAATACGGACCACACTCTTGAGGAAGTCGGTAAGCAGTTTGACGTGACTCGTGAGCGTATTCGTCAGATTGAAGCCAAGGCGCTGCGGAAACTTCGCCACCCGACTCGGTCTGATTACCTGAGAAGCTTCCTGGACGACTAAGTCGGCTGAGCGGCGGGTTGTTCTGAAGCGCTATTGATACAGCCGAATCCCGTAGGCGCGCCTCAACTCGTCCAGTGGCGTATTCATCATGTCCTCGGTGACGTCTGAATGCGGCCACTTAGCGGACATACCCCGCACACGACGAACCCAGATCCAGAAGAACAAAGGCAGGTAATACACCAGCAAAAGTGTATAGGCCCTTACTCGCCCACCCATTAGCCGAACACCTTCCTCGTTGAGCATATGCACGTCCGGATCCATTGCGTACGCCTTAAGCTCGTCTCGATTGATGGTCGTGCCAAAAAGAATCCATGGCTTCAAGAGAATCTCTCCCTGAAGCGACGTATCGCAACCAAACAGGACATGAGTGAGATCGTGATCAACGAACATCTTACCCTTGCGTTGCGAGACCACAGCCACTTCGGGTGCGTGCCGATACAACTCTTCAAGGCCATCGCGCAGGGTTAAACGACAATTTTGTTGCATGAACTGCATACCACCCCCCGTATTTTTTCTTTCAGCCTAGCGCGTTTGATTGCGCTGTGCACCCTTACAAATTCTGCACCCTCGAAGCCTGCACCTT
>PKCZ01000053.1 GCA_002862405.1 Pseudomonadota bacterium
GCACCCAAAAGATCCCGTCTGGCTTGAGGTTAACGAAGCAATGGGCACTGGCATCGCTGTCCGAAACGATGATGACCCATCGAGTGTAGGATTTGCTGTACTCAAAGGGGTTGTGACAGGCCCAAAGGAAGAGCAATGGTCGGGTCGAGTGTATGTGCCTCAGCTGGGCGACTACAAAAGGGTCATAGTAACTTTGCCCAGCGCCAATACTCTAAAAATGAAAGTCAAAATAGGTTTTATCAGCCGCTCAGTCGAGTGGACCAAAGTGGCTTCGGTACCACAACCCTAGCTGTGCGATAGCTTCTGTAAGAGTAAAGCCTAGACGTTCTAATCTTTCAGATCTGTCATGAATCAAGCCACTGAATCAATGGCTCGTCCGAATGCCCTGTTCGTGTACGGCACCCTCGCTCCTGGCCAGGTCAATGCGCATGTATTGGCACTCCTCTCAGAAGCTTGGACGGAAGCACAAATCTCAGGCTCTCTAAATGATGCCGGTTGGGGTGCAGCACACGGCTGTCAAGGCGCGCGACTAACAGACAACGATATCGACAACATGACCGCGGATTCCCATCCGACCAGTGTCGTCAATGGTGTGTTATTCGAGCCAGAAGATCTGGCCGACTTTTGGCGGAAGCTTGATGACTTCGAGGGCATCGATTATCGTGCAGAGGTCACAACGGTGCGACTGGTAACCGGAGAGTATCGCCGTTATGTCGTTTACACCGTCCTTGCCAAGTGATCTGTAGGAAGCAGACCTAGCAGCCTAACGCCAATAAAAAATGACGTGAGTGACCCCTAACGGCGCTTACTCACGAGCCGACCGACGGCACTCATGAGCAAAAAGAGCTCACTATGAAGCCAAGTCTATGGGTGCTTGATCACCGAACAGGTTCCCGAAGTGGTTGTCGTAGTCCTTACGCGCAGCCTCAATCACTTTCAACGCTTCCTCGCGCCCGTAAACGCAGTCAACTTTGATGTCGACCGTTTTGCCGGGGATGAGTTTGTATGTCGAGAAGTAGTGCTGCAGTCGCTCTGTCTTAATTGCAGGCAAATCAATAATATCTGTGACACCACCCCAGATGTTGTCCCCTTCAAGGACCGCTATGATTTTATCGTCTGCCTCACCACCGTCGATCATTTGAATTCCGCCAACCACGCGCGCATTCAGAATAATGTCGGCACGATTGATAAGTCGCTCAGAATAGATGCAGATATCAAGTGGATCGCCATCGGCTACGGTCACACCCTCGCAGCGCTTGGCAACTTCCTCAGCGCAGTAGGTCTTTGGAATAAAGCCATACAATGCCGGCGGTGTCGCGGACGTTCGTTGCGGTCGATCGACCATCAAGAAGCCGCTCTCTTTATCCAACTCGTATTTCACAGTGTCGCTGGGAAGCATCTCGATATAAGCCTGAACAATGCCCTCGTCTGCACCCTCTGGTACCGCTTCAAGACCGTGCCATGGGTGTCGACGCCAGCGTGCAAAATCACCGTTTTGATACATTTAAAACTCCAGTTAATAAATACAGATACCCGAGCTACGAACAGAGTAGCTCAGCGGATGTGTATAAAAGATGGAAACGACGGAAGGGACACAGTCAGAAGTGCTCCGCTTGCGCGAAGATTAACATGTGCGGCGACTGCCGGCGCCCAAGGCGGGCATATTTACTGAAAAATCGAAAAGGTTGGCAATTACAGATCTAAAATGGCTCACCGTGAGCCTACGGTCCAATAGGCACGCAAGTTTAGTCCACGACTAGGGAGGCTCAGTCCAGGACTAAAAGAATACCTAAACGGCAAATCCCGCGCCGCCATCGAAAAGCTTAAGAACGTACTCATTCCCAAGCTCGGTCTCTGACTGATGCTCTAGTGTTGTGCCCGAAAACTTAAGACACGAAACGAGAGCCCTCAACGCAATGTTGTCATGGGTCATGGCGCGCGAATCACTATAATCACTGAGATCACCCCAGCCGACACCCGTGTCATTTACTCGCAAATACAGGCAAGGGCTCGGACCTTCGGAATCGACCCAGAGCGAAACCTCGATACGCCCCTCTTCTGTCCCTTGTGCGGATAAATTGATCGCAGCGATAACCGCTGTTTGAACACTATAAGCGCAGCCAGAAATCGTTTCAGGGAAGTCTTCAGGTACAAAAAACTTTGTTTCGAATGATGCATCTACCGTGGCCACCTCAAGTGCCATCCGCGCCAGCTCGGTTAACTCCGTCAAATCAACCTCTGGAACACTGTTATTGTCCTCGGCCCTTACGGGAGGTCGCTCCAGAACGAGCGCATTCAGACTGAGACTCGCCTCTAAGAACTCGCTGATGGCGATATCAAAATATCGGCGCTCTTCGCCTTGAACATCTTTTTGGCGCATGGCGTACGCAAAACGACTCATGATTTCCAAGTGCGAGGACAAGACCTCATGGATTGAGGAGTTGAGCGAATCTTTGTCAGATATCGAGCGTGTGAACGAGCTCATGAGACCTTCACTTTGACTGCGGTATCTCACGTAACTGATAGTCGTCAACAATAGGACTAGGGCAAGCACCGCTGGCAAAAACGGTCGCCACACCGCTGACTCATCCGCCGGTGCTGAACGAAACTGCCTATAGGCGTCTGTGGGCTGGTACAGGCTGTAAGCCAGTCCACCAGTATCTGAGCTAAATACAGTTCGATAAGCCACGGGTTCTGCCAAAAATGCCTCGTCACAGTCGAGGGTCCCTTTGCCCACTTCCCATACGCTCTGACAAACATCTGTTCTGGCGTCGAAACTTATGACGCGCATCGGTGTGACACCGCCGGCCATTTGTTGACCAATAAGATCAATGCTTTCGTGGAGATCGTCGAACCCTGCTCGTACCGAGAGATACCATGATGAGAAGTCCTCACTCCCATCAACAATCAAGCGCGTGTTGACCAGCACAGGTTGCGCATCTGATATGAGGAGTAGAGGATCAGCTTCTAAATCGTAGATTTCATAATGAGAGCTAAACAGCTCCGCCTTGGTCTCATCTACATGTGCAAAAAGCGGTGTATCTGACGGATCTATTTCACCGAGATTGGCCGCGCTAGGATAGCGGCCGCGCACAACCAATTTACCCTCAACCGTCTCTTCGGTCAGAAACACCTCAACAAAGTCATAGCGGGAGTTTCGCAGCATGAAACCCAGTTGCTCAAATGCGGTGGTGAGTCGCTTGGCACGCTCCTCGTTGGTGGGCAGGGTCTGGATATCCGACAGTTTGTTAAGCGCGAACATCAAGCCACTTTGAACATCTCTACCCAGCAGATCTCGCATACCCTCTCGGCGAGATGCATCAACCTCAAAGCCGCGAACAAACTGCTCCTGAGCGGTTTTTTCAGCTTCGATTAGACGAGACGTAACGTCCCACACTAACACTCCGAACAGCGTTAGCGGTACCACAACCAACCAACGGCGGAAGCGATCAATAGAAGTCATTTGTTGATATGTCTCATCATTCCGAAAATATAGCTTGCGCCCGCTAAGTCGCTAAAAGAAGAAGCATCGAAAGGTACAAAACAGGCGGCTCGTAGTCTGACTGGGGTATTTTTGCAACGGATTAGCGTGGCCGGGCAGTGTACTAAACCAGATTACGGACGATCACGACCGACGACAGTCCAATCCACATAGTGTTGAAAGCCACCATCGTTGGTAATAGCTTGCGCTCAGAGACCCAAATGAGAAGAGCCGATGTCAGTAGGGTCACAATGCGCAGCTTCCATATCTCCTTTTAGCAGATGATACCGGGCAGAATTACGGCAGCTTTCACTAGCAAGGCTAAGGCCCCAACGACTTTGTAGTTGACCCAATAGCCATCCTCGAACCAAATCCGTAAGCTGTTGACGATATTTACAAAACCTACTCGGGTAAATACCAGGGTGGTGATGACCAAATATAGAGCGGCAGCGATGTATGTTTCCACGAAACCTTCCCTTAAACTGAATCGGGACTGATGGTAGCTTTACCAATGCAGACAAACGGCTGATGCCTATACTTCGTCCAGCATAAAACGGACATCCAGTACACGAGAGGTGATTGCGAGATGTTGGATAACGACGTCATTTTGAAGCGGTTCGATAATCCCGATGAACTCAGAACCTTTGATAAGGGCACCTTCGAGCTGCTTGAAATTGGAGGAATGACCATTGGACGCGCCACCTATCAACCCGGCTGGCGGTGGTCAGAGGACGTCGGCGCCGCATTGGGCGAATTGCATTGCCATGTTGAGCACGTGGGAATGGTGGTCTCAGGTTGCGCTACAGCCGCCATGGCCAATGGCGAGATCGTTGAGATGCACCCGGGCGATGTGTTTTACGTACCCCCGTCACCACACGATAGCTGGGTGGTGGGTGACGAAGCCTACGTCTCGCTGCACTTTCTAGGGGCGGCCTCTTACGCTCGGAAGTAAACCGAAGTCACAACAGCCCTGCTGCAGGGTTCGCAAGCCTCAGTCCACCGCGGGTTGAGGGGCGTCGTCATGGGCCTTTCAGAATGATGGGGGGCGCCAGGGCCTGACGATGATGTGACCGCTAAGAGCTTTGATAATGACAAGCGCAACACACCAGACCATGACGATTAGGTGCGTATCGGAAATTAAGTCGATCGACCATTCATAAGCCGCTGGGTCGATCGGTTCCCAGAGCGATAGCACCATCAGATAGCCAATAGGCAAAAACTTCGCTAAGCCGGCTAGTGCCAGTCCAAAGTTAAGCCAGGCCATGACCTTGATAAAGGTCTCTTTGAAGCTCATTTGCCCCTCTATTCTGCGCGCTCGGGTCGGCGACTTGACTACAAGTTACCACTTCCTCAGGCTGGACACCTCTGGGACAGGGCAACTCCATTGCCAAACTTGAGTGAATAACCGTGGAAAACAACAAACCAAGTCGCCCTCAAGGAATATCGATTGGCATTGGCCTGGTCTTTGGCGTGGTGCTCTACGTGTTGACCAATGAAGCCGTTTGGATTGGCGTTGCTATCGCACTCGGTGCGGCACGCGAAATTCGAAGTCGCAGTTAAACCGTTGTTCCTAAGCTCTGCAGCACGAGACGTCGTAAGCTAATCGCTGGGTTGCCAAGCAAAAAAATAAGGAATCACTATGGATACGTTGGCCGCATCGATCGATGCTTTCATGGCACCGCTGGCAAGCGCACTCTCTGCCTTTGTCTTTTTTTCGGTCCCACTCTGTGGTCAACAAGTGCCGCTGGTTGTGGCTTGGCTCGCCATTGGTGCGTTCTTTTTTACGCTTTACCTTCGATTCATCAATATCAGGGGCTTTTGGCTGGCAGTTCGTCATGTGCGAGGTGACTTCAAAGACCCATCAGCCGAGGGTGAAATCAGTCACTTCAGAGCGTTAGCTACGGCTATTTCAGGCACTGTCGGCGTTGGCAATATTGGTGGCGTTGCTGTGGCCATCAGTTTGGGCGGTGCGGGTGCGGCCTTCTGGCTTTTCGTCGCAGGATTCCTCTCGATGTCGACAAAGCTGATCGAGTGCACCCTTGGCGTTAAGTATCGACAAGTGCACGCGGACGGCTCTGTATCAGGCGGCCCCATGTATTACCTCGATGGGTATTTCAAAGAACGCAATTGGCCACGAATCGGGAGAACCCTCGGTGGTATTTACGCGCTCGCGCTGGTCGTTGGCTGTTTTGGCGTCGGGAACATGTTCCAATCCAATCAGGCCTATCAGCAAATGCTCGTCATCACTGGTGGCGAGACTAGCTTCCTAGCCGAATACTCACTGCTGTTCGGATTAGTTCTGGCAGGCATCGTGGGGTTGGTCATCATCGGCGGTATCACGTCGATCGCCCGAGTGGCTGCTTACATAGTGCCCTTCATGGCGGGTATCTACATCATTGGCTGTCTCGTCATCATTAGTTTGAGCTTGCAAGACATCCCTTTGGCCATATCAACAGCCGTATCCAGCGCATTTGGCTCGGACGCGATGGCAGGGGGTGCACTGGGCGCACTCATCATGGGGTTCCAACGAGCACTGTTCTCCAATGAGGCGGGGCTGGGATCAGCCTCCATTGCACATTCAGCTGTCCAGACCCGCTCTCCCGCGTCTGAAGGCTTTGTGGGATTGCTCGAGCCTTTTATCGATACTGTTGTGGTCCTAACGCTCAGCTCATTGGTCATACTGACCACGGCACTGCCCAATGGGCTGATGGGCGGCGGTCTATCGGGCATTGAGGTCACCTCTGCCGCCTTCGCGTTCCACATTCCATGGTCGCCCTATCTGATAGCCTTCGCCGCAGTCTTATTTGCGTTTTCAACCGCACTTGCGTGGTCGTACTACGGACTTCAGGCGTGGAATTACCTCGTTGGCGTTGGCAAACGGCGAACGCTGGGCTTCCAGTTGGTCTTTTTGACCTTCTTTGCACTTGGCTGTGTTTTAGAGCTCAAAGCCGTCCTGGACTTCTCGGATGCAATGATTTTTCTTATCGCACTACCGAATTTGGTCGCACTGTATCTATTTGCGCCGATGGTGAAACGCGAGGTAGAGACATACCTTCGGGAAACCGCGTAAATCAATAAGGTAAATCGCCCTCACTTACAACTCGATGCAGCGCCCGACTCGCCGGCAGGAAGTCATTGACTGGTTTGTGCTGGGTGCTTCGGTTATCCCACAAGACGAGACTATCGACCGCCCAATTGAAGCGGCAGGTGTACTCCGGTAATACACAATGCCGATACAAAAAATTAAGCACCTCTGAGGACTCTAGTGGCGAGACACCCTCGATATGCGAAGTAAATAAGGCATTAACGAAAATGACCATCTTCCCCGTCTCCGGGTGCGTCTGAATGACCTTGTGACGTACCGGCGGGTTATCCGCCAGCACACCGGCCAAACGCTCGCGGCCTCCCGGCTCTGCAAGACTCTCTTTGAATCCCTGCGAGAAGTCATGAACAGCAACCAATGGCTCAAGGTAGGCCTTCATACCCGCTGAAAGTCCTTCGTACGCCGACGTCATACTGGCAAACAAGGTGTCCCCACCCACCGCCGGAATAGTGACCCCCCTTAGGACAGTGACTGAAGGCGGATGCTGCCGGAAGGTCATATCAGAGTGCCAGACCTCAATCTTGGAGGGCTTCGCCTCCGTGCTCTCAAGAAGCATTACTTCGGGTAAGCCATTGACTGTACCGTATGCTGGATGAGTCTGTAAGGGCCCGAACAGCCGCGCCATATCGCGTTGCTCACTCGGAACAATACACTGATCTCTGAAAAAGAGGACTTCATGCTCGTTGAGTAGATCACGGATAACACCGATGCTGCCGTCTGCAAGCGACGCACTAACGTCTATGTCGGTGACCTCCGCTCCGAGCGCCCCTGCCACACGCGATACTTTCATTTTTCCCCCACAACTAACGGTGTCATCTCTAAAAATGAGTTGAAACGAACTCACTCGCCGCGCTTCGCTAATCCACCTGTCATGTATTCACTTATGCATTTCGCGCGAATGTATCAGCAGAGCCATTTCGGAGACCATCCTCCAAAACCGTTATTAGTTCTCACTCAGACGAGATCTAGTGCATAGGGCTTAAGAATTTCTAACGGAATGGCTCTCAAAGTCACGATATTAGTGGCCTTCAGAAAGAGTTTTGGCGCTTTCCCCGCTCTATGTGCCTGCTCCCAACGCATGGCACAAAGACACCATCGATTACCAGCGACCAGACCCGGAAAACTAAATTCGGGTCTAGGCGTACTGAGATCGTTACCCGCTGCCGCAGAGTACTCGAGAAATTCATCTGTCATGAGCGCACAGACGGTGTGCGTACCCAAATCATTGGGTCCCGTATTGCAATGACCATCTCGATAGAAACCGGTCAATGGGTCGTTACAACACAGCTCAATGGGTTCACCAAAAACATTTTGCTGCGATTGAGGTAAGCCTTCCGCTTTCATGGTTACTCCTTTTAGAGGGCAGATACTAACCCGTAAAAAAGCACCGACGCTAACCGAGGAAGCTTTAGGACAATTTACAGCACCCGTCTACGTCGATTTCTCATCTCTGGTTACATCACACGTATAGATAGCTACTCCAGGCCCACAGAATGCGAAGCCCAACCAATAAAACCAACAGACCCGTAAGCTGAGCGACTCGCTGGTTAGCAACGCCTTCAATCACAAATCTGCCGCCAACAACGCCACCCAAGACGACTGCAATCAACAGTGGAATTGCTTCGTAAAGTCCGGATATAGCGGAGTCAGTGCCCGTCTTTAGAGTCTGTCCCGCCAGCCCACTCAATGAATTGATCAAGATAAAAAAGCTGCACAAGGCAGCAATCGTTTTACTCGAAGCCCAGCGCAGATGATGCAATATGGGTGCTAGGAAGATTCCACCACCTATACCTACCATACCCGAGAGTAGACCCAATCCTCCCCCTATAACGCTAGCCAACCCCCAGCCACGTGCGCCCAAGGTCGTTGCACCGTCAGGTGCCGTGCGCACTATTAAGCTTACTCCAGCAATAGCGAGGCTCAAGCCCAGTAGTAAAAAATAGACGGTAGCGTCCAGCGGGATTAAACCACCGACAAATGCCATAGGGACAGAGGCTACAAAAAACGGAACGGACAGCCGCCAATCAAAGTCTCGCCGGTGCACAGCGAGATAGCTGCCCACAGAGACCACTGCAATATTGCAGGGCAGCGCAATGAGCGGGACAACTTCGGCCGAATAATCACTTAAAGCCAGCAGCGCGATGTAGGTTGAGCCGCCGCCAAAGCCTACGGCGGAGTAAATAAGCGCAACAACAAAAAAACCAATCGCAAGCATGGCGCCGATGATCACACAATTATGCCGACTCAGACCAGCCGAACCTGCACCCTCAGACAGCCATGTCGAGCTCCCCACAAATCGTGGTTTAGGCCATCATATTCGTCAACCAAACAGCCTGATACGGCGCAAGCTCAATGGTGGGATTCTCCGAAAACAAATCAACTATCTCGCCACTGATCAAGTCTCGCCAACTGTCGCTGCCAACCAAATTCAACGACGCTGCAGCAATGGTGGTGCTAGTGGGTGTGACGTTGTAGAGACAGAAAATACTCTGTGCGCGGTCGGGACTTTGTCGCCAAAATCCAAAAATTGATCGTCCGCAATTCAGCGTGAACTGGGTCGCGTTGGGGTGAAAGGCGGGTTGCCCTTGTCGCATGTCAATCAATTGCTTAATGGCTTGTAGGCACCGTGCATGCTGCGACTTGGCGTCATTCAAGAGTCCAGTGAGCTCATCTAACGCCCATTGATGACGATTAATCGCACGGTTATGCCCCGTATTCTCGACACGACTCAGGTCATTATTGGTCGCTAAAAAGCTATGTAAGTAGATCGCTGGAACACCCTCCAACCCCAGTAAAATCGCATGAGCTAGGATCATGCGTTCAAGCGTCAGATCAACCGCCTCACCTATATGTTTGAAGGCGTCAAATAACGACACGTTTACTTCATAGACCGTTCTTGTCCCATCAGCGTGTTCACGCCAGGACAACAAAGCGCCATTTTCTTGGAGTCGGTCGATCATCGAGTCCAACTCACCTTCGCTGAGCAAACCCTCGACCGGTCGGAGACCGATGCCATCGTGCGAAGCGAGGAAGTTGAAATAGGTGGTTCCCAGAATGGCTGGCGGCATGCTCATAAGCCAGCGTGTAATGCGCGAACTGTCTGCCTCGACGAGGGTATGAATGAGTAGTGGGGGAAGCGCGAAGTTATAAATGCAATGCGCTTCATCGCGCTGACCAAAGTACGCGAGGTTTTCAATATTCGG
>PKCZ01000004.1 GCA_002862405.1 Pseudomonadota bacterium
CGGCAAGAAGATATGTATCAAATGCGGTTCGCAGCCAATAGCTTCGACACCGTGACTATTGATCAAGTGCTGTATTTTGCTGACGACCCGAAAGCCTTGTTCGAAGAGGCAACACGCGTGCTGAAACGCGGCGGCAAACTGTTAGTCGTTGCCTTCACACAACATGAAGATCCCGCTTCACAGCCTGTACCCGTCAGTGTCGATATGAAATCGATCATGGGATGGCTCATGAGCGAGGATCTCAGCATCGAGCAGATCGATAAAATTCCCGGAGAGTCGTTGGACATCAGCCTCATTTTCGCCAGTAAGACCAGTTAAATCGTGGCACGCTTCACGCGACTGCTTCTCACCGCTCTCACTCTTGCATTCATCGCTGGCTGCAATACGCTCAGCACTATGAACACCGTCACCCTCCGAAATACCAGCCATTTTCCGGACTACGAGCTGTCTCCCAGCCTGGTCGATACCTGTGGTACCGAGTTAATACGCTCCAATAAGCGCACCGGTGATGAAGTCACAACTGTTTGGGACAACAGGAGTGACGAGGAGCTTGTGATGCTCTGGCTATGGCATAACGGAGAGGTGCGTGAGATCTATCGCTTGGCGCCCAAGACGATTACGCAAGCCAGCCTCCTTGAAGGAATGGGTATTGCGGTCATCAGCGAAGCGTGGGAGCGCTGCTTGTACAACCAAGTTATTACTGACCAGTCGGCGTCAGGAACTGCTGGCCACTTCGAATAATCAACTAGGTAATCCAGCTACAATCAATAAAGCTCAATCGACCACGAGCGAGGTAAATAATGAGAAACGCACTTTTAATGTTAACTGCAACGCTTTTACTAATGGGTTGTAGCGAGCCCAGTAACGAAAACACTGACTCCGCAAGCGCTGCTGGCGACAAGTTAGTAGCAACCGCGCGCGGTGACCACGTAGATACCTACTTTGGCATGGAGGTACCCGATCCCTATCGATGGTTAGAAGATGATCTGAGCAAAGACACCGCTGACTGGATTGCTGATCAAAATGCCTCAACCCGCTCGTATATTGACGCTATCTCACTGCGCGATGACGTCAAAAACACCGTGGCCCGCCTGTTGAACTTCGTGCGCGAAACCGCGCCCTTCTTTGAAGGTGGAAAACGGTATTTCTATCGAAACTCCGGGCTTCAGAATCAACAAGTTCTTTATCGCATTGAGGAGGATGGCAGCGAAGTTGTGTTCTTAGATCCGAACACGTTCAGCGAGGATGGCACGGTCAGCATGTCGAGCGTCAGCTTTTCTGAAGACGGCAGTCTCGTAGCCTATCAACTCTCCGAGGGCGGCAGTGACTGGCGATCGATTGTGATTAGGGACGTCGCCACCGGTGATGTACTTGAATCACCACTGGTTGACGTAAAGTTCTCCGGCATCAACTGGCTGGGGAATGAGGGTTTTTTCTACTCAAGCTATGACAAACCTGACGGCAGTGAACTTTCCGCAAAAACCGATCAGCACAAGTTGTATTTCCACGCACTGGGCACACCGCAGAGCAGTGATGAGGTGATTTTCGGCGCGACCGCTGAGCAAAAGCATCGCTACGTGGGTGCCTCCGTGGGTGGCGACGACCGCTACTTGGTGATCAGTGCAGCCAACTCCACGTCAGGCAATAAGCTGTTTATCAAGGATTTAGCGTCCGAATCTGACGAGCTCATTGTGGTCTTTGCTGACGAGTCCGCAGACGGTTCATTGCTCGAGAGTCACGATGACTATCTTTTGATCGAAACAAATCGCGATGCACCTAAAGGTCGGGTGATTGCGTTGGATCCGCAAGCGGCTGGCGAGACCGACTGGCGCGACGTTATCCCGGAGAGCGAGCACGTGCTCAACGCCAGTTCGAGCGCCGGCTATCTTTTCGCCGAACACATGATTGATGCCATCAGTCAGGTGAAACAGTACGACCTCGAAGGCAATCTCATCAGGGATATCGAACTACCTGACGTCGGAAGCGCGTCAGGCTTTGGTGGCAAAAAAGAACAAGAAAACGTCTTTTTTACGTTCACCAATTACCGTATCGCGCCTGCCATTTTCTCCCTTGACCCTGAGTCGGGCGATGTCAGCTTGTACCGCGCATCAAAGTCACCGTTTGACGGCAACGAATATCAAACGGAACAGGTGTTCTACACATCCAAGGATGGCACTCGCGTACCCATGATCATTACGTACGCCAAGGGGATCGTGCTCGACGGCAGTACCCCTACCATTCTCTACGGCTACGGCGGTTTTGATATCAGTATTCGACCTCGTTTTAGCAGCACAGTTGCGGCGTGGCTGGAGATGGGTGGCATTTACGCCGTACCCAATATTCGTGGTGGTGGCGAATACGGCAAAGCGTGGCACATCGCGGGCACCAAAAATCAAAAGCAAAATGTCTTTGATGACTTTATCGCGGCGGCTGAGTATCTGATCGCAAAGGGCTACACCAGCAAGGAAAAACTGGCTGTCAGTGGTCGATCCAATGGTGGTCTGCTGGTCGGCGCAGTAACGACACAGCGCCCTGATCTCTTCCAGGTATCACTCCCCGGTGTCGGGGTGCTCGACATGTTGCGTTACCACACCTTCACCGCCGGTGCGGGCTGGGCGTATGACTATGGGACGTCTGAAGAGAGTGAGGAAATGTTCCGTTACCTATTGGGTTACTCACCACTGCACAACACCAAGCCCGGAACCGCTTATCCGGCGACGCTTATCACGACAGCCGAGCGTGACGACCGCGTCGTTCCGGCGCACTCCTACAAGTTTGCAGCTCAGATGCAGTACGACCACACGGGCGATGCGCCAGTCTTAATCCGTATCGATAGCAACGCTGGACATGGTGCCGGCACCCCAACGGATAAACTGGTTGATCAGTACGCTGACATCTACAGTTTCACACTGAAGAATATGGGTGTGGAGAAGATTAGGGGCAGCGAATCGGCACTTTAACGAGCCGAGTCGTTAAGTGAGTTAAGACATGTCCTGGTTTGTCGAACATTGGATCGCAAGTTCACTCCTCGTGATCTACGTCAGCGTGCTGTTCTACAATGCCTACGTCGGAAACAAAGCGGCTACTGGCGTTGGTGGGTACTACGTAGGTAACCGCCAGTTGGGTGGTACCGTTGTAGGAATCTCCTTTTTTGCGACGTTTGCCTCGACCAACACCTTTATTGGACATGCGGGCAAAGGCTACGACTACGGTGTGGCGTGGTTCACTATGGCCGTTCTGCTCGTCATCTTCTCCTGGATGTCCTGGCGGTGGATAGGACCACCGCTCAGGCGTTTTGCCGCCGCGTGGGACGCGCTGACCATTCCCGATTACATTCGGGGGCGGATATTGGGCGACAACCCTGATGCCGAGCGGCATCCTCTACTTTTGCTGTCTGCATCGGTGATAGTTTTCGCCAGCATCCTCTACCTCTTGGCCATTTTCAAAGGCGCTGGACATTTGTTTCAGATCTTTCTCGGTGTGCCTTACGAGGTCGCAGTCGGCGTTACCCTGCTAGTTGTCGTGCTGTACACCTCCATCGGTGGCTTCGTCTCGGTTGTCAGAACGGATGCGATTCAAGGTGTGCTTATGCTCATCGGCGCCATGACGATCTTCTACTTCGTTACACAGGCGGCCGGTGGCATCACATCAGTCGGTCAGCTGACCGATATGCCCGGAAAAGAATATCTTTTCGATCTTAACGGTGCGGTGCCGTTTGCTGTGCTGTTAGGTGTATCGCTGTCGGGGGCCCTAAAGCTCATTGTAGATCCCCGGCAGCTCTCACGCTTTTATGGCCTCAAGAGTGATGCAGAGGTGAAACGCGGGATGTGGATTGCCGTGCTGGGTATGACGCTGATCCTGGCCTGTATGTTCCCCATTGGCCTTTACGCACACCTGATTTTCGAGAACGTGACAGACACAGATCTGATTATTCCCCAGCTCGTTAACGACCCAGTCATTTTCCCGTTTTGGGTAACCGATCTGCTCATCGTATCGATCGTATCCGCCGCCATGTCCTCAATGGATAGCGTGCTTCTGGTGGCCTCATCCACCCTCTACAAAAACATCATTTCGCCGTTTAAAACAATTGAAAACGAGGTGCGCTGGTCCCGTGCTGCAGTCATCGCTTTCGCGTGCATTTCCGCTTTCATGGCACTCAATCCACCGGGCGACATTGTGGGCATCACCATCTTCTCGGGTAGCCTGTACGCCGTTTGCTTCTTCCCACCGGTGGTTTTTGGCCTGTATGGCCGTGTGGCGTCTGCAAAGACCACGCTGGTGTCAATGATTCTAGGAATGAGTACGCTGGTACTCTGGATTACGTTGGGTCTAAGCGCTCTGCTCCACGAGGTCTTCCCTGCGCTACTCGTATCCGCATCGGTTTACTGGCTGCAATCGAGTAAAGAAACCGCCGCCGAGGTCTAATCGACTGCCCGCATCGCTTTTCACGCGTTACACTGTAAGAGGGACATCGAGGCATTGCCAGCGTGAATAAAAACGTACATCAACAGCTGAGAGACCTCCCCTCTGTCAGTGTCATTCTCGACCACTTGCAGTCGGAGGCCGCGCAGTGGGGGCATGATGCGGTGACAAACGCTGCGCGCGCGCACCTTGAAGCACTAAGAGCCGCGATTCAATCAGGTGAATCGGTGTCATCGGATCTCTCAATCATCCAGCAGACTATTCGCGATGGGCTTACTAACGCGTCTCAACCGGCTTTGAAATCGGTCTTCAACCTCACGGGCATAGTCCTTCACAGTAATCTTGGGCGCGCGAAACTAGCAGATGCCGCGATCGTCGCCATAAACCGAGTAGCGGGTAGTGCCAACAACCTCGAATACGATCTTGAACAGGGTCAACGAGGGGATCGCGACAGTCATATTGAGTCGCTAATTTGTGAGCTCACGGGCGCTGAAGCGGCAACGGTCGTCAACAACAACGCCGCTGCGGTCCTGCTTACACTGAACACCCTGGCGCTTGGTAGAAAAGTGCCCGTTTCTCGGGGAGAACTCGTTGAGATCGGGGGCTCTTTTCGTGTACCTGACATCATGGCACGTTCGGGCTGCAGCCTCGTTGAAGTCGGCACGACCAATCGAACACATCTCAAAGACTACGCGAACGCCATTGATGCTGATACAGCGCTGTTGATGCGCGTACACACGAGTAACTATCGGATTGAAGGGTTTACCAATACGGTGCCGGAGCCCGAGCTTGCGGCACTTGCTGAAGCAAACCAAATACCGTTCGTCGTCGATATGGGCTGTGGCAACCTCATTGATTTGCAAGCACTCGGCCTACCCCACGAAGCCACAGCACAGCAAACCCTGACTCATGGGGCCGACTTGGTCCTTTTCAGCGGAGACAAGCTACTTGGTGGCCCCCAAGCCGGCATTATTGCTGGCCGCGCCGATCTCATCTCGCGTGTTAAGCAGAACCCGCTGAAGCGTGCATTGAGACTCGATAAAGTGACGTTGGCAGCGCTCGAGGCAACACTGCAGCTATACCGCAATCCGGATGAACTGGTCTCAACGTTGCCCACGTTGAGATTACTCACGCGAGCAGAAGACAATATTCGTGATCAGGCCAACAAGCTCGCCCCAAAAGTCAGCTCAGTGCTGGGCGATCACTACCGAGTCGACACAGCATCGGTCTCCAGCCAAATTGGCAGTGGCGCGCTCCCCATTGAGGTGCTCCCCAGTGCCGCACTCTCAATCACCGTAGCCAATGGTGAGGACGAACCATTACGCGCGCTAGCTGCGCGCTTCCGCCAACTTCCCCAACCCGTTATCGGGCGGCTCCACAATGGCGCGCTGCTATTGGACCTTCGCTGCCTTGAAGCGATTCACGAAGACGCCTTCATAGAGCAACTCTCAGAGCTCACTCTGTGATTGTTGCAACCGCCGGCCACGTTGATCACGGCAAAACATCGTTAATCAAGGCCCTCACTGGTGTCGATACCGACACGCTCGCTGAAGAGAAAGCGCGCGGATTGACGATTAACCTAGGATACGCCTACCTCCCTTCGAGTAACGACCGAGTCATCGGTTTTGTCGACGTGCCCGGTCATCATCGCTTTATCAACACCATGATTTCCGGGGTCTCGGGTATCGATCGCGCCTTGATAATTATCGCCGCCGATGATGGGCCGATGCCGCAAACGAGCGAGCACTTAAATGTACTGAGTGTGCTCGGTGTCGCTGATATCGATATTGTGATCACAAAGATTGATGCAGTAACGCCTGAGCGGGTGGTGCAGGTGGCTCAAAGGGCACAGGAACTTGTCGATGCCCGCTGCGAGAGCGAGGGCGAGGTGTTTCAGGTTTCCTCGGTCACGGGTGACGGTATCGATGCGCTTAAGTCCCATCTTGAATCACTGCCACCCAAAGGCAGAGATCAAGCGCTCAAGCGCGGCTTTAGACTCTCGATTGATCGTCGCTTTCATGTCAGCGGCGCAGGTTTAGTTGTTACGGGGACTGCAAGCACCGGCACCGTCAGTGTTGGCGATCATTTAATCCTTCAACCCAAAGGGCTGGAAATCCGAGTGCGCGAGCTGCGCGCCAATGATGTCATGGTCAAATCGGCAGTCGCCGGTCAGCGTGTCGCGCTGTGTTTGGCTGGCAAAGTTGAACTGGGCGATATTGATCGAGGTGACTGCCTTGTGGAGCCCACGCTTGATCAGCTGTCGCAACGGCTTGATGTTGAGTTAACACTTTTGTCCGATGCGCCGAATGCACTTAAGCATCTTTTGCCAGTCAAACTCTACATTGGAGCACGACGAGTGAGCGCGAAAGTGGCCCTGATTGACAAAGGGATCTCATTGCTAACTCCCGGTCAAACATCAATGGCCCAGCTCATTCTCGATGCGCCAATCAGCGCTTACTCGGGAGAGCGCTTCGTACTTAGAGATGATTCCGAATCGTTCCATCTTGGTGGCGGTGTGATTCTAGACCCCAACGGCCCGCAATACGGGAAAGCTAAGCCCGAGCGATTGACATGGCTTAGTGCACTGACCACAGGCAGTGTAGACACGGCGCTTCAATATCTCTTGATCAATAACGTGACCACTAACTGGTCAGATCTTACTCGCGCTTTTCATTTAAAGGAGGGAGCTGCTATGCCCACGCTTCCCGATACAGCCGTGAAGTTTGACCTAAACCGGAGCACATGGATCACGACTAGAAGTGCAATTACCGACGCAAGGCAGGCTTTGCTCGATGCGTTGAACGATGAAAAAGCGCAGGAGAGTGATTCCAGAGGTGTACCACGGGAAAAGCTCATTAACCTAGCCGGGACGGCCTTCAATAGCGCATTGCTCGAGGCAACGCTGACAAATCTGATAAAAACCGATGTGCTTGGGGTGACGGATGGGCGAGTGCATGATGCCAAGACTCGCAACAAGCGCGACGGCAATGAGCGGCATTGGTCAAGTTTAGAACGTCAATTACAGACAGCAGGACACCATATTCCAGTACTGTCGGAACTTCAGCGCGATGCACAGCTCGACGAAACTTCTTTCAAGCTAGCCCTGAAGTACGGCATTGACAAAGGTTTTCTGCATCGCATCAACGCCACGCGATACGCACTGACGCCTACCTTATTGGACTTTGCCGAGATGTCTGAGTCACTCGCCTCAGAGCATAATTTTAGCGTTGCAGGTTTCAAAGAGGCGCTTGGCATTGGCCGGAAGCTAGCGGTTGAAATACTCGAGTTCTTCGACAGTATTAACTTCACGCAGCGAAAGGGTAATGAGCGTACAATCTCAAATCCGAGGGCTATCCGCAGCCGACTCAAGCTTTAAAACTATGGAAGAGCGACGTCCCCGGTGGGGTGCCTGGTCTTCAAAACCAGTGAGGTGCTGACAAAGCGCCTGGTGGGTTCGACTCCTACCTCTTCCGCCATACTTCGGTATCTAACTGTAATTTTGATACTCTGCCAGACCAGAGGTCTTCCCTACATCCTCATAATGGCTAAAGTTAGCTAGGTAGATCATGGGCTCAAATCAATTCTCGACATTGCGAGAAAGCAGGATGGTTGGATCGAGATTTTTCATAATGCGGTTTTAAGTCTAGCAAAGAAACGGGAAATTCATGCCTTCAAACCTTCCCCAACGAGTGCACGTTGTCTTTCTTACCTTCGCAGCTGTCTTCATTTGCTACATAGATAGAGTAAATATTTCAGTTGCGATCATCCCGATGGCTGAAGAGTACAACTGGGGGTTACAAACCCAAGGGATGATTTTGTCGTCCTTTGCGGTGGGATACATATTGCTCCAAGTCATCGGCGGCCGACTAGCTGATCGTTACGGTGGCAAAATCATATTGGGAATTGGGGTTTTGGTATGGTCATTATTCACGATATTGGCACCCCCCGCCGCGGCACTAGGTATAACACTGCTGATCATGACTCGAATTCTTATGGGCATGGGTGAGGCGGTCACTTTCCCTTCTTTCTATAGCCTCTATGGAAAGTGGATACCGCTCAACGAACGAGCGCGCGCGGTCGGTTTCGCCAACAGTGCTATCCCACTGGGAACCGCCTTTGCGCTGATCATTTCGCCCATCATCATTCAACGGCTTGGCTGGGAGTGGGTGTTTTATATATTCGGTTTTATGGGGTTTATTTGGTACGCATTCTGGCATCGTATGGTCACGTCCGATCCCGGAACACATCCAAAAATAACCGCTGAGGAGCTATCGCACATTCAGCAAGGTATCGAAGCTGACGAACAAGCCAGTGAAATTCCTTGGACCCATTTTTTGAAATATAAGGCTGTTTGGGCTATTGCAGTGGCACACTTTTGCAATAACTGGACGCTTTATGTGCTCCTATCTTGGGCCCCCACATTTATCAACAAAGGCCTTGGGGTAGAGCTGGCTTCAGTAGGTTTGTTGGCAATGATTCCCCAAGCCGCATCATTTGTCTCAATCAACCTCGCAGGAAACTTGGCCGATCGCCTGATCACGAGTGGCATGCCAGTACTACGAGTGAGAAAGCTGATGCAGACTGTCGGTTTTGGTGGGCTCGCGGTTTGCCTGTTACTAGTGACGTCTGCAGAAACGGTAACAGGTGCTATCGCGATAATGGCCCTAGGCAGTGCGCTGGGTGCAGGTTCCACGGGTGGATTTGCGGTAAATCATATGGATATTGCCCCAAAACATGCGGGAACACTGATGGGCATTACCAATACCGCTGGGACTATTCCAGGCATCGTTGGCGTATTTTTGTCCGGGATGATTCTAGAGCTGACAGGTTCTTGGGCGCTAGTATTCGGCACTGCTGCGGTCATCTCTTTGGTTGGGTTGGTTGTATTTTTGCGATACGCGCAGGCGGATAAGTTATTCGACTAGATCAGTGCCTAGACTAACAAGAGGGCGCCACAGGATGCGTTACTAATGCAAAAGACAAAATAAACAAAAGACGTCGCTCCCCAAAACCCTTATCCAGTTTTTGCATGAACCGAAACGACGTCACTGTCCGTGTCCAGTGGAGAAGCCCCGGGTCGCGACTCTAGGCGGGAGGGGCGACGATCTCGCCACGATAGGAATCCCTCGCCCAAAAAAAAACAGAGCGAATGCTCTGCTTTTATTCGAGTTCCTCAGGCGTCTGAAGTGGGACTCTCCTTCAGCTCCTCGGACGCTATCCCTCCGCCCTCGGTGGGCAACAAAGCGCTTTCTAT
>PKCZ01000139.1 GCA_002862405.1 Pseudomonadota bacterium
TACACGGTCATCGTGTAGAAGTTGGAAATTTCTATGAACGAATCGGGGCGGACCGGATGCGCCATAGGGCCCGAATCCTCAGCAAACTGATGGGTTTGGAGGAATGAGACATCTTCAATGCGCTTCACACCGCGCGAATTCATGTCGGCAGAGAACTCCGCATCCCTGAATACCGTGAAGCCTTCCTTAAGACTGAGCTGAAACCAGTCGCGGCAGGTCACACGATTCCCGGAATAATTGTGAAAATACTCGTGAGCGACCACCGATTCGACGCGCTGATACCCGAGGTCAGTTGTGATATCAGGGTGCGCCAATACACAGGAGGTATTGAAGATATTCAGACTCTTGTTCTCCATCGCCCCCATGTTGAAGTCATCAACGGCGACGATGTTGAAGAGATCTAGGTCGTACTCGAGTCCGTAACGCTCCTCGTCCCAACGCATGGATGCTTTCAGTGAATCCATCGCATGATCGCAATACCCAGTATCCTTGGCCTCAACCCAAATGCGGAGGTCTACCACTTTCCCTGATTGCGTGGTGAAGATGTCAGAGACAAGCTCTAGATCGCCCGCAACAATGGCAAATAGATAACTTGGCTTAGGATGAGGGTCGTGCCAAACGACCTGGTGGCGTCCGTCAGCCAGGTCTGTTCGAGATACCTCATTACCATTACTCAGAAGGACTGGACAGCTAGCCTTATCCGCCGACAGGGTCACGGTGTAAGTTGATAAAACGTCTGGGCGATCAAGACCGAAAGTGATCTTTCGGTAGCCCTCTGCCTCGCACTGGGTGCAGTACATGGTTCGGGAACGGTAGAGCCCCTCAAGTGAGGTATTGGTCTCCGGCTGGATATCAACCACAGCAACGAATTCGAAGTCATCAGGCACAGCATCAACCGTAAGTTTCCCGCCAACATAGTTGAAGGCGCCCTCGTCGAGCGTACCGCCGTCAACTGAAACACTAATCAGTCCGAGACCCTCGCCATCGAGGACTAAAGGTCTCTCATGCGCACCATTGCGTTGGATGCGAAGTGAGCTCGTGACTCGCGTATTGCCATCTGTAATCTCGAAGGCAAGTTCCACATGACTTATTAGAAAGTCAGGCGCTGTGTAGTCCTTCCGATAAATGGTTTTCGGTGCGCCCTCTCGCATCATCACCTTGTCTCCAGTTCAATGTGGTAGCCACCAAATTTACGGATATTCAACACGCCCGTATCGAGCAGTAAATATTGACCCTTAATGCCCATCAATTTGCCCTCAACCAGCGGATTCTTATCAAAATTATGTGCGCTGACTTTATTGGGAAATTCAACCACTGGGTAGTTGATACTGACCGCTGGCTCATCTTCGAGCAGCTGCAATGCCTGCAGACCAAACCGGTCCTGAAGCGCCTGAATATCGCCCTCACACAGACTCATGAGCTCCTGGCGCTTCTCCTCAAGCGAGACGGCTTCACCATTCCCTTTTAGCATGGTTTGCCAGGCGGTTTTATCCTTCACATGCTTTGCAAGTGCGGTTTCCAGCAAGCCAGATAGCTGACGATGCTGAACGCGCGCTATGGGTTGTGCTTGCGTCGCACCTTGGTCCATCCAGCGCGTTGGTACCTGAGAATGACGTGTGATGCCCACCTTCACACCTGACGTATTGGCCAGGTAGACAATGTGGTCAACAAAGCAGTGAGACTGTGCCCAATCGGGCTCACGACAGGTGCCCGCATCGTAGTGACACTTTTCTGGACTCACAATGCAGCTATCGCAGGCAGCGAGACGCCTGAAGCAGGGGAAACAGTATCCCTGACTGAAGCTCTTATTCGACTTACGGTCGCATTTAATACACTTAATCACGCCGGTAAAAGACAACGTCAGATGGCTGCCTATCAAGGGGTTCAGGTGAACTCTTTCATCACTAATGGGAAGGTGGTACTGCACGTCACTCGAGAGCTCGGTGACCATTTTTCTTAAATTTCCACTAACTGCCATGCAGGTTTACCACTCCTTACTGCCACTTTAAGGGAACGGGGTCGTCACAGCTGCTGACCGCTTTTGACCCCTTATCAATAAAGCCAATTCGCTGATCCTCAGGCAAGTGCAATTTACCCCACAGGATGACTGCATCCATCGTTTGCTCGCGTTGCGCATCCGTCAACTCTCGTCCATCTGGCCACTTCCCCACGGATAGCGCATCAACCATCCGCTGGTATAGCTCGGCCGGCATGGCCTTTATCGCTTCTTCATAATTCTTGGACAACGCATCAGCCTCGCTTTGGAAACAATCGGGTAATAATGACGCCCGTTACGATACCCACCAGTAACCCGCCCAGGTGGGCACCATTGGCAATGGACCCCAACCCTAGTGTTTTTAGAATTCCAGTGAAACCGATGAACAGCCAAATCCACATAAAGGTGAAAACCGCGGGCACATCAATCGGCACCAACCCAGGTCGCAATCGCCACATCACCCAAAGGCACCCCATGTAGGCGTACACGACGCCCGAAAGGCCGCCGAAAATTGACGGACCGCTCCACCAGCCCTGTAGCAAGTTACCGCCAATGGAGCCTGCCAAAAATAAATTGAGCGTAAAAATCGAGCCCAGCCTCAGCTCGAGTCGACTACCGAACTCCCAAATCCAAAGCCCGTTAAACAGAATGTGAATCAGGCCGAAGTGGATAAGTGCAGGTGTAACGTACCGCCAATACTCACTACCCGGGCTCACCAGCTCAAAACGACGGCCATTGAATTCGACTTTATTGAACGCCAGCCAATCCAGGATGATGGCGTCGCCAAAGAGGCTCATCAGCGCGAACACGACTGTAGAAATGGCGAGAATCGAGATAGTTACCGGTGCCTGACGCCACTGCATTGTTATGTCAGGACGTGAGTGCATCAGACCATCTGAGTTTATCTCGACAACTGGCGTAAAAACTGTACCCCGGCGGGTGGAGCAGACGCAGCGCCCTCGACTTTTTGCGCACAAGGACCGAATCACCTGGCTTTAGGGTCAGCGATACCTGCCCGTCGCAGGTCACCAGCGGGTTGTTCTTATTTCGCTCAAGCGTGTCGATTCGAATTTCACTTTCCCCGTGCACCACCATGGGCCGACTGGTGAGTGAATGCGGAAACATGGGTACCAAGGCAACCGCATCTAGCTTTGGATTCATGATGGGGCCGCCAGCCGACATGGAGTACGCGGTCGAGCCTGTTGGAGTGGCAATAATCAAACCGTCAGCGTTCATTCTGTAGACAAACTCATCGTCAACCTGAAGCTGAAATTCAATCATCTGAGCCGAGGTACCCGAGTTTACGACCACATCGTTCAGGGCCTCGGCCTGCCCCGTCTGTACGCCGTCACTGTAGACCTCTACATCTAACAGGAAGCGCTTATCAGTCGAGTAGTTTCCATCCAGCACACTGGTGACGTGAGCGACGAGCTCATCATCCGGACTGACATCGGTCAAAAAACCAAGCCTGCCACGGTTGATACCAATCACCGGGCAGTCGTGTCTAACCAGCGTGCGTGCTGCACTCAGCAAGCTTCCGTCGCCGCCTATCACGACGGCCAGGTCGACATTTGCGCCAATCGCATCGCGAGGCTGCATTGCCCGCGTTTCAAAGTGAGCCAAGGTCGCGAGACGGTCCTCTAAGACCACATCAATATCGCGGCTATCGAGCAGGTCTAACAGTTCGGCGACAACGTGCGCTACCCCGGGGTGCTCACGACGACCCAATAACCCCACGCGTTTGAATTCAGTCACTGTTCCGTGTCTCTCTCAGCCAACTCTATTAGCACTCAACCTGCACCAGCAAACGGCGCATTGAGTGTGCTACCTCATGATACGCCAAAGGCGTCGAACCGATTCTTTGAGATCGATCACTCAAGGCCTGCCATAGCGTGGCCTCCGACAGCAGCTTGCGTTTACTCACGCGAGCCCCCTAGCCTTCCTATAAACCAACGTTATTGAATTCGAGAACTCGCTCCGCACGATAACTCGATCGTACAAAGACACCTGATACCACTTCTTTGAAGCCTTTTTTCAAGCCCCACTCTCGATAGCGCTCAAACTCATCGGGCGTCACGAAGCGTTCCACCGGAAGGTGGTTCGACGTAGGCTGCAGATATTGCCCTAGAGTTAGGATATCAACATCAGCCTCACGCAAGTCATCCATGCAGTCGAGCAACTCATCATCCGTCTCGCCCAGTCCCAACATCAGCGAGGTCTTGGTGATGACGTCGGATTGTTCAGCCGCATACTTCAATACATGCAGGGTTTGCTCATAGCCTGCACGCGGATCGCGAACCGGGTGTGTGAGACGTTTTACTGTCTCAACATTTTGTGCAAACACATCGAGGCCAGACTCAAGAAGGACATCAATGGCTGACTCAAGACCTAAAAAGTCAGGGGTAAGCGCTTCGACACCTGTGTGCGGATTGAGCTTTTTCACCTCACGCACCGTCTCGGCGTAATGCCCGGCGCCGCCGTCCGCCAGATCATCGCGATTAACTGATGTAAGAACAACGTAGGCGAGCCCCATAAGTTGAACTGCCTTTGCCGTGTTCACAGGTTCTTCAAGATCTAACCAACCGCGCGGGTTACCCGTGTTCACGGAGCAAAATCGGCAGGCACGCGTGCAAACGTCGCCCATGAGCATGATAGTTGCCGTTCCAGCTGACCAACACTCACTAATATTGGGACACTTTGCTTCTTCGCAAACGGTAGCAAGTCTGTGCTGTTTGACGATGTCTTTGACCGATTCGTATTTTGGAGAATGGCGAACGCGCATTCGCAAAAAATCCGGCTTTTTCAGACGTGGCGCCGATTCTTTCGCTGTTTTAATACCATCCTTTATCGCGTGGACACCCGCGGGCGTTACGAACTTTTCCCCACTGGAAACGGTGACAGTTGGGATGAGATCAGCTTTTGCTTTGTCGTTCATCTGTTGGCGTTTCTCATGGCTCAAACGATACGTATCGACGACTACCGCGTAGTCATAGAGAGTTTACACCATGAAGCGCCTCAAGACTGTGTGAAAACACCAGTGACATCAGCGAAAGTCCCGAATCCGAAGTAACCTCCAGCATCCATGACAACAAGATCAAAACGCGAAAAACAGTGCGCAGACTGCCAAGCCACCTTCCCCGTTTTGTTCCGCAGTAGAAGTAAGACTAGTACGACGTGGCTATTTAGGTGTGAAGCGTGTGTTACGGCGTTTAAGCAGGGATCTGGTAGCGATTATCAGTACGGCGGCACCTGGAAGGCACACCGGAGATTAACGTAAAAATTACGACAAAATTGAACACATAACCCAGCGTCAACAGCGCGAGAACGTAATACCGATAGCGATTCGAATATAAGTGGTGGGGTGCAGAGCTTGTTACGCTCTGTGCTGAATCATTCACGGTTTAACGACCTTTTTATTCATCATTGTTTTCATTACGCGCCTCACGCTAGACCGAAAACGCTAACGCGGCACCAGACTATCTCGAAATTCCAGCAGCCCAAATAGTCCAAACTGACCGCCTAAAAAGATACTCACGGTGCTTTGAACGACTGTTATAGTGCCGAATGTAACCCTCAGTTAGACCATGTCATGAATCCCGCTTCCCATTTGCCTGACCAACTCGTTTTCGCATCGCGCCGAATATTTCTTAACTTCCTGCTGATCACACTGTGCTCGCAATTCATGTTCGCGCTGTTGGCAATGAAGGGTGTGTTACTCCCGCAAATCCTGGAATTGTGGGACGTCTCGAAAACGCAGTTTGGTTTATTACTATCGATTTACGGACTGGCGAGTAACTTCATGTATGTCGCCCTTGCATGGGCTCAAGACCGATTTGCGCCGCAAAAGCTGATCGCAGTCCCCATGATTATTGGCGGGATTACCACCTTCTTCTTGGGAAAGACCTCGGACTTTAATGTGTTAATGGGGCTACTGCTGGTATTAGCTATCTGCTGCGAAGGCGCATTTTGGCCTGCTATTTTATCTTCAGTCAGAAAATCGACGTCCGACGAGCAGCAATCGAAGGTCTTCGGTTTCCTCGAGGGTGGGCGAGGCCTGATCGAGTTTCTCCAAAATGCCATCACCTTGGGTCTCTATGCCTTTCTTGGATATAGCGTCCTCGGTTTGGAGGTGGCTTTCATGATTAACGGCGGAGTCATGGTGGCACTGGGCATTGCAAGCTGGTTGACCCTACCCGATAAACCTCTTTTAAAATCTAGCGACACATCCGGCACGATGATGCAGGAGGTTCGCGAGGGAATGAAGCTGACGCTCTCAATGCCAGAAATTTGGCTGACAGGCCTCGTCGGTTTCTTCGTTTATTTTGCCTACACCAGCCTTCCCTTCTACGTGACCTATCTCAACGAGAGCTTCACTTTACCCGCGATTGCAGCATCGATATTTGCTCTTTTCTCAACATCCGCGGGACGGATTGGTTCGGCCTTCGTGGCTAGCTTTGTGACTAATCGCGTATTCGGAGGTGCGGTGGGCGGTATGCGAGCAGGCCTCATGGTCGTAGCGGTGTTGGGTGTAGCGCTCGCCTTGCTCCCCAACTCGCAGGACTTTGTTTGGATTGCAATGGGATTGCTCGTTCCACTCTTTTTCATGATTTTCTTCATGCGCGCCCTCTATTTCGCACCGTATGGAGAAATGGGGCTACCACCACGCTTTTCAGGCTCTGTAATTGGCGTCGCCTCATTCGTTGTCTACGCACCCTCCTCGTTTGGTTATCTCTTTTTTGGCGTCATTTCTGACACCTTCCCCGGTCAAGAGGGCTATCGTTACCTCTTCGCCACGCTGGCCACACTCGGGGTACTGGGCGCTGTCGCTGCTTCGATTTTGCGCAGACGCATGGGAGATGGCCTGAAAGAGCGCATTGCTGAGAAAGTTGCCCTACTCGATGAAAAGCTAGGTCTACAAGGTGAAGAAAAAACCTTCGCCAAACGATAGATTTTGCTAGCTCAGTGCAATCGTCTCGGACAGGCCTTATGTCACAAAGACTGCGGCCGTTTGTTCTTACGGCGCCTCTGCCGCTCGCGCCATAGTCACCATATCGCGCACATCGGATAGCAAGGCCTTGGCGTCATAAATTACACCGTCTTTCACAGTGTAGGAAACGCCACCCACCCGCTCGATGACACCGGTATCACGATTGAGCTTCATGTGACCGGTTCCATAGAGGAGCTTGAAGTTAGACACGGGGTTACCCTCGACAAGGACAATGTCAGCACGCATACCGGGTGATATTGAGCCAATTTCATCTTCCATACCTAGAAGCTCCGCGCCATTGCGCGTCGCCGCCTGAACCACTTCTAATGGATGAAAACCTGCCTCCTGGAGCATCTCCAACTCTCGGATGTACCCAAAACCAAAGAGCTTGTAGATGAATCCCGAGTCTGAGCCTGCAGCAACCCGACCTCCGGCATTTTTGAAGTCATTAATGAAACTCATCCAGCGCCTAAAGTTATCGCGCCAGGCGACCTCCATACCGGTGGTCCAGTCGAAATGATACGAGCCATGGAGCCGAGGGTCAGGCTCGAAGAAACGCATTAGCGCAGGCAACGTGTAGTCCTCATGCCACTCGGCATTTCGCGCACGCATCACATCGCGGTTGGCTTCGTAAATCGTGAAGGTCGGTACAAGGGTGAAATTAAGATCCAGTAGCTCGTCAATGGTTGCCTGCCACGTCTCGCTACCGCGTTCAGCTGACTGCTTCCAGAGGTTGCCGGCCTCACCGAATCGCCACTGCTCATCCGAGTAGTTGTAGTCTGCTGGGTAATCCTGAATGGTGCGGTCGGTGAACATGGCTTCTGGTAAGCCGTACCAGTGCTCCATGCTATCGAGCCCGAGCCGCGCGCTATCCAAAACATCCATGTGGTACACGCCGTTTTGATCGTGATGGCTCGCAGTGCCCATGCCCTGCTTTTGCGCTTCGTCATACACGGCCGCCAAGGCCTCCGCAGTGCCACCTCGCAATTTTACACCCTTGGCACCACGTTTCTTGACGGCTCGAACCCAAGCTCGCGCTCCCGCATCAGAACTGATTTCTAGTTGATCAGTTGCCGCGCCGGGAAATAGTGAATACGGGATGATATCAGGAGCAGCGATCTCATTTCGCGCGGCACGCTCAGAATGACCTACGGTCCACTCGAGCCCCATAACGGACCCCGTATCGCGCACAGTTGTAATGCCGTGCCCTAGCCAGAGCTTAAACACGTATTCGGGTGGTGTTACAGGTCCAACTAAACCTTCATAGGGGTTTGCAATGTGAACATGTGCATCAATAAAGCCCGGCAAGGCCGTCATACCCTTTCCATCTAGCCGTCGCTCACCTGGCTGGGGTTTCGGCAGGTAGCCTGAGATTTTCTCAATGGTATTGCCTGATACGACGATGGAAACGGGACCTCGCGGGGGAGCACCCAGGCCGTTCACCAGCATGACGTTTTCAATGACTAAGCGATCGAATGGCCCCTCGCCCTCGTCCTCGGGGCGATCAGGCGCTGGCGATGGTATGACGACACCCATTGCTTTGAACGCCGAGGGTCCCTCCTCTCCTGGTGGGACATCAGCGCTCATTGTGGGCAATGCCGCGCCTAAAAACAGTGGTAACGAAACGAATGCAAATACCCTCGCGTGCAATGCCAGACGTATGTTTCGCATGGAAGCTAAATTCCTCGAGAAAACCCTAATTAAATTTCAGCAGATGCCTCTTGGGTAATAGTTTGTGTAGGAGAAAAACCAATTCTTTTTTTAACCACAGGCAAGATCGAGGCTATATTTTCTGAATTCAATGTCAAGCTCATAGCCCAACGCTTCATAGATCGATTGTGCTGTCACATTGGTGTGTGCCGTCTCAAGATCCACGCGAGAAGCGCCTTGAGCTTTTGCCCAATCATGTGCGAAGCGCAAAAGTGAAGTACCCACCCCCTTAGCTCGTGCTGTCGGCACCACATACAAATCGTAGAGAACAAAAAACGGCTGCATCTCCACAGAGCAAAACGCTGGGTACAGCTGCGTAAATCCCAGCACTGTCTCATTGTCCTCGAATACGAAGATGTGGCTTCGCTGACAAGAAAGATTTTCTTTTAGGCACTGTGCCGCACCGTCCAGATCACTCGTTTGCTCGTAAAACACTCGGTATGCATCGAATAAAGGTGAAATGGCTTCGACATCGTTAAGCGTTGCTTCTCGTATGCTCATGGCAACCTCATGGACTCATCGAACTCGTTACACTGCCGAGAGTACACCGTTAAGGGTCGGGTAATCCAAGCCTGAGACGGAGAACATTAAATCTGTTGAGATCGCCAAATGTCCCGACGTCAAACAAAAGCTCAAACCGTTGTCATTATTGGCATGGGCGACACCGGCGTATTGGTGGCTACTCGGCTGAGCCGTTATTTCAACGTCATTGGTATCAGCACCAAGCCCAATCTTGTGAGCGGGCAGGAACTGGGTAAACGCCTGGCGGATTTAAGTTGGTGGAACCGTTACTACAATACGCC
>PKCZ01000136.1 GCA_002862405.1 Pseudomonadota bacterium
AGGCACCCCCTGATCCGCCCCCGCAGGCGCTGAGTCCAATTAAACCTGCGCAGATTAGCGATGACTCTAACAGTTTCATATTTGACACGATCTCCCCCACTAAATCGTTGTTGGCGCCACTTGCAATCTGCGTAATGGCTTGGCGCTGTTATGTTAAAGCCGGACGGGATTATTTATCCCGACCTACACGAAGCTTTTAGTTACGGTCTCTCAGCGTATGAAACATGAGCTAATTCGCTAGTTGTATTGCGTCAGGCGGCTGATTTTCCCGGTATTGCGGCCAGTAAGCGCTGGGTATAATCGCTTTGAGGCGAGTTGAATACGTCGCTCGTATTACCCACTTCCTCGAGTTTTCCTCGATAAAGCACCGCTACACGGTCGGCAATTTGCCGAATGACAGCAAGATCGTGCGAGACAAACAGCATGGTCAGCCCGTACTCGTCCTTCAGGTACTTTAGCAAGTCGAGAATCTGTGCCTGAATGGTGACATCGAGGGCCGAGACCGGCTCGTCTGCGACAATGAACTCGGGTTTGGTTGCCAGTGCTCGACCAATGGCAATGCGCTGTCGTTGACCACCGGAGAATTCGTGGGGGTATTTCTTGGCAAAGCCTCGCGCCAGGCCCACGTTGTCCATAAGTTCTCTGATGGCCGCATCAAGACCCGTACGATCAACAATCTTGTGCAGCAGGAGTGGCTCAGCCAACGTGTCGTAGACCGTCATACGAGGGTTCAGTGATGCATAGGGGTCCTGGAAAATCATCTGCATGCGCCGTCGGAGCGCTTTGAGCGCATTACGATCGAGACCCCCTACGTCAATGCCATCAAAGCTAACGTTACCATCGGTAATGGGTGTCAATCGCAGCAATGAGCGGCCAAAGGTCGACTTACCACTGCCTGACTCGCCCACCAGACCCAGGACTTCACCCCGCTGTATCGACAGCGATACGTCATCAACGGCCTTGATGGGCTCATCGCTATTTTCAGACGTGAAGTAGGTTTTCAGGTAAGTGGCTGTGATGAGCGTGTCACGTCCGGTGTCAGGCTCGGGCGGTGCGCCGCTCGGAATGGCTGCCAATAACTTTTGCGTGTAGGGGTGCTGGGCATCGGTGAAGATGTCTCCGGGGGCACCTTGCTCGACGACCAGTCCCTTCTCCATGACGACAATGTCATCAGCGATATCGGACACCACAGCGAGATCGTGACTGATGAACAAAACGCCAATGTCGCGCTTTTCCTGTAGCGACTTAATCAAGCGAAGAATCTGAGCCTGAATGGTGACGTCCAGGGCCGTGGTTGGCTCATCGGCAATTAGTAGCTTGGGCTCGGTGATGAGGGCCATGGCAATCATGACGCGCTGTCGCATACCGCCTGAGAACTCGAATGGATAGGCCCTCATGGCCGCTTCAGGGTTGTGAATACCAACTTCATCGAGAAGCTCTGTGGCGCGTCGCGTCGCGGTCTCCTTGTCCGCCACACCGTGCACGAGAAGCGGCTCAATCAGTTGCTCGCCAATTCGCATGTAGGGATTAAGGCATGTCATGGGATCCTGAAAGATCATGGCAATGTCCGAGCCGCGAATACCCCGAAGTTCTCGCTCGGACAGGGCGAGCAAATCTTGACCGTTAAATTCGGCAGTGCCGGAGTCAATCCGCCCTGGGGGCTGTGGAATCAGGCCCAAGAGCGCGTAACAAGAGACCGATTTACCCGAACCGCTCTCGCCAATGATGGCCGTGATCGACTTGGCTTCAACCGAGAAATTTACGTTTTTGACGGCTTCCGTTGTCCCGTTACGGGTAACGAAGCTGACGCTTAAATCATGAACGTTGAGCAGACCCATGGATTAATCCTTTGAACCGCGAACATCGAGCGCGTCACGAAGACCATCGCCGAGGAAGTTGAGAGAGAACAGCGTAATTGTCAGCGCCAAACCGGGGAAAATGAGTAGCCAGGGGTACTCCTCCATGGTTTCGGCGCCGTAGCTGATAAGCAGTCCCCAGCTGGTCTGCGGTGGCTGAATGCCGAGACCGAGGAAGCTTAAAAATGCCTCCAGCAACATCACGCTCGGAATCGTCAGAGTTGTATAGACAATGATTGGACCGAGGGCGTTGGGGATAATGTGTTTGAAAATGATGGCCGAGGGAGGGAGTCCCAACGATACGGCCGCTTCGACAAACTCCTGCTGACGTAAGGATTGCACCTGAGTCCGCATGATTCTCGCCATGGTCAGCCACTCAACCGCACCAATTGCTAGGAAAAGGAGCAGGATGTTTCGGCCAAAGACCACCATCAGTAGGATGATGAAGATCATGAAGGGCAGGGCGTAGAGGATGTCGACAAAGCGCATCATGACTGAGTCGATGCGGCCACCCACATAGCCGGCAACGGCTCCCCAAGTGACACCGATGACCAATGCCACAGCTGTGGCGATGAAGCCAACTGCCAGTGAGATTCGTCCACCGAAGAGAATTTGGGTGAGTAGGTCTCTCCCAAAAATGTCGGTACCCAGCCAATGCGCAGCGGAGGGTGGTGTGGCGCCTAGATCCAGGTTTTGAGCCTCATAACCGTAGGGTGCAATCCAGGGTGTCAAAATCGCCAGGACCACCATAATGGCAAGCACCATGCCTCCGGTGACTGCGGCGCGGTTCTTCTTGAGTCGCAGCCAGGCGTCGTGCCAGAGCGATGCGCCGTCCTCCGCCTCTGTCAGAAGCGCCGTTTGTTCAGCATTCATTAGGCACCACCTTTGAACTGCGCTCGCAGACGCGGATTAAGCCACGCGGCGATTACATCACTGATCAGGTTGAAGAAGACGATTAATGTCGACAGGAACACCGTGGTACCCAGGATCATCGTGTAGTCACGGTTAAAGGCCGCCTGAACGTAGAACCGACCCAGTCCCGGTATCTGGAAGATTGTCTCGACAACGAACGAGCCCGCGAGTAAGCCCGCAAAAGCTGGTCCCAAAAATGCGATAACGGGAATAAGGCCACCGCGCAAGGCATGCTGAATTACGACTCGCCACTCAGGAAGCCCTTTGGCCCTGGCTGTCCTTATGTAGTCCTGCGACAAGATTTCGAGCATCCCAGCCCGGCTGAGACGCGCTATGTATGCCGCATAGGCGCTACCCAATGTAATCGATGGCAGTATCTTGTCTCCGGGGAGGTCGCCCCACCCTGCGATGGGTAGCCAGTCTAGATAGATACCGAAAATGAGGACCAGCAAAGGCCCTAACAGGAATGACGGCATACAAATACCAATCATGGCCATCCCCATGGGTATGTAATCTTGCCGCGTATTGGGCCTGAGTGCGGCGAACACGCCGGCCAGAACGCCAATCAGAAGTGCAAAACTCAGCGCGTAGAGGCCCAGCTCAGCTGTAACCGGGAGCCCGCTACCCAAAATTTCGTTGACGCTTCGGCCCGGGTATTTGAACGAGGGACCCAGATCGCCATTACTCAGATCACCTAGATAGGCCATGTATTGCTCGTGTAGCGGCAAATCGAGTTTGTACTGCGCCTCGAGCGCACGCTTCACCTCGGGGAGTACCGCTTTCTCACTGTCGAATGGACCACCGGGTGCGGAGCGCACCAGAAAAAACGTCGCCGTGATCACGACGAAGATGACCGGGATTGCCTGCAGCAGTCGCCAAAAGATAAATCTCAGCACCTTAGTTTGCCTCCCCATAGAGACTGCGACCGCGGTGTAGTTTCACGTATTTCAAATTAAGTGAATCCATTAGGTTGGGGTGAATGCCTTCAACGCTTGGGTGAACAAGGTGCTTACTGGTGTAGGTGTAGATTGGGATGATGGGCATCTCGTTCATCATCATGGTTTCAGCCTTGTAGAACAGACTGTAGCGCTCATCGCGAGATTTAGCCTTGGGCGCCAAGTTGAGGATGATGTCGTCAAACTCGTCATTGGCGTAGCCGGTGTTGTTGTTGCCACCGTCGGTAAGAAACAGATCTAGGAAATTGTTGGCATCGACGTAGTCTCCAATCCAGCCGCGCCGCGCGACTTGGAAGTCGCGTTGCGATACCGAGTTGAGGTACACCTTCCATTCCTGGTTAGATATGGAGACGTCGATGTTGAGCTCTTTTTTCCACATCTGCTGAACAGCCACCGCAATTTTTCGGTGTGCTTCCTGCGTGTTGTAGATGATTTCTAGTCCGGGCCATCCCTCGCCATTGGGGTAGCCTGCCTCCGCTAATAGCTCGCGGGCTTTAGCGGGGTCGTAGTCGAATAGTTTGGGTGGGTTGTAACCGAGCGTATCGGGCGGTGTGATGCTGTAGGCAGGAATAGCGGTTTCCTGCAGCACGGTGCGCGTCAGCGTGTCTCGATCGAGTGCATACGACAGCGCTCTGCGAACAAGCACATCATCCACGGGTGGTTTATCTGTGTTTACGAGGTAGTAGTAGGTTCCAAGATAGGCGGCCTGAACGTAGGACGTATTACCTTGCTTTCGGTATTCCGGAATCTTGTCCAAAGGCACGACCTGTGTGTAGTGCAGCTGCTCGGCACGGAACATACGCTCTTCGCTGACGACGTTTTCGGTTGGATAAAAATAGACGCCGTTTAGAGCCACGGCGTCGCGATCCCAGTAATGCTCACTTTTCTTAATGATGATGCGCCGGTTGAGTGACCACTCATCGAGGGTGAACGCGCCATTGCTCACGATGTTGCCAACGCGCGTCCACGGCGTGAATCGGTCCGTCATCTTTCCGTGTTTCAGCAGTGTTTCAGGATGTACCGCGAAGCTACTGTAGTGATCCATCAACTGAAGAAAATAGGGGGTGGGCGCGTTCAGAGTGACCTGTAACGTCAGATCGTCCAGCGCCTTGACACCTACTTGATCAAAGTCGGTGATTTCGCGCTTGGAATAGGCCTCTGAATTGACAATCGGGTAGAGCATGTAAGCGTAGAGAGAGCCGGTATCGGGATGCAGCGCTCGGTTCCAGGACCAAACGTAGTCCGATGCCGTCATCGGCTCCCCATTGCTCCATTTGGCGTCAGGGTTGATGTAGAACGTATAAACCGTCCCGTCATCGGAAATATCCCATCGCTCAGCAACCCCGGGCTCGGGTTCAAGCGTTATCGGATTTTTGACCGCTAAACCTTCAAACAGGGCGCGGATGATGTGGTTCTCAGGAACGCCCGTGACCACATGAGGGTCGAGACCCTGGGGCTCGGCTCCGTTGCCGTAATGTAGGAAGCCGTCGCGGTTTCCCGACTCCACATTGCTCTCGCCACCGCCACACGCGGTGAGCAGTATTATCAGGGCACTGGCAGGTATGATCGATTGGAAAAGGCGCATGATTCTTCGTGCTCTTGGCTTTGACGCATCCTATCCAATTTTCACAGCGCGTTGTATGCAAAGTACCGAATAGTGACGCTGAAAAGCACAGTTTCTGACTCTGTCTCAACCGGTCTTCTGGTAAACTGCGGACCTCGAATGAGTTGGCACACAAGAGTATTCAATGACCGTACGAACCCGCGTCGCACCTTCACCCACTGGCGATCCTCACGTTGGGACGGCCTACATGGCGTTGTTCAATCGGTGTTTCGCTCGCGCGCATGGCGGTCAATTCATTTTGCGCATCGAAGACACGGATCGAGCACGCAGCACGGCTGCCGCGGAGCAGATGATTCTCGACTCATTGCGCTGGCTTGGACTCGATTGGGATGAAGGTCCTGATGTCGGTGGCGGGTATGGTCCTTATCGGCAGAGTGAGCGTCGCGATACTTACGCACAGCACGCTTGGCAGCTAGTCGAGCAGGGCAATGCCTTCGTTTGCTACCGCACGCCAGAAGAGCTCGATGCGCTGCGCGAAGCACGGCGCGAGGCGGGAAAGTCAACTGCCCTAAAGCCTGCCGACCTCGAATTATCCGCTGAAGAGCAAGCCGCTCGAAAGAGTGCGGGTGCACCCTTTGTCATCCGTATGCGAGTTCCCGACGAGGCGGGAGCTTGTGTTGTAAAGGATCGATTGCGGGGTGATATCGAGTTGGACTGGGGCATGGTCGACGCCCAGATTCTTTTGAAATCTGACGGTATGCCCACTTACCATCTCGCCAATGTAGTGGACGACCACCTCATGGACATCACGCATGTTATCCGTGGTGAGGAGTGGCTCAACTCGGCGCCCAAGCACCAGCTTCTGTATCAATATTTTGGTTGGGAGATACCAGAGCTTTGCCATATGCCGCTCCTGAGAAACCCAGATAAATCAAAGCTCAGCAAGCGAAAGAATCCGACGAGTATTTTGTATTACGAGCGTATGGGCTTCCTGCCCGAGGCTCTGGTGAATTACTTGGGTCGAATGGGCTGGTCGATGCCCGATGAGCGGGAAAAGTTTTCAATCGATGACATGCAAGCGGTGTTTGACATCGATCGCGTATCGCTCGGCGGTCCTATCTTCGATGTGGAAAAACTTAAGTGGTTGAACGGGCTCTGGCTGCGCGAAAACTTTGATGCTGACCAGCTAAAAGAGCGTTTGAAAACGTGGCTTTGGAATGACGCAACACTCGACAAAATACTGCCCCACGCGCAGGGTCGCATGGAGGTGCTTTCTGACTTTGTGCCTATGTCATCCTATCTGTTGTCGGGGGAGGTCGCAGTAGACGCTGCTGCATTTGACGGTACCGCGGAAACAACCGAAGAGGTTGTCAGACGACTACAGTTTGTTTTGTGGCGTCTCGAGGCTCAGCAGGACTGGGAGCGTGGCGCGCTGTTTGAGAGCCTGAAGCAGCTCGCAGAGTCGCTTGAACTCAAGCCTAAGGCCCTATTTGCGCCGCTATTTGTCGCGGTGTCGGGTAAGAGTAGCGCGTATTCGATTCCCGATTCTATGTCGATTCTGGGGCCTGATTTGACGCGCGCACGCTTGCGTAACGCCATCGTTGTTCTGGGCGGTGTGTCCAAGAAAGCGGCTAAGCGACTCGAGAAAGAGTACGCCGCATTGAGCTGAGACTTAGCGCGGTCGGTTGAGAAGTGCGATTAGCGCCAAAACTGAGATAACGACTTCAAACCCCAATACACCCCAGGTGTAGCCCGTGAAGCTTGAGGTCATCTCGATGTCTACTTGGCTGCCAGCCACCTCAAATTTTGAATCGAGTTCACGGAACACCGTGAAGGCTCGCGCGGCACCAATGTAGCTGATTATGACAAATAGGAGCCAGAGTCCGGCCTTGAGGTATTCCTTGATGAAGGCTGAGGCGAGGAGAATGGAGCCGATAGCGATCTCCAGACCGCCGTACATGGCCGCAATTTCCGCATAAGCATCCTGAGAGGCAATGAAAATGCCTGACCATCCCGCTGGTATTTCAGGGTCATAGACACTAACAACTCCCAGCCCAAAGAAAATCGCGCCCGTGATACCTAGTAGCAGTTGACCAAACACAAATATCTCCTTCTGACCGGAGCGGATGATAGTAAACTGCAGGTTCGGAAGATGGCAATCTATTGATGTGCGTGCGGACTCTCTAAAGTCCGCACGCTCAACTTTTCCTCGATTCTATTGATCACTCGTATCGAGCGCGGACCGCTTCCTGGATTAACGGCAATGCAGTGCGCAGAATTGCGCTACCTTGGCCACCGGCTCTCAAAGTGTAATCGTCGATAGCAATGAATCCGCCGATGCCTGTATTTAGATCGAGAAAACTCACTGCCCCAAACAAGCCACTGTCGGTGTATACCCCTGGCTCTTCGCTGTAAATCCACCAACCCATTCCGTACGGTACCGGATTGAACGTCAAACTACCCCTGTCTTGACGCATCGATGCCAAGGATGCCTCGGTTAGTATCTGGGTTTCGCCGCAATACCCCCCATTGAGATGGACTTGCATTAATTTTGCATAGTCCGCCAGTGTCGTTAAACCTCCTCCCTCCACCTGAGGATTATGCTGACCGGGCATGCTGGCTACTGTCGCTCCATCGAATGAGGTATAAGTGTAGCCGGAGGTATTCAGTTCTTCCCATGGATTACCGAAAGTAAATACCTCCAGGTCGCAGGGACCAGCGATGTACTCGTCAAAAAGCTGATTCCACGAAGAATTATTTACAATAGCCGCCGTCAGACCAGCTATTTGCCACTGACTACCTCCGTAATCAAAAACGGAGCCAGCAGGATTGCTTGTTGGCAGTTCAGTCGTAACTAGAAGCTGCCCGCATCCCTCAAAAGTTATAAACGGCTGAGAGCTGTACTGACACGTATGGACTCCACCCGATAATATGTACTCCAGAGACGTCGTCAACCTTAGTCCTGGTATACCTGACGTATTACTTATCATTTGTTCTACCGTCCGGTCGGCATAAACGCCATCGAACGGGAGATAGGTACTCACCGGCTCACTTATTGAAAACTCGACATTGGGGTCCTCATCCAGCGCCATGATAGCCATCACGGCGGGAACTTTACTGGCGGATGACAGCATGGTTATTAGGTCTTCTGTGTGATCTCCAAATACCGCTTTATGAGTCGTACCTTCTTTATCCACTAAGACGTAGCTAATGCCATCAAGCACTTCGTGGTTATCAAGAAACTCTTGGAATGCAGCGTCTACCGCAGAGTAGTCTGCAGGTGGGAACGGGATTGCGGTTGGTGCCGACAAAGACGGCGCCGTGTAATCACCGCCTCCGCCACCGCCCCCACATGCGGCGAGGAGAGCGGGTAAGATAGCAACCGCCCAGGCTCGTTTTAGATCCGTTACTGTTAGGTATGAAGTGAGAGTAAAGAGGAGATGCTTTGTGAACATGGTGCTTTCCTTTTTATGTTGTTATCTAGCTAGCTACATTCTTATTGGGCGCTGTCTTGTGCGCCCTTGGCGATTACCCTACCGGCCGATTTCTTGTGAATCAATAGCATGCGACTGCCTCGCCTGTGCGCTGTATACCTCCGCGACTAAAAAATTTGGCGACTGCAAATATTTATCGATATACTCCGCGCCTCTGACAGGGCTTGTTGGGAAATGGGGCTATAGCTCAGCTGGGAGAGCGCAACACTGGCAGTGTTGAGGTCGGCGGTTCGATCCCGCCTAGCTCCACCAATCCCCTGCTTGGGAAGGATTCGAGAATTCTTACTATTCAAATCACTGACTCGCAGATTTTGGTTTGTCCGAGACCCGCAACTCTCCCGACACTACAAAATACACGTCTTTATCAATTCACAAATGGTTTTTGACATATCGTGACCTAACGTATTGTTGCTGGAATCCGAATAGTCTGCTGGTACTTGCCTATTTTGATACTTGGAAATACGCTCAACGAGTAACTTTCAAATACGGGATGTTACTCACATGCTGAGATACTTGATAACCGGCCTTTTGGTATCAATTGTGGCGTTACTTCTCTCATGTGGTGGCGGGGGCGGCAGCGACACTGGTAGTGAAAGCACTGGGAGCGTTCCGCCACCCAGTCCGGGTGACGGTACAAGTCCCGGCGTTAACAATCCCTCAGCGGGCTGCAGTGCCAACACTGGA
>PKCZ01000085.1 GCA_002862405.1 Pseudomonadota bacterium
AGCCCTAACAGGAGGGGTGCTGCCAGCGCTTTCGGCGCACTCGAAGTGGCAATCACCGCGAGCGCAACCGGCAATAGCATCAATACGGTGGCGGTATTGGATATCCACATGCTGAGTAAGGCTGCAGCGAGCATAAATCCCATGATTAAACGCTTCGGCTCGTCAGCGCCAACGAAGCGAACCACCGTCACCGCAATCCGCGTGTGAGCCCCCGTGGACTCCATACCCTTAGACAATAAAAACCCGCCCATCAAAAGCAAGATCAAGGGTGATCCATAGGCAGCGGCAACATCACTTGGGCTAATGACACCCAAAAGCGGAAGTAATGCCATGGGAATCAAGGACGTGACCGGAATGGGAATGGGCTCGAAAATCCACCAGAACACGCACAGCACAGCGACGCCTGTCGTAACAGAAGCGGCCTCCGACTGCCCCAGTAGAGCCGAGAGACACCCCGCTGCTAGCGCGGCAACCAGTCCGGGAATCACCGATGCATTTAAATTTAGCCAATGCGATCTCAGCATTGCGTATTACCCATGGTTCTTCGTTACACTAGGTGTCATGAAATCTCAGCCATCCTCTCTTGTCGATACTTTCGATCGCCGGATTCGTTATCTACGGATGTCGGTGACCGATCGGTGCGATTTTCGCTGCCAGTATTGCATGACTGAAGAGATGCGGTTTTTACCCCGTAAAGCCGTGCTATCCGCCGAAGAGATTATTCGGCTCGCAACACTGTTCGTGGATTTAGGTGTTCAGAAAATTCGACTGACCGGCGGCGAGCCGTTGGTGCGTCCTGACATTGTTGATATCGCCCGGGGGTTATCCAACATCGAAGGGCTCAATGAGCTTGTAATGACAACTAACGGTAGCCAACTGCCAACGCTGGCAAAGCCCTTGGTCGACGCAGGAGTCTCCCGTATCAATGTGAGTCTGGATACCTTGTGCGAAGATCAATTTGCCGAATTATCGCGAACCGGCGACCTTAACAAAGTACTCGCTGGATTAGACGCAGCCATTGATGCAGGGTTCGAGCGCATTCGACTCAACACCGTCCTACTGACGGGTAAAAATGACACCCAGATAGAGCCACTCATTGACTATGCGCTCGACAGAGGCATTGATATTGCTTTCATCGAAGAGATGCCAATGGGACATATCACTCAAACCAACCGCGAATTGAGCCTTGTACCCTCGGCGCAGGTGTTGGAGACGATTAGGCGCCGGTTCAATCTTGTACCCATCGTGGGGTCTGCAACCGATGGACCCGCCCGACGCTATTCGGTGGAGGGAACACGTACCGAAGTCGGCGTTATCTCACCGATTACAGATAACTTCTGTGATGCCTGCAATCGCCTCAGAATTACACCGGACGGCCGATTGGTCCTGTGTTTAGGTCACGAAAACTCCCTGGATTTACGCCAGTTGCTGCGTAGCGACATGGATTCGTCCAGCTTGAAACGTGCAATTGTTGCCGCTCTTGCGTATAAACCCGAGCGTCATGTGTTTGATCAGTCAGATGAACCTCAGGTTGTCCGTTTGATGAACGCCACTGGCGGATAACATCACACTAGGATTTATTTATGTCCCATTCCTTTCCGAAGCTGGAGAGCATTGACAGCATTGTCGAGTCACTTGCTACCGCGGGTTACATTTGCAATGAGCAAATCGCCACGGTTGTCTATCTAGCCGCAGCACTAGAAAAGCCTATCTTAGTAGAGGGTCCGCCGGGTGTAGGGAAAACGGAACTCGCGAAAAGCTGTGCGCAGGTGACAGGTGCACCGCTGGTGCGCTTGCAGTGCTATGAAGGTCTCGATGAGTCAAAGGCGATTTACGAGTGGAAGTACGGAAAGCAACTGCTTTACACACAGCTTCTCAAGACACAGCTCTCCGAGGTAATGGAAGGGGCGCAGGGTTTACGCGCATCGGTTGAGCGACTGCACAGTTTCGATGATGTCTTCTTCTCAAAAGAGTTTTTGGAGCCGAGGCCGTTGCTCCAGGCAATCGATGCCGAGGGTGGTGTTGTGCTTTTAGTGGACGAGATTGACAAAGCAGATTTCGAGTTTGAATCGCTACTGCTCGAAGTGCTCTCCGACTTTCAGATTTCCATACCTGAACTCGGCACACTCAAGGGACGGTCAAAGCCACTTGTCTTCCTCACCAGTAACGACACCCGGGACCTGTCCGACGCACTAAAACGCCGATGTCTGCACCTGCATATCGACTTTCCAACTACGGAGCTCGAAGGCCGCATCGTCAGAGCGCGGGTACCTCAGATAACGGAGGCGATGACAGATCATCTGGTCTCCTTCGTCAGCAAAGTACGCGAGATGGATCTCAAAAAGCTTCCTTCGGTATCAGAAACCATCGACTGGGCTAAAAGTCTGGTCCTGTTACACGCGGACTCGCTTGATGAAGAGCTTGTGAAAAGCTCCTTGAATGCACTTCTGAAATATGAGGAAGACTTGACCAGTGTGGTCGAAAACTTAGTGGATCTCCTCAATACCGAAAAGCAGGCGGCCAACGCCTAAACGTCATGGCACACGCTGAGCGATTCAGTCAGGACGCACCCACCGATCGACTACTGGCATTCATCGAGTTTCTGCGCGGTCGCGACATACTGATATCGCCAGCCGATTCACTAGTAGCCATGGAAGTCGCTGGACTTGTGGGCTATGACGACCGGACACTGCTTAAAAACGGTCTGGGCAGTGCGCTGGCTAAGTCAAAGTTTGAAATCGAAATTTTCAACGAAGCCTTCGAACAATACTTTGGCGCACCCTCGTCCGATAAATCCAAAAGCGAAAACTCATCCAGCAGCGCGGATGACCGCACGGGCGACAGCCCATCCTCTCAGGAACTGGGCGAGCAACTCTCGCAGGCGATGCAGGCCCAGCCCGAACTGGCAAAAAATCTGTCCAGCGAATTGGTAGATGCGCTGAAGAGCGGCGACGAGGCAGCAATTGCTATTGCCGTGGAGACCGCGGCACAGCAGGTCGATGTGTCAGCAATCAAGCTACTGACGCAACGAGGGCAGTACATCCGCAAAATGCTCGATGCGCTCGGCGAGCAGGCCCTTCGCGACGCGGCGGTAGAACTTGAAAGCACTGAACCCGCTGCATTTGAGGCAGTGCAGGCGCTTCGCGAGCAACTTCGCAACAAAGTCCGAGATAGGGTCGATAGAGCCTACATGGTCCACGCCAGTGGCGATGCCGAAGATATGCTCGATGAAGCATTGAGCAACATGTCGCTCGGCAATGTAGACCAGCACCACAGAGCGCGACTTAAGCGATTACTGGAACGCATGACACGCAAACTGGCCGCTCGTCACGGCCGCGTCCGAAAACGCGTCAAACGGGGTCAACTCGCAGTGCCAGCAACCCTGCGAAAAGCCATGGCGACCGACGGTGTGCCTTTCAGACCACAGTGGCGAAAAAGCCTTCGTCGCAAACCTCAGATTCTGATCCTCTGTGACGTCAGTGGCTCTGTGGCAGCTTATGCGAAATTCTTGTTGCTTTTCCTACATTCGCTTCAAGATATTCTGCCGAGAACTCGCAGTTTTGCCTTTTCATCTAACTTGGGTGAAGTCACCGAGACATTACGTGCGCTTCCTGTAGAAATCGCCATTGAGCGCGTCAACTTGAAGTACGGTGGTGCTACGGACTACGCCCGCGCCTTTGAAGATTTTGCGAGTCTGGCCATGACCGACATCAATCGCGTCACTACGGTGATTATTTTGGGTGATGCGAGAAATAATAACACGGATCCAAGGCTCGACCTGCTTGCTGAAATTCGATCGAAGTGTCGGCAGCTGATTTGGCTCAATCCCGAAAGTCAGAGAAGTTGGGGCACGGGTGATTCTGAAATGCCGGGCGTCATCCGCAACTGCGATGTGGCGGCCGAGTGCAGCACCCTGAAGCAATTAGAGCGAGTCATTGATGACTTACTGGTTCAGCTAAACGGCTGAGTTAGTTGGTCTCTTCCAGCGATAATCCGCCGACACCGCCGGCACCGCCCTCACTGGCAAGCTTGATTTTGAGTCTCAGGTTACTTGCAGAGTCCGCGTTTCGCATTGCCTCATCCTGAGTAATCTTGCCATCGTGATACAGACTGAAGAGTGCCTGATCACAGGTTTTCATGCCCTGATCAATCGATTTCTCCATGATATCCTTTAGCGTGTGATTCTCGCCTTGTAAAATCAAGTTTTTCACCAAGGGCGACGCTAGCAACACCTCGATCGCCGCACAGCGGCCCCCCTCGGCTGTGGGGATAAGGCGCTGAGACATGATGCCCAGTAAGTTCAACGAGAGGTCCATCAATAGCTGGGGACGACGTTCCTCCGGGAAGAAGTTAACAATCCTTTCGAGTGCTTGATTGGCGTTATTGGCGTGCAATGTTGAAACACACAGATGACCTGTCTCGGCAGAGGACACTGCATACTCCATGGTTGCGCGATCGCGTATCTCGCCGATGTAAATGACATCGGGAGCTTGCCGTAACGTATTTTTAAGTGCGTTTTCCCAACTCCGCGTATCAACGCCAAGTTCTCGCTGATTAACGATCGACTGCTTGTGCCGATGAGTAAATTCAATGGGATTTTCTATGGTGACGATATGGCCACCCATGGGGCTATTTCGATGATCAATCAGGAAGGCAAGGGTGGTGGCTTACCTGAGCCCGTTGCACCAACAACGAGTAACAGGCCGCGTTTTCTTTTGATGAAGTCAGCGGCGATTGAGGGTAAACCCAGTTGTTGCATTGGCGGAATATCGACAACGATATAGCGAACCACCATTCCAACTTCGTTTCGCTATTTGAAGATATTGACTCGGAAACGCCCGATACCAGACAGAGAAATTGCTAGGTTCATTTCGAGCTTCTCATCGAACTCGCGTGCTTGCTGACCGTCCATGAGCTCGTAGGCGAGATCCCGTGTAAAGCCAGGAGACAGCCTCTCGTCCGACAACGACTTCAACTCACCATCAAACTTCGCACTGGGCGGTGCGCCCGTCGTCAAGCACAAGTCCGAACCACCCTCATCAGCGAGGGTCTCAAGCCAATTTTCAAAATCCATGCTGTCTCCATGCTCGGGTTCACGTCGAACTGCTGTACCAACTGATCTGATAGAGCGTACACTACGGCGATCCGAAATAGCGCATCGACGCACATGACCCCAGTGGTTTGTAAGGTAATACAAGATGATGGCTGCGGCATTCAGAACGGCAATAACAAACGGTAGCCCGTCCGACATTCTGCAAGTTACCAGAGGTATCGAAAAAGAAGGCCTTCGTGTTTCTTTAAGCGGCCACATGCTCTCGCAGAAGTCCCACCCCACACCACTGGGTTCTGCCTTGACCCACAATGCCATCACCACGGATTATTCGGAAGCGCTTCTCGAATTCATCACGGGCGTCCATGACACGCCTGCAGGTGCGCTGAACGAGCTCCATCAACTGCACGCCTACACCGCTCAGTCACTTCCAGACGAAATCATCTGGGGCGCCAGTATGCCGGGAGAACTGGGACCCGAGACGGAAATTCCCATCGCGAGCTATGGCTCATCCAACATCGGTACGATGAAACGTGTATATCGAAATGGATTGAGCGCGCGGTATGGTCGAACCATGCAGGTCATCGCCGGAATTCACTACAACTTCTCATTACCCAATGCTTTCTGGGAGACGTCTAGACGTATTGGGAACCCGGACTGTTCGCTGGCGAATTGGCGAACGCAAGGCTATTTGGCGCTGATAAGAAACTTCCAGCGCAACGGCTGGTTACTCAACTTTTTGACGGGCAGTTCTCCGGCGCTAAGCCGATCGTTTGTTCGGGGCGAGTTACCGGAGCACCTACAAAGCATCAACAACCACACACTTTATGGCGAGTTTGCGACGTCACTCCGTATGGGTGATCTCGGCTACACCAGCTCCGCGCAGGATGGTTTGCAGATTTGCTATAACCAACTAGAGACCTACATTGAAACGCTGACCAAGGCCATCGTGACGCCACATGACGATTATTGCCGATTACCACATGTCACCAGCGGCGAGCGCACTCAGCTAAATGACGGATTACTGCAAATCGAAAATGAGTTCTACAGTGCCATCCGTCCAAAGCGTGTCACCCGATCAGGTGAGGCTCCGGTGCGAGCGCTTGAAGAACGTGGTATCGAGTACGTCGAAGTAAGATGTCTCGACATTAATCCCTTCACGCCCCTTGGTATCAATGAAGAAATCATTGCTTTGGTCGATACCTTCCTGCTGTCGTGTGTCCTGTCGGATAGCCCACTATGTAATGCCGCCACTCGCAACATTGATAACACCAATACTCAACGGATCCTTAACTTTGGACGTGATCCGTCACTTCAGCTACTGACAAAAGATGGTCGGGCAATATCCCGTAACGAACATGCCAAACCCATTCTTGATGCGATGCAAGAGGCTGCTGGGTGGCTCGACAGTGCAACGAGTACAACGCGTCACAGCGACGCCATGATTCGAGCACGGGGCATGTTAATGGACGACGTCGAGACACCATCTTCCCGCGTGTTAAGGGAAATCTTCGAGCAGAACATCAGCTACTCAGGCCTGATGGGGCGCTATGCTGAAGAGTGGCATCGCCAATTCGACGCCCACCCAATGCCGAGCGAGATCAGAACCAGTCTGGCTGATGAGGCAATCGCATCGCTACGACGCCAGCGTGATATCGAATCCGCCGACAGTGTCTCGTTTGATGCGTTCCTACACGAGTTCTACGCGCAGTACCGGCGCTAAAACTCAAGCGGAAGCGGCCGATATTGACAGCCGTCGTGTGAGGCAGGGCCTACCTCGCCCTCATTACCCGGTCATTTAGGTACGGTGAACCGCTAAGCGGTATCACTGTTTTCAAGCGCGAGTCTTTAGCGGGTTATTGTGAAACGACCGCGACGAGCTCTACTTTAAAGACGAGCACCTCATTTGGCCCAATTGCAGCGCCCGCACCACCTGCGCCATAAGCCAGGTTGGATGGGATGGTCAGCTCATACTCGGCGCCTTCGCTCATCAGCTGCAATGCCTCTGTCCAACCGGGGATTACTTGCGTGACACCAAAAGTGACCGTTTGGCCACGGCTGTAACTGCTGTCAAACACAGTGCCATTAATCAGACGACCTTCGTAGTGCACTTCAACCGAGTCAGCCGACGAAGGCTTCGCACCAGTGCCCTCTCGAACCACGCGGTACTGGAGACCAGTCGATGTCGTTTGAACGCCTTCAGCGCCTGCGTTCGCCTCCAGATAGGCAATACCGGCTTCAAGGTTAGCGTCACCTGCTGCGCGCACCTCAGCTTCTTGCTCAGCCTGGATCTGTTCCTGCATAGCGATCATTTCGGCGTTTATTTCGTCGTCAGTCATCTTCGCTTCCGCACCTGACAACGCATCGCGAAGCCCCTCTGCAAACGCATCCGTGTCGATTGGCACGCCCTCAGCTTTCATGCGTCGGCCCATGTTCATGGCAATGCCGTAGCTGATACGTTGCTCTTGGCTATCTAAACTCATTTCAGTTGTCTCCGCATTTTGATCACAAGCGACCAAGCTGACACTCATTAGCGCCGCCAGCGCTACAGTTTTGCACGCAGATTTCGAGAAAAAACTCGCATTTAACATGGCAGGTTGTCCTGTGTAGGTAGTAAACAAAAAAGGTCCGCGCATGGTACGCGGGTCCAGCAGTGCTGGCTACCGCCCGAGCATGTCGACTACCCGCCGACGAGTGGCCACATCATTGAGCTCTGGGAGTTGGGACAAGTTTCGATCTACTGCTGGCGTAGCGAGGTCGTTTAGCTGCTCCTCCATCGGTAATGCATCAATAAGCAACTGAGCTAACATGCGTTCTGCCTCCAGCTCGAGTCCAAGCAGGTGGCGTCGATTCGTGATCATAGATGGCATATCAGTCCAAACCTGCCGTTGCCGACGAAGCGGCAACACAACACGTTCCACCCACGGTGTGATGGCCGCGCGAATGCGCCGTTGTTCTTCTTCTCCGATGGCCTGACCTCGATGCCCCAACCATGCAAGAAACATGGCTTCCAAAATAATGAGACCCGAACTCTCCTGAAGCTCCAGAAGCCCTTCCCGCACTTGCACATCCTCATACTGCGCAACTGCCCAACGCCAAAAATCCTCTAGCAAATCACTGCCCAACGCCTCGTTACCTCTCGTCATCTTTGCCTACCGCCGCTTTTGCTGCTAAATGCTGCTTCTCCCGTCTGGACAAACGACGAACGGAATACTCGCGTTGCTGAGCGACAGACCGGTTTTCGCACTCCTCGCACCAAGCCAGCGCCACTGGTCTTCTTGCACGGGTGTAGTTCGCACCGCCGACAATCTCGCCATTATGCTGCCTGACTCGGCGCTGTAGATCCGTTGTGACCCCAGCGTAAAAAGTGCCGTCCGAGCACCGCACTAAATAAACAAACCAAGAATCATCGGAGTTCGCGCTCATTCGTTTTCAACACTGTCATCCGAACATATTTTTTGAGAGTATATGTCGCGATAAATGCGGAGGCACCATGAGCGACAACATTACACACGTAACGGACGCAGAATTTCAAAATGAGGTTTTGTCATCAGACGTACCCGTCCTTGTTGATTTCTGGGCAGAGTGGTGCGGACCCTGCAAGATGATTGCACCCGTTCTAGAGGAAATTGCCAATGAATACGGTGACCGCCTGAAAGTGTGCAAAGTGGACGTGGATGCAAACCCGGACCTACCCGGTAAGTTTGGTATCCGTGGAATCCCCACGTTGATTGTCTTCAAAGGTGGCAGTGCTGTTGAAACAAAAGTGGGCGCACTCTCCAAGACACAGCTAGCTGAGTTTGTGGACGGCTGCCTCTAAGTACCTCGTTCCACCGAAAAATTTATACCAAGTCTTAGTAGACGCACCGCTAAAGCGGTGCTACCTTTCAGTTGTGGGCTGTATCTCGCCCAACTTCCCCTAGTCAACGACCAGCAAATTCAACATGCACTTGCGTTGGCTGTGGGTCATCAAAAGATCCTTTAGCGCCCGTTTTGCGGGTAACAAAACTTTCCCAACGCAACAGGTACAACCGCGTGCAAGAAGAAGAAACAAACATTGTCGAACAGGCTGTCGAGCCAACCGCGAACGCGACACCCGACACCGAACATCAAGAAGCAGCCGGTAGAGAAGACAAGCCGACTCGAACTCTAAAACTCAACCGCAGCGCGACTTCGGCGGCAGAAGAATCATCGCCGGCCGACGGCGAAGAACCGGAAGTAGTGGCTGATGGCGATACTGCACAAGCCACCGAAGAAGGCGAGCACCAAGGT
>PKCZ01000088.1 GCA_002862405.1 Pseudomonadota bacterium
AGTGGCGCCCGTGTCATGCTGGCCTTCCGAAATCTGAATACTGTCGGTCACGCCCGCTCATTACTACAGGCTCGAAACCTCGATGACGTACAGCTGTCACATCTAGACCCCCTTCGCAGGGAGTCGGTAGATCGCTCAATGCAGTTGATGTCGGATCATTTCGGTCGGTTAGACGGGGTGATTCTGCTGCCGCAAAAGCCTAACGGGGAGTACGGTTATTCCTTGTGTACTGCGAATGATGAGGATGTAGCGAACTTTGTCCGGGACGAGGTCGTAGCACCTGTGGCCTTCGCCTCGAGCTTCGCTCGCAACATGGATCGTCTGTTTGCTGAGGGCGAGCCACCCGCGATTGTCTACGTAACAAACCCGTCTGATCGTCACGGCAACCTGATGAACGAAATCATCCGCGCCTCAGTCGAAGCACTGATTCGTGGCTGGCGTCACGAGGACGAGACACTGGCAAACGCCGGCGATCTCACATGGGCTGTTCAGCCCAACCAGATGGTTCGCTACGACACCGAGGACGATGAGGCATTGACCTTCGCCGCTGATTGGGCGGCAACGCTGACCAACCGCGTCCGTAAAATGGATTCGATCAATTTGTGGTTGCCCCGCAGCATCAAGCGTTCTACGGGCAAGAGCTCAATGCCCTCCTCTATCTCGCGGGTACTACCGGGATTGCACAAAGGTCGTACCGCGGTCATTACCGGAGGAAGTCTGGGTATTGGTCTGCAACTGGGTCGTTTCCTTGCGATTGCGGGTGCGCGCGTACTTCTGAGCGCACGAAGCGAAGGCAAACTTGCAGAAGCTCGGGATGAGATTGTGGAGGAGCTGCGCAATATTGGTTATCCGAGACCCGAAAGTCGCGTCACCATCTTGGGCGGCATCGATGTCGGTGATCCCGATGCACTCGTTCAACTTCACGACCACGCGGTCGCGGAGCTCGGCCATGTCGACTTCCTGATCAACAACGCCGGTATTTCGGGCGCTGAAGAAATGGTTGTTGATATGACGCGCGCCGATTGGGACCGCACCATGGAAGCCAACCTCATCTCTAACTACTCGCTGATCCGTAAATTCAGTCCGGCAATGAAAGCGGGCGGTAGAGGTTCTATCTTAAACGTATCGAGCTACTTCGGTGGCGAAAAATACGTGGCTGTGGCCTACCCCAACCGAGCGGATTATGCGGTGTCAAAGGCGGGTCAGCGGGTGCTGGCAGAAATTCTTTCGCGGCACCTCGGACCAGAGATTCAGATTAACGCGCTGGCTCCCGGCCCCGTTGATGGTGCTCGCTTGCGCGGCTCTGCCGAGGCGCCCGGATTATTTGACCGCCGCGGACTGCTGGTCCTTGAGAACAAGCGTTTAAACGAGGTTCATAAGGCCATTCTGGCTGGCATGTTGAGTGGTTTCAGTGCTGATGATGTGATGACGCTTGCAAGTAACGCAGTGGACGGTATTGATATCGATGCACTGCCAAAGCCAATCGCGCGTCTCGTACTGAAGATCCGTGACTCGGGTGGCCTTGGAAACTCATCCAACTACCTCATGCACACGGGCATCGCACAGAAACTTATGACGCGACTTGTTCGCGCGGGCATTCTGAGTGACGAGCAGCGCGAGCAGTTCCTTGGAACCTTCGTAGACGCGCCGGCACCGTTCTTTGAATTCGCGGAGACATCAAAGCAGGCGGAGCAGATTGAAACGGGTATTTTGAATCGTCTTCACCTGCATAAGATGCCAACCGATGAGCAGGTGGGACTGTCAACAGTATTCCACCTTGCGGACGACATCGTCAGTGGCGAGACCTTCCACCCCTCCGGTGGCTTGAAGTTTGATCGCTCGGTAACAGAGGGTGAATTGCTGTTGCCCCCTAACGAGAGCGAGATCGCGAAACTGGAGGGTAAGCGCATTGTCCTGATTGGCGACTCGATGAAAAACGAGCTAGCCAATATTGCTAATGGCTTCTTGGCTAAAAACGTCGAGAAACTCTGGGTGCTCACGAAGAGTGAAGACGCCGCCAACGCCATGAAGCACAGCGTCGATAACCCCAACGGGATTGATGTCGAGTGTCGAGCCATTGGCGATGAACTCGAATCCAGTTTGGATGACATTCTTCGCAACGAGGGTGGCTACGATGTTGTGGTTAGCAGTCCGTTTGAGCGTTTACCCCTTAATGCGCTTGCCGCTAATGCGAATGAGCCCTGGGATCGCGTTCTTAGCGACGATGAGTTCAGAAAGCTGGTGCATGATCAGCTCACGCATCACTTCCGTGTCGCGCGCACGTCCGCATTGGTGCCGAATTGTCAAATCGTTTTGATTACGCCTGATACATCGCTTGCATCGACACGCGAAGAATTTGCTTTGGCCTTGTTTGTGAAAAACTCGCTACACGCGTTCACAGTGACCTTGGGTGTTGAGGGAGAGCGTTTACCGACGGTCCCAGCGATTAACCAGGTTCAGTTGACGCGACGGGCGCATACCGAAGAGCCATCAAACGATCAGGAACTAGCAGAAGAAATGACACGTTTGGTGCATGCAGTGCTTCAGTGCTCCGTACCCGCGCCAACGCCATCTGACAGTCGTTATCTGTCTAAGATCTTCCGTGGTAATGCAGTAACGGTGTAACTCTGGGCAGGGTGATCACCAAAACCGGGGCACTGCCCCGGTTTTTTTTGCCCAGCTTGTTCTTGTCACTTTGCTTTGCACGTTCGCTAGATACTGAGTAGTCTCGGGAAAAGCTAATAACAAAAGAACAAGCTTATGACAGACAGCGGTACTGCGCTCCCGTTTAGTACGAAATTCCTATACGGATTCGGTTCGATTGCCTACGGGATTAAAGACAACGCGTTCGCCTATTTCCTGTTATTTGTTTACGTTCAAGTCTTCGGTCTTGCCCCTGACCTTGCCGGTCTGGCCATCCTAATCATGCTGATCTTCGATGCCATCTCCGACCCGCTGATTGGCTATATTTCGGATAATACCAAGTCGCGCTGGGGCCGCAGACACCCGTTTATCTACGGATCCATCATCCCCGTATCGCTGACGTTCTTTCTGATTTGGGACCCCCCCACTGCCGCCTCCGATCAAGTGCTTTTCTGGTACCTGCTGGTAATGGGTATTGGTATACGAACCACCATTACCCTTTACGAAATACCCAGTACGGCGCTGGGTCCTGAATTGACTCAGGACTATGTTGAGCGGAGCTCTCTGATTGCGTTCAGGGCCTGGTTTGGCTGGTGGGGCGGGCTTACCATGTGGAATCTGCTTTGGGTCTTTGTCGTCTACAGCAGCGCCAACGGTACGCAAGACGCTCGCTATGTGCCAGAGACCTGGGTGATTTATGGCATTGGCTGCAGCATTGTCATGGCCATTGCCATATTGGTAACAGGCGTGGGGACACATAAACACATCCCACATCTCCATATACCGGATGAAGGTGAGAAGGAGAGCAAACGCAAGCAGGTAAAGACGGTACTGAAAGACATATGGCTCACACTGAATGTCAGCCGTAACTACCGCATACTGTTCATTGCTTACATCGTTTGCAAAGCTGCCTCGGGGCTATTTACCAACCTAACGCTCTTCTACTACAGCTATTACTGGGAACTGGAGCCTTCCGACATTCTCACCATTGGCTTAAGCCTGTTTCTTGCTCCGGTGCTCGGTCTAAAACTTGCGCCCATGTGCAGCGGCCTATTTGGCAAACGAAATACGGCTATTAGCTTTTTCGCGGCTTCCATGGTGCTAGAAAATGCGTTAATTCTGCTGCGCGTTCTAGATCTGCTGCCCTCCAATGACTCACCTTTGATATTGGCCTGTGTTCTCGCCTGTCACTTTGCTGCTGTCGCTTGCATCATTGTGGCTGGAACGGCGGTGGGCTCGATGGTCTTTGACACAGTGGAGGAAGTGGAGACCGCCACCAACAAGCGCATGGAAGGAACGCTATTGGCGGCGCGTTCGTTTGCTGAAAAGTGCATGGCAGGGGCTGGTGCGTTTTCTGCAGGCCTCATTCTGAGCTTTGCGGCGTGGCCTGAAGACGCTAAGCCTGGCCTCGTATCGCAAGCGACACTCGATACGGTGGGCATCTACACGGTCGTTGCATCGACGGCGCTCTGGTTACTGGGTCTCTTTTTCATCGGCAGAGTTCGTGAAAACAAGGAGGCGCACGCTGAACGCCTTTCAGGGCTTGCGGCCAAAGGTGCCCAGTAGAATCTCACGGGGCACCATGGATTTGCTGACACAATCAGGACATGATTAAAGCCTCGCTCACTCCCCTGTAGGAATACGATAGGACACGCATTTATGAAATCTCTTAAATCCCTGCTTGTTGCGACTGGCTGTGCGGTATTACTGCCCATGCACTCGCTAGCAGCAGACGTGACCGCAAAAATCGATGCCGTAATGCCAAAGGTTGTCGAATGGCGACGCGATTTTCACCAACACCCCGAACTCAGTAATCAGGAATTTCGGACAGCAAAAATTGTCGCCCATCACTTACGGTCCCTGGGTATGGAGGTTGAGACTGAGGTGGCTCACACCGGTGTGGTTGGGACACTGCGCGGAGGCGACGGTCCGGTCGTTGCTTTGCGCGCCGATATGGATGGACTGCCTGTCACCGAATTAGTTGACCTCCCGTTTGCATCAAAAGCACGAGGTGTCTACCAGGGTCGCGAAGTCGGGGTCATGCACGCCTGTGGCCATGACAATCACGTGGCTATTTTGATGGGCGTAGCCGAGGTCCTCGCTGGTATGGGTGATGATTTACCTGGGACGGTTAAATTCATATTCCAACCGGCAGAAGAAGGTACGCCGGACGGGTCAGTTGGCGGCGCGGAGCTCATGCTCATTGAAGGCGCGTTTGAGAATCCGCGGCCCGATGTCGTGTTCGGGCTACACGTGTTTCCATTCCCGGCCGGCACCATTGCAACACGCCCTGGCGGACTCATGGCTTCATCAGATCGCCATCAAATCACCATCAAAGGCAAACAGACGCACGGCGCTGTGCCCTGGGCGGGCGTCGACCCCATTGTGACGGCCAGCCAAGTCGTCCTGGGACTTCAAACCATCGTCTCACGACAACTAGATGCCACATTAACGCCCTCCATCGTTACCATCGGACGGGTTGAGGGCGGTGTTCGCAACAACATCATCCCCGAATCAGTAGAACTTGAGGGCACCATCAGGACCTTTGATGCTGAAACCCGTATCGATATTCACAAGCGGATTAGGCGCACAGCCACCAATATTGCTGAAGCTGCAGGCGCAACAGCCGATGTTGTGATTGATCAGGGGTATGGCGTCACTCGCAATGATCCCAATCTCTTCCGACAAATGTCGCCCACGCTGGAACGCGTCGCGGGTGATCGCTTCATCGAAGCCTCGCAAACCACAACAGCCGAGGATTTCTCCTTCTTCGCCAATGAAGTACCGGGACTCTTCTTGTTCTTGGGGGTCGCACCTGACGATCCGACCTTGATCTATCCCAACCACTCGCCTCGCTTCTATGCAGACGAACGGGCGCTCCCGGTGGGTGTCGAGGCACTGACCTCAATGACCTTGGACTACATGATGTCCGAGCAGTAACCGTTCGAGAGTAACTCGGGCTAAAAGGCCTCTCGAAGTTGCCGTTTTAGGATCTTTCCAATGTCGCTTCGAGGCAGCTCATCCATAAAGGTGACGCCGGCAATGGCCTGAATGGCGCTCAGCCGTTTGTTCGCATCGAGCCTGATGTCTTCCTCGGCGCGCTTACTGTCAGCGCGCCTGACTACGAACGCCCAAGGGGTTTCACCCCAGTCCTCCGAAGGTTTAGCCACTACCGCTGACTCAACCACATCCGGCATGGCGTTCAGGGCCTGCTCCAGGTCGGTGGCGTAAATGTTCTGACCCCCCGACAGAATCATGTCCTTGATTCTGTCACTCAAAAACAACCAGCCATCCTCGTCGAGGTAACCCACATCGCCTGAGCGATAGAAAAGCCTACCCTGCTCATCGAACCAGTGCATCGCCTTGGTGGCCTCCTCACGATTGAGATAGCCATCACTCATGATGCCCGCGCGCCCAACGATTTCGCCCGACTCGTTGGGTCCCAGTAATTCACCGTTTTCGCCCAGAATTTTCAATTCGCCCCCAGGCTGTACCTGACCTACCGAACCCAACTTACCTAGCTCTGCGGCTTTCCGCGCTATTAAGGTCGTAGCGACACCGCCCTCGGTCAAACCGTAGAACTCCAGTAACTGTGCACTCGTATCCGCCAGAATCTTCTCTTTCATGACGGCTGATAGTGGTGCACTGGTAGAGAACAGCCACTTCACACTTTTCCAGTTATCCGGTGAATGATTGGGCGAAGCCCACATGCGTTGGTACTGCACAGGCACTAGCATGGCATGGGTGATCGCGTAGTCGCGAATCAACTCGTTTGCGCGCTCCGCGTTGAACTTGCGCATGATGACCTGTGTTGCACCCACCCACACCGAGGGCCACCAGGTCGTGATTGTGGTGTTTGAGTATAGGGGCGTACTCGTAAGAACGACACCACCCTCAAACTCCATCTTTTCAGTGCCAGAAATAAGAAGATTGCGCGCGAGATGGCTGTGAATGATGCCCTTGGGGATGCCGGTCGTCCCGGAGCTGTAGAGAATGTCGTATTCCTCGTCGAACGCCATGTGGACATTCGGTGAGCTAGCATCAAAGGTATTGGCCCACGCCGTATGATCATGAAATTGCTCGCAAGCCGTCTCCAACGCAAATCGGAGATCCGCCCTAATCGAGTGGATGTCCATGAAGTGCTCAAGCGCTGCATTGCGGTATTGATCTGAGACAAATAGGCCCTTTACCGCGCTGTCGAGCAGCATATTTCTCTGCGCCTCTGGTGTCGCCGTGTTTGGGACAGGCACCATGCTCGCACCCGAGCACAAGATACCTGTCATCACCTCCGCACACTCGACGCTGTTGCGCGATAGCACGGCTACGCGATCACCTTTACCAATGCCGGCTGCAATGAGTCCGTTAGCGATACAAAAAACGTGATCAATACTACTTTTATTGTCGCGCTCGACGCCGTCAATGATATAGGCCAGCCGCGCAGGCTGATTCGTCCTACGGCTATCAAGTCGTTCACAAAGCGATAGGGTCGGGGTCACGATGGAGTACCTCACAAAACAGTTGTCTAAGGATCTATCTACCCAATGGAAGATACCAAAGGTTTGATTGTCTGACAGGCCATAAAAAACGCCCAAAAAGACTGAACGGACCTGAATTTTGGTCCGTAAAACCTTTTGAAGCAGCGGGTTTTGGGCAACACGCCATGGAACAGCACGAAAATAAAGAAGGCAACGCGCAAGAGTCAAAATTCATTGATCGGTTTGACGGCGTGGTATTGGGGCTTTTTGCCTTTGCCGAACGAGGACTACTTCTACTAATTGGTGCATTAGCGATCGTCGCGGTTGGGTTCGAATTAGGCGCCTTACTGGTCAACCGCGATATTAATCTTGCTGATCTGCTGCTGCTCTTTATCTACCTCGAGGTGCTTGGCATGGCCTACGCCTACTACTCGACCCACAGTGTGCCCGTTACCTTACCCGTGTTGATTGCAATTACAGGCATCACACGACTGATTCTGCTAAGCAAAGATTCAGATCCTAATGAGTTGATGTACGAGGCCGGCGCCGTGTTGTTGCTGGCAATCGCCTATGGTGCATTGTCATGGGCATCGAACTTCTTCAAACGCCGATAAAGCTGGCGCCCTGACTTCTCGTCGAGTTTGATCCTCGTCTATCATGGCGTATGCACCTTCGTCGCCATCGTATTAGATTCTTGTCGGTAAATGCTTTCTTGAGAGTCCTCACTTTCTTCGCTGCGTCATTGCCGGTACCGGCTATTTCGGAACCAGTGAGCTTTGGAGACGTACTGCAGCTCCCTGTCAAAGAAGTCGCTCAGACACTGGCTTATGGAAGCTCACCACAGAATACGGTCGTCAATATCAGAGGATCAGACTCATCGCGAGGTGTTGTCACCCTGATCCACGGCGGCTGTTGGTCCAACGCCTACGACCGGAATCACGCTTTGCCTATGGCCGAGGCGCTTTCAACCATGGGCTACGATGTTTGGGTGCCTGAGTATCGGCGAGTGGGTGATGAAAGTGGCGGTTGGCCCGGCAGCTTAGAAGACATCATCGCGGCGGTTGAGTTCGTAACCGATAAAACAGGACAGCAACCCATCCTCGTAGGCCATTCTGCCGGTGGGCACCTGGCCTTGCGCGCTGCCCAGACGGGTGTGGCTATTGACGGTGTGGTGGGCTTAGCGCCCATCACTGACCTTGTGTCTTATGGCGCAGAGTCAGGGAGTTGTCAGTCGATGGTTGCCCCTTTTATGGGTGACGAGACTTATTCCCCGGATGATTCCTATCGAGATGCTTCAGTGACTCTGCACGCTATCAATGTTCCCGTGTCTGTCGTGATTGGCAAAGAAGACCCCATCGTCGGAGCAAATCAGGTAGCGGCTTTCGACAGTGGGCAGATAATCACGGTTAAAGGTGCCGGGCATTTTGATGTCATACATCCTAAAACCGAGGCATTTAGCGCTGTTGCGAACGCGCTCGAAGCAATCAAGGAGAAAGGTCACTGAGCTCATGAGCGCCGGCGATTTTGACAAATTACGTTCGCGTTTCCAGCTGCCAGACGGCAAGGTCTATCTGGACGGCAATTCGCTTGGAGCACTACCTCGCCACACAGAAACGCGGCTACACGAAGTGATCTCAAGGGAGTGGGCTGACGAAATTGTCAGTGGCTGGAATACCAAACAGTGGATAGATCTGCCGCTCAGTGTCGGCGATCAAATTGCTCCCATCATTGGCGCGGCATCGGGTACCGTCGTTTGCTGCGATAGTTTATCGATCAATTTATTCAAGGCGCTGACCGCCTGTCTAGAACTGAACGAAGGTCGAAGCCTGATCACTTTGGAGGACGGCCAATTCCCCACCGATAGCTACATCGCTGATGGTTTATCGCAACTTCTTGGCGCTGATCGCTGCCGCACACAAGCTGTCGATATTGCCGCGCTGACGCCTGAGACTCTCTCTGAATCCGCCGTGCTTCTGTTGTCTCACGTCGACTATAGATCGGGCGCTCTTCGAGATATGAACGCCATTACTGCCATGGCGCAGTCTGTCGGATGCTTGGTGATTTGGGATTTAGCGCACAGTGCAGGTGCCATTAATATGGACCTGGAGGCGAGTAAGGTCGACTTTGCCGTTGGCTGCACCTACAAATTCCTGAACGGTGGGCCGGGGGCGCCGGGCTTCCTCTATGTCGCTGAGCGTCA
>PKCZ01000096.1 GCA_002862405.1 Pseudomonadota bacterium
CCTGCTGAAGAGGAAGCACCCGCCGAGGAGCCTGCTGAAGAAGAAGCACCTGCGGAAGAGGAAGCATCTGCAGAAGAGCCTGCTGAAGAAGAAGCACCTGCGGAAGAGGAAGCACCTGCGGAAGAGCCTGCTGCAGAAGAGCCCGCTGATGACGAGGAAGCTAAATAAGCAGTTAGACCGTTTCGAGAGAAGCCGGCTTATGCCGGCTTTTTTATGACGAGAGCTGTTATACGAAGGGTTCTTTCTGACGAGATTTGTCATAGAGATGGTTGCCGGTAACAGGTAACTGGGGTTTTCACCACCAACGCACTTGGAGCCACAGAAGCTTTTGCTGTAGGGCTTTGCACCAGACAGCTTCTACGCGTACATTGCGTGAAAACAGTTCTAGTAGTGTCTAGCTTGGTCGGGGCGCTCAACCTGAGATATTCGCTACAGTCACTCGATGAAGACATCTGATTTCCACTTCGATTTACCTGAGCATCTGATTGCCCAGGCACCACTGTCTGACCGCAGCGGCTCTCGAATGCTAGTGCTCGACGGGCCAACGGGTAACGTGTCTCATCGTCAGTTTTTGGAGCTTGAAGCGCTTGTTCATTCTGGCGATCTACTTATCTTTAACAACACCCGCGTCATACCTGCCAGGCTGTACGGACAAAAGCAAACCGGTGGTCGCGTAGAGATACTGATTGAGCGACTTAAGGGTGATGGCTCAGTACTGGCTCACGTGCGAGCGAGTAAAAGCCCGAAAGAGAGCAGCCTGATCTACATCACCTCGGATGCAAATGGCGATATTTCAGACTTTAGTCTTCGAGTAACAGGCCGCTCTGGCGCACTCCTCGAGCTCGAGGCAGAGACAGGAAACGTGTGTCAGATGATGCGGCTACACGGCCACATGCCGCTCCCGCCGTATATCGATCGTGAGGACACAGAGGTGGATAGAGAGCGCTATCAGACGGTCTATGCCAAACGTGACGGTGCAGTAGCGGCGCCGACCGCAGGCCTGCATTTTGACGGCCCACTGCTGGAACTGCTCCGCCTTAAGGGCGTCGAAACTGCTTATGTCACCTTGCATGTTGGCGCTGGCACTTTCCAACCCGTGCGAGTAGATGACATTAACAACCACAAGATGCACAGCGAATGGCTTGAAGTTGATGAGGTCTGCGTTGATGCGATTCGCGCCTGCCGAGAGCGTGGTGGGCGCGTGATTGCCGTGGGAACAACATCGGTACGATCACTCGAGACTGCTGCAGCCTCAGTCGAAGTGGCCGATGGATGCCCGGCGCCCTTTGAGGGTGATAGTGATATCTTCCTGTATCCCGGCTGCGACTTTCGCGTGGTTGATGCCATGATTACGAACTTTCACTTACCTGAAAGTACGCTCATCATGCTGGTTTCTGCCTTTGCAGGCTATGAGGAAACGATGGCCGCTTACAAGGCCGCGGTGCAAAAGGAATACCGATTTTTTAGTTACGGTGATGCAATGTTCGTCACGCGAAAAGGAGGCAGCTAAAGGTGGATTTCTCAGTTACTGCTACTGATGGTCTGGCGCGACGCGGCGCCATTGCGTTTGATCGAGGCACCGTTCAGACGCCCGCCTTTATGCCAGTAGGTACCTATGGCACGGTCAAAGGTATGACGCCAGAGGATGTGCGCGCTACGGGTGCGCACATTTTGTTGGGTAATACATTTCACCTCTGGTTGCGTCCGGGCACCGATATCATTGGTATGCACGGCGACCTGCATGATTTCATGGGCTGGCAAGGCCCCATCTTGACCGACTCCGGTGGTTTTCAGGTGTTTAGCCTGGGTGACGTTCGCAAGGTTGAGGAGTCGGGTGTCACGTTTAAGTCCCCGGTCAATGGCAATAAAGTATTTCTGGATCCGGAGACCTCGATGAAAATTCAGCGAGCTCTCGGCAGTGACATCGTAATGATCTTCGATGAGTGCACACCCTACCCCGCGACAGAAGAGGAGGCGCGTGTCTCTATGGAGCTGTCGCTGAGGTGGGCGGCGCGAAGCAAATCAGCCCATGGTGATAATCCTTCAGCCTTGTTTGGCATCGTTCAGGGTGGCATGTACAAACACTTGCGCGAAGACTCGCTTGAAGGGCTTGTCAATATTGGCTTCGATGGTTACGCCATTGGCGGTCTGTCCGTCGGCGAGCCTAAGGAGGAGATGATCAAGGTCCTCGACGATATTGCGCATCAGCTCCCCGAGGACAGACCGCGATACCTCATGGGCGTGGGCACGCCCTCTGATCTAATTGAAGCTGTGCGTCGTGGCGTCGATATGTTCGACTGCGTGATGCCAACACGCAATGCACGAAACGGACATTTGTTTACGAGTCACGGCGTTATCAAGTTACGTAATGCTCGGCACAAGACCAGTACCCGGCCGTTGGACGATAACTGTGCTTGTTACACCTGCCAGAATTTCAGCCGGGCTTACCTACATCATCTGGACCGCTGCAACGAAATTTTAGGCACGCAGCTGTGCACGATTCATAACCTGACCTATTACCAGACCCATATGCGCGGCATTCGCGAGGCGATTGAGTTGGAGAGGCTAGATGAGTTTGCATCCGAGTTTTACGACACACAAGCGGCAGGAGACCCTCATGAGTAATCCCCCCGAGTCGCCCTGCATCTCGATCTGCTCGCTGGATCAAAACGATGTGTGCGAAGGGTGTTTCCGAACGGGCAATGAAATTGTCGATTGGTTTACCGCTGATGATGATCGAAAGCGAGAAATCCTTGAGGCGTCGACGCAGCGCCGCAAAGACGCTGGATTTTCAATTTTCTGAGAGGTCAGTCGTCGTCGGCTGTCATGAAGGATAGTGGAGTGACCTTCACCTGAGTGATGGCGTTGCCTTCGATAGATTCAACGTCCAGCTGATAGTTACCAATTCTGACGGAGGCAGGCCCCATTGGAAACGCCTCCAGAGCTTCAAGTGCAAGGCCACTGATAGTCTTAGGGCCATCTGTTGGCAACTCCCAATCAAACTGTCGATTAATATCTCGGATAGGAATACTGCCCGTGCAGGATGCGCCGCCATCAGCCGTTGTGGCGACCTCTTCCTGATCCTCTACGAGATTCGAGGTGAAGTTGCCCACGATTTCCTCGAGGATATCCTCGAGAGCTACAAGGCCGAGAATATCGCCGTATTCATCGACAATCATTCCCAGTCGTAGTTTGCGCTGCTGGAAGTGTCGAAGCTGAATGTGTAACGCGGTATTTTCAGGCGTAAAGTAGGGCTCTTGCAATTCGCGTAGCAGTGCAGAGCGATCGAGCTTACCTTCGTTGAGACATCGACCGATGTGACGTAAATGCAAGACGCCTTCGATCTTGTTGATATCGCCCTTAAATACGGGCACCAGCGTGTGGGTACTGCCGGTTAGATGAGTCAGTATCGTCTCGTCATCATCTTCAAGATCAATACCGTAGATCTCATTTCTAGGCACCATGATGTCGTTCACGGTGACCTGTTCAAGATCGAGGATATTGACCAGCATATTGCGGTGTCTGCGAGGTATGAGACCGCTCGACTCGTTCACAATGGTGCGGAGCTCTTCCTGTGTCAGTGCATCCTCGCTCGACGCATCAGCTTTGAATCCGAACAATGACAGCAAGCTGTTGGTAATTGCATTGATAGCCCAGACCAATGGCATGATGAGTTTCATCAGCGGCAGCAAAATCACGCTAGCAGGAAAGGCTACTTTTTCCGGATGCAGGGCCGCAATGGTTTTGGGTGTAATTTCCGCGAAAATCAAAATCACGATTGTCAGTGTGATTGTCGCGATGGCGATACCTGCATCGCCGTACAGGCGAATGGCGACGACGGTTGCAATAGCAGACGCCAGAATATTGACCAGATTGTTGCCAATTAGGATTAGGCCAATCAATCGGTCCGGTCGCGCGAGTAATTTACCAGCGCGCAGCGCACCCTTATGCCCTTGCTGTTGCAAGTGCTTCAGGCGGTAACGGTTGAGTGCCACCATGCCCGTCTCGGAGCTGGAGAAGAAACCAGAGAGAAGGATGAGGCCTGCCAAGATGGCAAAGAGAAGTCCCAGCGGGGCGTCGTTCAAAGTTTAGGGGTGGGCGTTAGCATGTTTGGTGATTGTTGAGAAAAAACGTACGGGTAGCAACCCTGTTTTTCTCAGTTGAGTACTAATTCCAATACCAGCTTTGAGCCATAGAAACCAAGTGTCAGAAGGGCAAAGCCGCTGGCACATAACATGACAGCCGTATTAACTCGCCAGCCGTGCCTGAAATGTCCGGTCGTCAAAATCCCGTAAACAATCCAAGCGATAACGGTAAGAACCGTTTTATGGATCAAATGCTGCGCGAACAAGTCTTCGACATAGTAGATCCCGGCGACGATAGAGACGCTGAGAATGACGGTGCCCGTGAGTATGAGTTCGAACATCAGTTGCTCGGTTGCATCCAGCGGTGGAAGTCGACGGATTAAACCGCGGGTCTTGTGCTGTCGCAGCAAACGACTTTGTTGAAGCACCAGCAATCCCTGCAGCATTGCCAGACCGAACAGTGCGTAGGCAATGATTGACGTGGAGATGTGCAGCAGCAGTCCACGCGGGGTTTCCGTCATGGGTCGCGCTGTCTCGGGAGTGAGCGTTGCAACGAGGACCGAAATAGCCGCAAGAGGGAAGATGGCGATCAGCAAGGTTTGTAGCGGGCGAGCGATCACAATCAGCACGCTCAGCACGCCCATGAGCCAAAAAGTGATGGAGGCGACTTTGTAGAAGCCAAAGCTTGCGCTAACCGAGGTGGCCCCGGCGTAGATCACGGAGCCGTGGAGTGCCAATGCAATGAGGCCCGGTACAAGGACCGCTTTTGACAGGGTTTCTTCTCGCTTTTCCAGTCGAAGAAGCTGACGTACGGCCGTATATAAGTACAGTGCTGCCGCACCCGTAGCCATTAGCGCAAGTAGCTGACTGACGTCACTGTATGGCATTGCGAATACCTTGATCCCCTAATTATTTTTTTCACCTAGGCGTATACTACGCGGTTCCATCGTCCGCGACACTGTTATTGGATATAGGTAGAGACATGTTTGAAAGCTTGAGTGAACGTCTATCGGCCAGCCTCAAGGCGATGGCGGGCAAATCCCGCCTAACTGAAGACAATATTCGAGAAACCCTGCGCGAAGTGCGCATGGCGCTTTTGGAAGCTGACGTCGCACTGTCTGTGGTTAGGGATTTTACTGATCGGGTGAAAGAACGTGCGGTCGGTACTCAGGTGTCCTCGAGTCTTTCTCCCGGCCAGGAGTTTCTTAAAATTGTTCAGGCCGAACTTCAAACGGTCATGGGAGAAGCCAACGAGCAACTTAACCTAGCCGCCCAACCGCCAGCCGTTGTTATGGTCGCCGGTTTACAGGGTGCCGGTAAAACGACCTCGGTCGCCAAACTGGCTCGCTATCTCATGGAGCGAGAAAAGAAAAAGGTCACTGTCGTTAGCGCTGATGTGCATCGTCCAGCGGCCATCAAACAGCTTGAAACCCTCGCCGACGAGGTCGGCGCAAGGTTTGAGTCCTCGACAGTGGATGAGCGTCCTGTTGACATCGTTAACCGTGCACTCAAGAACGCCAAGACGGCGTTCAGCGACGTTCTTCTGGTCGACACGGCAGGCCGACTCGCCATTGATGAAGAGATGATGACTGAGATTAGCGCGCTCCATAAGGCGATTAATCCGGTAGAGACGCTGTTTGTGATCGATGCCATGACCGGTCAGGATGCTGTGAATACCGCGACTGCCTTTGATCGAGCCTTGGCACTCACCGGTGTGATCCTGACTAAGGTCGATGCCGATACTCGCGGCGGTGCGGCGCTGTCGGTCCGCTCGGTGACGGGTAAGCCCATTAAGTTTATGGGTGTTGGTGAAAAGACTGAGGCGCTCGAGCCGTTTTATCCTGATCGTCTAGCTTCGCGTATTTTGGGTATGGGGGATTTACTCTCGCTCATTGAGGATGCCGAGCGAAAGGTCGATAAAAAGAAGGCCCAGCGTCTCGCGAAAAAAGTGGAGAAGGGTGGTCGCTTTGATCTCGAAGATTTCCGTGACCAGCTCCAGCAGATGAAAAATATGGGCGGCATTGGTGCCATGCTGGACAAGATGCCTGGTATGGGCGGCATGGCACAGGCGGCACAATCGCAGTTGGATACGAAACAGTTCGATCGTATGGAGGCAATGATTAACTCCATGACACCCAAAGAACGCAAAAACCCAGATCTCATCAATCCATCGCGTAAACGGCGCATTACTGCGGGATCGGGAACAGGGGTGCCTGACCTTAACCGCCTGCTCAAGCAGCACAAGCAGATGCAGAAAATGATGAAGAAAATGAAGGGCGGTGGCATGCAGCGCATGATGCGTGGCATGGGCGGCATGATGGGTGGCGGTGGTGGTATGCCTCCCGGTGGTGGTATGCCTCCCGGTGGTGGCTTGCCTCCGGGTTTTCCAAGGCGTTAATTATTCCGCCTCTTAGGTCTTTAAACCCAAGCGGACTTCATGTAGCATCCGCCACCTCAAATTTTGCTGTGGGATACACCCCGGCGGTAAACAGCTAGGACATAGTTATGGTTACAATTCGTCTCTCACGAAGTGGTGCTAAAAAGCGCCCCTTCTATCACGTGACTGTTACTGACAGCCGTAACTCGCGCGACGGACGTTTTATCGAGCGCGTCGGATTTTTCAATCCTATTGCGCGCGGTCAGGAAGAGCGTCTTCGTATCGACACTGATCGTATTGATGCATGGGTTGCTAAGGGTGCTAAACTTTCACCCCGCGTTGCTCGTCTGATCAAAGAAGCGGCAACCGAAGCAGCCGCTGCAGCCTAATAGGTCACCGGTGGCGCCTTCAGACGCCACATCACATCTTATTTCCATCGCCACTATTGTTGGCGTGTATGGAATCAAGGGCTGGGTCAAGGTTCGCATTAATCTTGAAGACCCAGCCTCGCTTACCTCACTTTCACCTAAGCAACTGACTGATCCAGGCGGCGAGCGTATTCGATCGGTTGATATCACGACCGTGCGATCGCAAGGTAAGGGATTCATCGCGAAGCTTGCAGGCGTAGATGATCGAAATGCAGCGGAGATGCTCCGCGGTCATTCCATCGAAATACCTGAATCTTCACTTCCGGGCCTGAACGATGGCGAGTTTTATTGGCGTGATCTGGTCGGTTGCCGCGTCGAGCTCAGCGTCGACAACGAAAGCTTGAGCCTGGGTTGCGTCGATCACCTAATTGAAACCGGTGCGAACGATGTCCTGGTGGTCCGACCTACGGAAGACAGTATCGACGATCGCGAACGCTTGATCCCGTGGCTTGAAGACGATGTGATTGTGGCGGTGGAGATCGAATCACAGCGAATTTGTGTCAGGTGGCATCCAGATGACTAACGAGGTCATGCTGTCTAAATTGGGCTTTATCAGCATCTTCCCGGAGATGGTCAGCGCTATCACCGACTGGGGTGTCACGGGCAGAGCGGTGCGGTACGGTCGATGCAGTATTGAAGTCATCGATCCGCGTGAGTTTGCCACCGACAAACATGGGACGGTGGATGACAGGCCCTATGGCGGCGGACCGGGTATGGTGATGACTGCGCCGATCATGACAGCCGCAGTGGAGAGCGCTAAAAACCGTTTAGGCGATCACGCGCCGGTTATTGCCATGAGTCCCCAAGGGCAGGTTGTGGATGAGCGATTATTGACGACTTTGTTGCAGCGGGACTCGCTCATTTTTGTCGCTGGGCGTTACGAAGGTTTTGATGAGCGCTTCGTTTCACGATCCGTAGATATTGAGTTGTCGGTTGGCGACATCGTAGTCAGTGGCGGCGAAATACCGGCCATGTTGATCATGGATTCGTTAATTCGTCGCATTCCGGGTGTTTTAGGTGATGAATTGTCCGCAGAACAGGACTCTTTTGTTGACGGATTGCTCGACTGTCCGCACTATACGCGACCTGAGATTTTTGAGGGTGAGGCAGTGCCATCCGTACTGCTCAGCGGCGACCAAGCACGTATCGCCGATTGGCGGGCGGCCCAGTCGCTGAAACGGACCCTCGAGCGGAGGCCAGATCTGATTTCTGAGTTTGACCTGAGCGATGAACAGCGGAGCTTGTTAGCGCGTTGGGAGATGCAGTAAGGACCGTAAGAGGGTTCAGCATCCCAACATGAGCAGCATCTGAGAGTAGGTGTATGTGACACAAGCTACCGCCAGAAAACGAGATTATGAGATTAACGTGTGCCGCTGCTCGCCGAAGAGCAGTAAGCCAAGGAGACAGCCATGAGTGCAAACAAAATTATTGCGGAGCTTGATGCTGAGCAAATGACAAAAGATGTTCCTGCGTTTGCGCCGGGAGACACTGTTGTTGTTCAGGTAAAGGTGAAGGAAGGTAACCGTGAGCGTCTTCAGGCATTCGAAGGTGTCTGCATTGGTAAGCGTAACCGCGGTCTGAACTCAGCTTTCACAGTCCGAAAGATCTCGCACGGTGTAGGTGTTGAGCGTACTTTCCAGACATACAGTCCTCTGGTTGACTCGATTTCAGTTAAGCGCCGTGGTGATGTGAGACAGGCCAAGCTTTACTACTTGCGTGAGCTGTCCGGTAAGGCGGCACGCATCAAGGAAAAGCTGTCTTAAGACACTTCTGCGGGCGGGGTCAGCAATGAGTCGCCTGATTACCTCTGAACTCGATCGTTTTGTCACGGCGCTCTGGCTGGAGCGAGGCCTAAGCGACAATACCTGCCAGGCGTATAAGCGTGACGTACAGGGGCTCGATCGCTGGCTCTCCGAGCAGTGTAAGAGCGATGCCTTGGCAGCCTCAGAATCGGATATACAGGCCTATCTAGGCGCGAGACTAGCCGAGGGTAGTTCACACCGGTCCATTTCACGATTGCTCTCGAGTCTGCGGAGTTTTTATCAGTACCTCGTTCGAGAGGGTGATATCCCAACGGACCCGACGCAGCACCTAGAGCGACCAAAACCCTCACGTCCGTTACCGAAGTCGTTATCGGAGGCCGAGGTAGATCGACTGCTGGCCGCACCTGACACTGCTATCGCCGTGGAGCATCGGGATTTAGCAATGCTCGAGGTCTTATACGCCTGCGGTCTGCGTGTTTCCGAGTTGGTCGAACTAACTTTGCCGCAACTCAGCCTGAATCAAGGTGTGGTGCGCGTATTGGGCAAAGGTGGAAAAGAGCGGTTGGTGCCATTGGGTGAAGCGGCAATTGATACCGTGAGCGACTACATCCGGTCCTCCCGTCATGATTTGTTGGGTGGAAAACA